>CALXXR010000174.1 GCA_944392735.1 uncultured Spirochaetaceae bacterium | reverse complement strand
GCGACAGAGGGTCCAAGCTGCTGATCAACGCCTCATGCTCAGCCGGCTCCGCCGTTACAGGCATGACATTCGGGGGCGTAGCATCATCCTGGCGGTCCCGTAGGATCGTCCAGCTGATCATGAAGGAATGCGTGGATGTCTCCCGTGCGCTTGGCATAAGGCTGGCTCCCATGCAGGGCAAGGATGTCGCTCTCATCGCCGACTACCATTCATTGCCCAAGAGGCTGCTCTCGTTCATGATCATCCCCCTTGCGATGGGGAACCACAGATCGCTCAAGTCATCGATGCTCCAGGATATAGAGAAGGGGAAGGAGACGGAGATCGACGCTGTCGATGGTGCGCTCTCGAGGGAGGGGCGCAGGGCCGGCGTGCCCACGCCCGTCACCGACCGGACGATCGAGATCGTCAGGATGATATCCGACGGCAGGCTTCGCCCATCCATGGAGAACCTAGGGCTATACGAAGCCTAGGAATATGCCGAAGATCCCAGTCGCCGCTATGACGATGATGGGGTTCAGCCTCCATTTCCTCAGCACGATGAGGGAGATGACGATCAGGGTGGCATTCACCATGTCGATGTCCCTTGTGAACGAATCGGAGCCGCAGAGCGCCATCGCCGTAAGCGAGAGGGCTGCTGAGGCGATCATGGCGACGACCGCCGGCCTCAGTCCCTTCAGCACGCTCTGCACTGCGTCCAGCCCCTTGAACCTATAGTAGACGAACGCGAGGATCGTCACGATGATGGATGAAGGCAGGACGCAGCCGAACGTCGCCACCAGTGCGCCGGGGATTCCCGCGATGCGGATCCCGACGAACGTTGCGCTGTTGATTGCGATCGGACCGGGCGTCATCTGCGAGATCGTCATGATATCCGAGAACTCCTGCATCGTAAGCCATCCGTGGATGTCGATCACCTGATGCTGGATCAGCGGCATCGCCGCGTACCCGCCTCCCACGCTGAATAGGCCTATCTGTATGAAGCTCCACAGAAGCGAGAGGTAGATCATCCCTTCCTCCCTGTACTGCTTGCGATGAAGCCGACGGCGCCAGCTGCGATGAGTATGGCGATCACATTGACGTCGAGGAATGCGGCGAGGATGAAGGACGCCAGCATCATCGCTATCGGAAGCGCCTTCCTGCCCTTGATCACATCCCAGGCCATCGTGATCACGGCATCGATGACGACTGCGGCGACTCCAGCGCTCATCGCTGCCATGGCAGCCGATACGAAGCGATTGCTCCTGAACGCCTGATAGAAGAGCGAGATGACTGAGATGATGACGAGCGGTGGCAGGACCGATCCCAGGATGCTCAGCAGCGCTCCGGGGATGCCTGCCGTCCTGTATCCGACGAGTATTGCGGCATTGACGGCTATCGGGCCGGGGGCCGACTGCGCGATGGCGGTGAGATCCAGCATCTCCTGGTCCTCGATCCACTTCAGCTTGCCTACGAAGGTCTTCCTCATCAGCGGGATGATCACATAGCCTCCGCCGAAGGTGAAGGCGCTGATCTCCAGCGTCGACAGGAAGAGCTTCAGGTATCTTGAGCGTCCTTTCTCCATATCGATGAATCTATCCTCTCTCGCGGTTTTGTTCCATACGCTCCCTGGATGCAGAGAAGCCTGCGCAAGGCAGGCTTCCCATATCCTTTCCCGGGATGGATCAGTTGGTCTCCTTCCACTCCCTTCCATAGTAGGAGTCGAGGTAGAGCTGCTTGATCTGGCTGATGAGCGGGTAGCGCGGGTTTGATCCTGTGCACTGGTCATCGAATGCCTTGACCGAGAGCTCGTCGACCTGTGCGAGGAACTCCGCCTCATCGACGCCCCATTCCTTGATGGAGGCCGGGATGCCAAGCTCCTTCTTGAGCTTCTCGATTCCATCGATGAGAGCCTTCACCTTCTCCTCCTGGCTCATCTTCGGCGTCGTCACGATGAACTCGGTGTTCTTCGTGTCGTTGACCGCCATCGAGATGTAATCGGCAGCGCGTGCATAGCGGGAGATGGCTGACGGATACTCATACTGCGGGAATGCAGCCTGCTTCGTCGGCGTGTCGTTCGCGTTGAAGCGGATGACGTTCGTCAGAAGGAGGGCGTTCGCCATTCCGTGCGGAACGTGGAATGCGGCTCCGAGCTTGTGCGCCATCGAGTGGCATACGCCCAGGAATGCATTCGCGAATGCCATTCCGGCCATTGCCGCGGCGTCGTGCACCTTCTCCCTTGCCTTCTTGTCCGTTCCATCGGCATATGCCTTCGGAAGGTACTTGAAGATGATCCTCGCAGCCTCGAGCGAAAGCGGTGCCGTGTAGTCCGTGCACATCGATGAGACGAGCGACTCAAGGGCATGCGTGAGAACGTCGATACCGCAGGAAGCGGTGAGTCCCTTCGGCTGTCCCATCGCCAGCTCGCTGTCGATGATCGCCATGCTGGGCGTGAGGGCGTAGTCGGAGATGGCCCACTTCATTCCCGTCTTCTCGTCCGTGATGATCGCGAACGGCGTGACCTCCGATCCTGTCCCGGACGTGGTTGGAACGCAGACGAGCTCCGCCTTCTTTCCCATGTTGGGGAATGCATAGATCCTCTTCTGGATGTCCATGAACCTGAGGGCGAGTCCTTCGAAGCTCACCTCCGGGTGCTCATAGAGGAGCCACATGATCTTTGCGGCATCCATCGGAGAGCCGCCGCCGACTGCGATGAATACATCCGGCTTGTATGCATTGACGAGCTCCATGGCCGTATTGATGGTTCCGAGCGTCGGATCCGGCTTGACCTGATGGAAGACCTCCGTCTCGATACCCATCTGCGTGAGCGTATCGGTGATGCGGTCGATCATGCCCGATGAGAAGAGGAAGCTGTCGGTGACGATGAAGGCTCTCTTCTTGTTCTCAAGCTCCTGCAGAGCCACGGGCAGGCAGCCGTACTTGAAATAGATCTTGGGCGGAAGCTTGAACCAGAGCATGTTTTCCCTCCTTTCTGCAACTGTCTTCACGTTGAGAAGATGCTTGGGGCCGACGTTCTCGGAGATGGAGTTGTTGCCCCAGCTGCCGCAGCCGAGCGTGAGGGAAGGCTCGAGACGGAAGTTGTAGATGTCTCCGATCGCTCCCTGCGAAGCCGGCATGTTGATGAGGATGCGGCTTGTCTTGACGGCCTTGCCATATGCATCGATCTTGTCCTGCTCCTTCTCATCGCAGTAGAGGACGGATGTATGTCCGAATCCACCGAGCGCGATGAGCTCAGCAGCCATTGCGGCGCCTTCGCCGAAGTTGCTGCAGGAATACATGCCAAGCACCGGTGAGAGCTTCTCATGTGCGAACGGCTCGTCGGCTGCGACCCTCTTCACCTCTCCGATGAGGACCTTCGTGGACTCAGGCACCTTGAAGCCTGCGATCTCCGCGATCTTGTATGCGGGCTGTCCGACGATCTTCGGATTGACAGAGCCCCTCTTCGGATCGAGGATGATCGGCTCGAGGAGGGCGAGCTCCTCCTTGGAGAGGAAGTGCGCTCCCTGCTCCTTGAATTCCTTCTTCACCTCGGAATAGATGTCCTTGTGGACGATGACGCACTGCTCGGATGCGCAGACAACGCCATTGTCGAATGTCTTCGACATGAGGATGGAGGCAACTGCCATCTTGATGTTGCAGTTCTTGTCGAGGAGGGCAGGGGTGTTTCCGGCTCCTACGCCGATGGCGGGCTTGCCGGATGAGTATGCCGATTTGACCATTCCGGGACCGCCTGTGGCGAGGATGAGGTTGACGAGCGGGTGCTTCATGAGGTAGTCGGTCTTCTCCATCGAAGGCTCCTCGATGAATGTGATGATATCCTCCGGAGCTCCTGCTGCGATCGCGGCGTCGCGGACGATGCGTGCTGCATCGCATGTGCACTTCTTGGCCCTCGGATGGGGCGAGAAGATGATGGCGTTCCTTGTCTTGAGAGCGATGAGGGACTTGAATATGGCTGTGGAAGTCGGGTTCGTCGTCGGGATGATTCCGCAGATGACTCCCTTCGGCTCGGCGATCTTCTCGATTCCGAACGCCTTGTCGTGCTCGATGATGCCGCAGGTCTTCTCGTCCTTGTACTTGTGGAAGATGTACTCGGCTGCGAAGTGGTTCTTGATGACCTTGTCCTCGATGATTCCCATTCCAGTCTCCTCGACTGCATCGATGGCGAGCTGGATGCGTGCATTGTTCGCTGCGATAGCTGCGGCGCGGAAGATCTCATCGACCTTCTCCTGCGGGAAGTTCGCATATATGAGCTGTGCGCGCTTCGTCCTTTCGATCATTTCCTGGAGTTCGATCTGTCCAGGGAAGAGTTCATTGACTTCTGCCATATTTGACTCCTTTCTTATCGATAAAGATTTATAGTAAAAACCTAGATGAATGTCAATCAGCTGCATCTAAGATAAACATATAGGCAATCAGAAAAAGACGCAATCTGCAATTGCAGCTGCGATTATAATGATGGAGAATGCAGATAATGTGAAGATCGGAACATCAACAGGGCTTTTCTCCATTTCCAATGGTTCTGCATAGCGGATCGCATCGGTGAATCTCCTCCATATGCTGCCTTCAGAGGAGCGGAATGACGATAAAAGCATCGTGAACATCGCCACGGTCTTTCCGATGAGTCCGTTTCCTGGGCGGATATAGCCCGAGAATGCCTGGGACAGGGCAATGCCGCCGGAGAGCCTCAGGGATCTGCAGATGCCATCGAGGAGCGCTCCTTCAGTGATGGGCAGCGAGAAGATGGATGCGATGACTCTCCCGTGTGGGGTCAGCAGCGATGAGATGACCATGAATATGAGCATCGTCAGATGAGGCAGCAGCAGTATCCTCCTTCCTGAGAGGCGCTGGAGGATGAATGCCGCCAGAAGGGAGAGCGCAATAAGAGGAAGCCCTGTCATCATCATCGCCGATCCTGCGGCGACGAGGAGGATTATCGTCAGCATGCTGTGCGCGCCTTTGGAGCAGCCCTGCGGAATCTGGATGTCATCAGGATCCGGGATCCTTTGGGATATGGCTGCAGTCGCAAGGGCTGCCGGAAGGGAGATGATGAGCATAGCTGGGAGGAATGCAAGCGCACCCCGGCCCGTGTAGAGCACTGCGATGGCGATCTGCACGGCGTTGCTGGCGATTGCGCCTGCCAGGGATATCCCATATATGGATATATGGCTGCCAGCGATCCTCTTTGCAGCATGCATGGCAAAGCCAGCGGCGAGCGATTGGAGCAGCGACATCAGGGCGAAGACGGAGAAGAGGCTTCCGGATGTATAGCTCGTGCCGATGCCCTTGAGCAGCGAAAGCACCATGAACGAGGGCAGGTCGAGGTCGAGCGCCATCAGAAGCGGTATGTTCGCAAGCCCTATCCGGAAGAACGGCAGGAACCGAGGCAGGAACATCTCAGCGGCGCTGAGGAATATCGAGAGGGCCGCGAGCCTTGCTATCCTATCCCGCGACAGCATCGAGGCCCTCCTCTGAGGATGTCGTCGTCGCGATGATCCTGTTGGGCAGGCAGCAGAGCGTCGAGGACCAGCCCGCATCCATGCATATCCTGTTCCGGCATGGGGATGATACCACCCTGGCCCGGCCATCCCTTATCTCGATCTCGGTGATGCCGAGCGGCCCTTCGAAGCTGTGCACTCCATCCTCGGACAGAGAGTAGGCGTAGGTGCCGTCCTCAGCCTGGACCGTAAGGACATCGCCTGTATGGGCATATGGCCTGAAGGACAGCAGAAGCGCTGCCAGATAAACCAGTGCAATGACCGCATCTCCTGCCTTCACCTTCATTCCTCAATGATAGCCTCAAGGGCCGATCGTTGGAAAGGCCGAGGAGCCATTCTGTTTTTCGTGTGGAGTTTCATTCCCATTTATTGCCATTGGCTATCCATTGCATGAAACTCAGAGCCATGAAGCTCATATATATCGTCGAGGATCACGATGTGATCAGGAACGGCGTCGTCCAGTATCTCTCCATATCAGGGTATGAGGCAGTCGGGCAGCGGAATCTGGAGGAGGCGAAGGCTGCCTTCTCCGAGCGCGTGCCGGACCTGCTGATCCAGGATGTCATGCTTCCCGATGGGGACGGGTTCTCCTTCGTCAAGGAACTCAAGCAGCAGTTCCCGAGGCTTCCCGTCATCTTCCTCACCGCGCGCACGGAGGAGTCGGACCGCATCCTCGGCTTCGAGCTCGGTGCGGATGACTACATCTCCAAGCCATTCAGCCCAAAGGAGCTCGTGCTTCGCATACAGGCGCTCTTCAGGCGCCTCGATGATGCCGATGGCGGAAAGGAGAACGTCTCATCATTCCGCGATGGCGACAACATGATGGTGATCGATGACAACGAGCATGTGCTGTCGATCAATAGCACGCCTATCGCGCTCACCGCAGCCGAATGGAGGATCGTCTTCTACCTCGCTTCGAATTCGCCGAATCTCATCACGCGCGCCCAGATACTCGAGGAGTGCTTCGACTACAGCTTCGAGAGCTATGAGCGCGTCGTCGATACGCATATCAAGAACATCAGGGCCAAGCTGAAGCCCGGTTCCTGGATCGATACCGTCCGCGGCTATGGGTACCGCTTCTCAGGAAGAAAGGCTTAGGGATGCGTCATCAGTTCGTCCGGCTGTTCCTGGCCATCATACTCATCTCCCTCGCGGTCATAGCTGTGCAGTGCCTGGTGATCTTCATCGGCAACTGGCACGTCGCCATGGGATGGAGGGATATGGTCTTCGAGGATTTCGTATCCTCGCTTGAGGCATCCATAGGAAGCCTCGATGATGCCGATAGCAGCAATGTGATGAACATGATGCTCTCCAGGGTCTCCGAGAGGATATCGGGACTATTGGTGCGGGACAGCGACGGAGGATTCATCCTATCGCTGGGCACATCCCCCGCCGGTGAGCAGATGCCATCTCCCGAGGCGAGGCGCAGCATGGTCGACTCCGATCTGCGCACGAGCAGGCTCAAGCTGTCGTACCAGCACTCGATCAGCTATACCGATGTGGATATCCCCGCCCCAAGGTATGTCCTCTCCATCCATACCATCCCGAATACGAGGATCCCGCTGGGCATATCGCTGGACAGCCTCGAGGGTGGCTCGGACATGACCGTGTCACTGCCTTCGATCGTCGCGGATCAGGATATCGCAGGGACGATAAGGATCGACGCCGATGGGGAGACCCTTGGCTACATCGACGTGCTTGTGTATAGGATCGACTACTATGGGCCTACGCTCTTCGCGACGAAGGAGCTGCTCTTTGCATTCATCATCTCCATTCCAGTGGCATTCATCGTCTCCGCGATCCTCGCTGCCATCGTATCGAAATGGAATGCCAGGAGCGTAAAGGAGATACAGGCCTCCCTGGACAGCCTGTCCAAGGGCTACTACGATCTGGATCTGCCGGAGCAGAACACGGAGGAGATGGCGGAGATCGCCAAGTCCATCACCGCTCTGGGTAAGGATCTCTCGCGCCATCAGCAGTCGAGGAAGGAGTGGATCAGGAACATCTCCCATGATCTGAATACGCCCGTAGCCAGCCTCAACATCCTCATAAGCGGTGCCATCGACGGCGTATTCCCGCTGGATATGCAGCTGATCGAGAGCATGAAGAAGGAGAACGATACGCTTATGCAGCGCATCCAGTCGGTTGCGTACTACTCATATCTGCTCTCTCCCGATGCCAAGGCGCAGAAGAAGCCCACGGATATCGTCAGCGCCCTTTCGAGCGCAGTGGCCGGTTGCGGCATCGAATGCGGCATCCCGGAGGAGGCTGGAGAGGTGGATGCTGATCCCGTCCTTCTTGGAAGGGCCCTGCATGAGGTCATCTCCAATGCCGGATCATACAGCGCCCAGGGCACAATCCCTCGTGTTTCCGTCGAGAGGCGCGCAGGATCCGTCAGCATATCCGTCATGAACGATGGCCATCTCCCCGATCCGCTTCCGCAGTTCTTCGAGCCTTGGGCCCGCGGCGATGCCTCGCGCACGTCAGGAGGCTCCGGGCTCGGCCTCCCGATCGTCTATCAGATCATGGAGCTGCATTCGGGGACCGTATCCATCAGCGAGAGCGATGGAATCGTCTCAGTGGTGCTTACCTTCCCAGACTGAAGGAGAGTATGGGCTTTCCTCCATCCAGCGGAAGAACGTCGACGTTCCCTCGATCCCAGATGGCATAGCTTGGAGGATATCCACCCTTTGGTATGGATACCGAGCCGGGGTTGATGAACAGCACTCCATCCTTCTCTTCCAATACCGGAATGTGGGTATGCCCGGAAAGGAATGCATCGATTCCCTCCGGATGGTCATCCGGCGTGCGGACATGCCCATGCGTGAGATAGAGCGTCATGCCGTCTGCGAAGACGAGGGCGCTTTCGGACAGCACGGGGAATGGAAGCACCATCTGATCCACCTCGGCTTCGCAGTTGCCTCTGACGGAGAGTATCCTGTCCTTCATCCCCGAAAGGATGGATATGACCTCCTTCGGTGCATATGAAGGAGGAAGATCGTTCCGCGGTCCGTGATACAGGAGGTCCCCAAGCAGAAGAAGCCTGTCGAAATCCCCGGAGAGGAATATGGAGCGGAGCTTACCTGCGCTCTCCGCTGCGCCATGTATATCCGATGCGATAAGGAATCTCATATGAGCGAGGATAGCACAAATGACGGATGGCAAGAAGCTCATGCCATCTCCATGACGAATGCACCCATCTTCATCTGCAAGGCTGTATCTTCAGGATAGGAGGAAAGATGGATCTCGATAGCTTTTCGCTCGATATCAGACTGGGTGGGGTGCTTTTCTGGACGGATGACCCTGAATGCGGGATCCGCGTGCTTCTCGCAAGGAGGCGCTCGGATTCCATCCTGGGCTCGCAGTACCGCTACACGATACCGACATCTTCGGCAGCGGCTGATGAGGATCTGGAGGCCGCCGCTTCGAGGGCGGCGCATGATGAGCTTGGGCTCATGCCATGCCGCCATGCCTTCGAGGAGTTCTGGCGGATAGATGAGGGCGGCGTGTCCATGCGTCTCTATGCCGTGCGGCTTTCATCGGCTTCGAAGGCGAAATGCAATGGCTGCTACTGCGACCCGATGTGGTTCTGCCTCCCGGATGACTGCCGCGTGGAGGATGGGGATATCCTCCTTGCGGATGAGCTCAAGGCATTCAGGAATGCCATCATGCGCGATCGCCTTGCGGGTTAGCGCCTCCATAGACTCCGCAGCCGCAGGATGGGCAGGAAGGGGGAAGAGGCATTCCCGGCCTGGTGCGGAGCAGGTGGCCGCACGAGGGGCATCTCGTTGACTGATCCAGCTGGCTGTTGCCCGGATATATGTATGGGATGCCTGATCCAGACGCCACCTGCAGCATACGGCTGAGGAAGGCTTCCGATGTCTCTCTTCTGTCCGTCATCCTGTATGCGGGGAAGAACCGCGTGAGATGCCATACGGCAACGCCCCGCTCATGAAGCATGCTCCCGAGCTTCGATACCATCGCTGCATCATGCACTCCCTCGATGATCATGGTTGTCGCTTCGAGATGCGCTGATGATCTTGCTATTTCATATATGGAATCCAGAATCGGAATGATATCTCCGTTGCATATCGTTGAGTAGAAATCCGCATCGCCTTTGAGGTCGATATTGTAGGCATCGATCGATGGAAGGATCCTCATAAGCGCTTCACGGCTGAAGCTGCCGTTGGTCACCATTATCGTCTTCAGCCCAGCATCCTTTGCAAGGCGTGCTGTGTCCAGCATGAAATCCTGCCACACGAGGGGCTCCGAGTATGTGAAGCTGATGGATGGGATGCGGTATCGGAGCGCATACGATACCGCGTCTGCCGGTTCGATCCTCATCCCTTCCTCGAGGCGTTGGCTGAGCGTCCAGTTCTGGCAGAACGTGCATGAGAGATTGCAGCCTGAGGCTCCGAGCGAGAGGGTCTCTGTCCCGGGAAGGAAATGATGAAGCGGCTTCTTCTCCACGGGATCGATGCAGATGGCCGGGATCGATCCATAGCCGATGCCCTGGATGCGGCCGTCTGAGCAGAGCCGTCTCCTGCACCATCCCAGCTGGCCATCATCGAGGGCGCAGTGCCGAAAGCAGAAGTCACATATCGCCTTCACCGAACACCTCCGCCTGGAACGTCATGAAGGAGGCTGCGGGGTTTTTCCATGCGCTCGTGGGGAGTCCGGCCTTCTCCGATAGCGCCGAGAGCATCTCCTCCCTCGACCAGCCTGTCTCATCGGCGACCTGGGGAAGGAACACGGACCTCCTTCCGCCCACGGACAGGATGATTCCGTCGCGTCCTGGGAGGAATTCCTCCGGGTCTTCGATCGCTTCAGGGACGGACAGCACCGATATCTCGATCCCTATGCTTCCAAGCTCATCCTCCGTGACTGGATGGAAGCGATAGTCGGAGAATGCGGCTTCCCTTGCCAGCTCATGGATTTCGCGATAGAGGGGGCATATGCCTTCCAGATATCCGATGCAGCCCCTGAGGGAGCCTTCTTTCCTGAGCGTTACGAAGGCGCCCCTCATGATATCTGTATCGGGGATGTCCATGGCCTCTTTGCTGAAGGCCGTCTCCAGCGATCTCCTTGCGATATATAGAAGCGTCCTGCGTTCTGCGGCATCAATCATCGGCTTTCCTCCATATGACAGTGCGATACGATACGAAATCCCCATCGCTGCCGCCACCTTCATCCAATGACGTCGCATGGGGGCCTTCTTCTCCTTCCAGCCCAAGCTGAGAGGAGGCTTCAGCGACGATTGCAGCTGGTGCGATTCCGCAGATGGTGGAGGACCTGAATCTCCGGTATGCTTCCTCACCCCTGCCTTCGGCGAGCATCCCTGCCGCTTCCGCATCATGCTCGAGGACCCTCTGCTTTGCATCCTGTCCGTATGGCGCGTATCCGAAGCGTCTTCCGTAATGGGTGAAATCCGATGAGGCTATGAGCACCGTACCCGGTGCCAGCAGTGGCAGAAGTCCTGCGGCAAATCGCTTCGCATCCCCTTCATCGAGCTGGCTGACGATGCCGAACGAAACCTCCATGCCTCGTCTGCCGAGGAATGGCAGGAACATCTCCAGTCCATGCTCTGCGGCTATGGCCTCGTTTGCCTCGATGCAGCAATCGGCATCGAGCCGTCTTGCGGGAATCGGACCGAAGGGCGTCTCAGCTTCGGTGAAGCTGGATGTCACGATCTTTCCTGGCGGTATCCTGAAATAATGGGAAGGGGAGAGCAGTATCGCTCTATCGGCATTCTGCGGCAGCTGATCGAAGAATGACCTGATCAGGCTGCCGCTGTACATCAGTCCGGCATGCGGAAGGACTGCGGCTATGGCATTGCCATGGCTCCTACCGCTGCCGACGATCTCTTCATTCTCGGCTGGTCCATATGGGTACCAGCTTCCACGGAATCCGGCTCTTCTCAACACAAGTGGATTATACCACCTATGGCCGTGGCGGCTGCGGTGGATCCGGCATCTCGTCGGATATCGCATACACCATCGATATCGAAGCGGAGACCGTTATCTCACCGCTGTAGAACTCTGTAGGGATGCGGTCTGCGGATGCGGCTTCGGCTGAGGCGAGCATGAGGTTCGAGCTCCTGTAGAGCGGAGCGGCACATGAGCTTCCATCGGAGATGGACAGGACATTGCCCACGGATACCCCAGCGGCTTCTGCATACGCTTCTGCCTTCTCCCTTGCATCGCGCACTGCATCCATCCTTGCCTTCCTGTACTCGGCATCCTTGTTTGCCTTGTCCAACGAAACATCCGACAGCGTGATTCCGTCGAGGCCCATGAGGCGTGTGTAGATATCTCCGATCCTGTCGATTCCGCCGATGGTCACGTCGATCGTCTGGGAGGCCCTCTGCCCTGCAAGGACCTTCTCGTCATCCACCCATCGGTACTCAGGATAGGCTGAGATGTACGATGTGGATATATCCTTCTCCTCCACGCCGAATCCGTCCCTCAGGATCGCTACGGCCGAGGCTATCATCTCCGATGTCTTCCTCCTCGCTTCCTCTGTCGTCGGTTCCGTGTATGCGGCCGTGATCGAGAACGAGGCCGTGTCGGGCTGCATGGAGACCTCGGCGTATCCGGAGACGGATATCGTAGGGATCCCCCCAGGGAGGTCCGCTGCCGCGGCCGGAAGCAGCGTCATGCACATCATCGCTGCTGCAATCATAGCTTTTGCCTTCATCTTCTTCTCCTTGGTCATGATTCTACATCCCTTTGTGTGCCTGTGGCAGAGCATGAATGTAGAGTCTATGGAGATAATATATAGTGAATCTGAATAAATTCTCTATTGTTTGATGCCTTTTGACATGGTAAAGTATTCGGCAAGGGGGCCCTTATGGCGGGAGAAACCGTAGCAGAGGCACGTATTGCAGAAGCTCTTTTGGATCTTGTAGCGGAGAAGCCTTTGGAAAGGATCTCCATCACTGAGATAACGGAAAGAGCGGGCGTTTCCCGCGTTTCGTACTATCGTCATTTCTCCTCCAAGGAGGATATCCTCCTCAGGCATTCCGAGTACATCCTGGATTCCCTCGTCCTCGACATCGAGGGAGGAGCGCTGCGCAATGGCCGTGATTTCTGGCAGCGGATCAAGGATGATCTGGGCAGAAGCAGGCTCGTGATATGCATGCAGAAGGCTGGCCTCTACGATAGGTTCTTCGCAATGGCTGCCAAGCGCTTCGAGATCATTTTCAGCGCACACCTCGGAGTCGATCTCTCGAAGGGACGCAACCTCGTCATGATGGACTTCGTCCTCGGGGGCCTGCTTACGCTCCTGAGCAGTCCTGCTTTCGACAGCAGGGAGATCAGCAGCGAGGACATCATCGGATTCCTCAAATCCTTCGGCGTCGTCGCACATTTCATCTGCGATGATTCCGCAAAGCTTCCACATTGAACGGCTTTGGAGTATAAGGAAGCTGTTCGGAGAAAGCCATGCCTGGACTTGGAACCATCATCGATGCAGCCTTCATCATCGCCGGAGGCCTTATCGGCCTGCTTTTCGGACGCAGGTTCACTGAACGGTATCAGGAGACGCTGCTGAGCGCATGCGGCCTCTCGATCTTCTTCATCGGAGCCGGTGGCGTGATATCCCAGATGCTGGTATCAAGCGGGGAGGGTTTCACGACAGCTGGAGCCGTCATGCTTGCTTCATCGCTGACGCTGGGCGCACTCATAGGCGAGGCCCTGGATATAGAGAGCCATATGGCAAGGTTCGGCGAATGGCTGAAGCACAGGACTGGAAGCCAGGAGGATGCGGGATTCGTGGGAGGATTCGTCTCCGCTTCCCTTGTGGTATCCATCGGTGCGATGGCCGTGCTCGGCCCGATAAACGAGGGGATCTATGGCGACAGATCCGTGCTCTATGCCAAGTCGATCCTTGATCTGATCCTCATACTCCTTATGACCCTCACGCATGGGAAGGGATGCATATTCTCCTTCATCCCTGTGCTTGTGATACAGGGAGCGGTCACTGTGCTGGCCTCGCTGATCAAGCCGCTCATGATCCCTGAGGCTGTATCCGGACTGAATCTGGTCGGTTCCGTCCTCATAGCATCGCTTGGGATCAACATGGTATGGGATAGGCATATCCGAGTGGCGAA
>CALXXR010000173.1 GCA_944392735.1 uncultured Spirochaetaceae bacterium | reverse complement strand
TGTCCCTCAGCAGCGGAAGGGACATGTTGATCCTGCATATGTTCAGGTACTGGAGGAAGTTCATCCCCGTCTCCTCCCTGAAGAGCGTGGAGAAGTAGTTCTCCGACAGATGCACATGCGCTGCGATGTCCTGCAGCCCGATGCTCTCTGCGTAGTGCTCCCCTATGAAGTCGATGGCGTTCTTTATCGCATGGCTGCCGCTTGTCGGGAGCTCGATCGCGCCGCTGACGGTTGCGGATATGCTCAGCCTGCTTTCCTCATCCTCCTCGATCGTGCTTCGGAGCTTCCTGAGCGATTCGATGAGCTCATCGGCATCGACGGGTTTCTGCAGATAGTCGAAGACGCCAAGCCGGATGGCCTTCTGCATGTAGCTGAAGTCCGTGTAGCCTGATAGTATGATCCCGTGCTCGACGGCTGCATCCTCAAGCATGTCCAGCCCTGTCTTTCCCGGCAGCCTGATGTCCGTGACGACGATGTCGGGGTCGGTTGAGCGTATCAGCGCCTCCCCCTCGATGCCATTGACCGCCGTGCCAAGCACCTTGAGGCCAAGCAGCTTCCATGGGATCGTCTCCTCAAGCTCCATGAGGATGAGCGCTTCATCCTCCACTATAACGACGCCAAGCTCACGCATTCCCTTCCTTCTCCAGCGGCAGCAGGAGGACGATCTCGGTGCCTTCGCCCATCCTCGATGAGATGGAGAGCGAGAAATCGCTTCCGTATCTCAGCTCCAGCCGCCTCTTTATATTATAGAGCCCCGTGTGGCCCTCCCTCTCCAGCTGCGTGAGATTCTCCGGCGGCTCGAAGCCTGCGCCGTTGTCCTTCACCGATATCCTGAGCCTGCTTCCGCACTCGCAGACCTCCACCTGCAGCCTGAATGGCCCCGTCATCCCCTCCAGCCCGTGGATGATGGCATTCTCCGCCAGCGGCTGGATGATGAGCCTCGGCGTTATGGCATCCTCGAGCTCCTCGGGGCATGAGATCTCATACGAGAGCCTCTCTCCGAACCTTATGCGCTGTATCATCAGATAGCTTTCCGCCATCTCCAGCGATTCCCTTATCGTGGCATCGGGGGAGTGGTTGTCTATGCTGTAGCGCAGCAGCTTGCCGAGCCTTATCGTGATGCGATAGATCTCATCCTCTCCATGGAGCCTCGCCAGGGCCTTTATCGATGAGAGGGTGTTGAAGAGGAAGTGGGGATTCATCTGGCTCTCCAGGGCCTTCCTCTCCGCCTCTGCGGCCTTCGCTTCCTCCTCCTGCCTTGTTGCGACCAGCATCTCGATCCTCTTGACCATCGTGTTGAACGTGATCGAGAGACTGTCGAACTCGTAGATGCCGGTGCGGCTGAGCTTCGTGGTGAAGTCGCCCTTCTCGAAGCGCTTCATTCCTGAGCTGATCATCGAGAAGCGCTTGGATATGGATCGAGAGAACAAGAGCGTCAGCAGTATGGAGACGATGAGCCCTGCCGCGAGGCTTATGGACATGTAGAGCATCGCCGTCTTCAGGCTCTCCTCGGTGGCATCCGTGCTGATCGCTCCCGCCAGCACAAGATCGGTCTCGGGTATCGGATGCAGCGATAGCCTCTCCGTATCATCCAGCTCGGGGAATGCCGCGAACGACCCGTAGTCCTGGATGTGCATGAGCGAGTATGCCTGATAGACCGATGTGTCCAGCAGTATTATGTCCGAGAAGAATCCCGTCCCTTCGATCTGGGAAGTGAGGGCGTCCGAATATACATCGATTATCGCGTACCCGAGACCGCCTCCGATATGCCTGAGGAGCGAGAAGGCCACCTGGTTGCCGTTCTCCATCCTGTGGTCCGCGATGGAGATGAACCACTGCTTGTCCCTGTTCGCGCTCCTCTCCGAGAGCGAGATGATGTTGGTGTCGTCCCATTCGTTGCTGTGCGTCCTGATGTCGTATTTTTCGGGGAATGCGTGCGTGGATATCCTTACGCTGCCATCGGAGGAGACGATGGATAGGCTGGCGAGATAGGTGTCCCCGGACATGATCGAGTACATGGTGGAGTAGATGCCCCGTGCCTCATCCCCCTGCGGCTGATGGCCCGAGGCGAGCATCTGCTGTATGTCCGGAGCTGTGGCGGCAAGGTAGGACTTGTGCCTGTAGCCTTCTATGACCTGCTTGATCCTCTCGGCATCCGTCTCGATGAGCATCTGCGCCTGATCGCTGACGATGCTTCGCAGCGTGCGGCTTCCCGAAATGGTGTAGAAGCTGATGAATATGACGAACGGGACGAGCATGACTATGAGGAAATAGAGCGCCAGCCTGTTCCGGAGTGTCGTATGCCTCTTCATTTCGCCAGCGGAACCTCCGCCTCGACCCTGAAGGTCCCATCAGAGGCCGTTATCGAGACATTGCCTCCCATCCTGGCTGCAGCTTCCCTGATGTTCCTGATGCCGAAGCCGTGGTTCGCCTTATCGCTCTTGTGGGTGATGAACGAGCCGTCGCTCTCCATCTCGACGCTGCCGCTGTATCTGTTCGCCACGGTCAGCAGCAGATGTCCATCATCCTCCAGCAGCGTGACCTCTATCCTCTTATCCGGCGGATCGGCTTCGATCGCGTTGTCTAGGGCATTGGCTATCAGGGTGCAGAGATCCATCTCATCCGCCTGCGGCAGCGATGATATCTCGGCGATGATCCCCATGCTGAGGCCATGGGCGTCGGCCTTCTGCTTCTTCGAATTGAGGATCGCGTTGATGAGCGTGCTCGGCGTATACTGCTTCGTCATCTCCGCAAAGCGCGTTCCGATCTCCTTCAGATACTCCATCGCCTTCTCGTTCTCCCCAAGGTCGATGTATGTGGCGATGACGGTCAGATGGTTCATCAGGTCATGCTTGAGTTTCCGGATCTCCTGCTGCTGCGACTCCACCCCTTGGTAGTATTCGCTTCGAGCCATCAGCCTGGAATTCTCCTCGGCAAGCCTTGCGCTCCTGCCCATCTGATAGAGCATGGGGAAGATGATCGTGGAGGCTGCGATGGCGAAGAACGTGAGCAGCTGCAGGATCAGGAGATTCCTCGGTGGACTTACGACGAGCGTGAGGATGAGGACCGAGGGCGAAGCTGCCATGAACGTGGCGTAGTTCCACATCCTCTCCGTGAACGATCCAAGGACCATGGACTCCGATACGATCCTGAAGTATGCCCTGAGGATGCTGAAGTAGAGCAGGGCAAGCGCGGTCAGGAGGAGGGCAACGACCGGAGGCAGCCAAAGGGGGAGTGCCGATGACGATATGCGCTGGATCCACCATGTCGTCAGGTATGACCACGAGCCGATGATGGAGAAGAAGATGACGGAGAAGGCTGCGGTCTTCTCCGTCCCCTCATCATAGAAGACGAATATGTAGATGAGGAAGGCGGCGAACGATAGAAGGAACGTCTGGACGAAGTCGGGAACGATCGGGAAGAGGCAGATGACGCATAGCAGCACTGTCCGCATGAATGCGGCCGCAGGCGATGAGAACCGCGGCTTCAGGAGCGCAGGCATAGCCGCGCTGATGTTCAGCGCAAGCATCAGCGAAAGGAGAAGATGCAGAACCATTGCCATACAGTGATGATACCACAACAGCTCCGGCCCTTGAATGCCCTTCCCAGCTGGAATATCCTCAAGCTGTATGAAAGCGAGGATCGTTGGAGCAGGCGCAATCGGCGCCGTAGTCGCCAGGAAGATATATAGGCATGCCGATACGGCATTGATCGTCGATGAGGAGCGCCTTAGCAGATACTCCGAGGGACTCATCGTCAATGGGGAGCGCATCATGTTCCCCCTGATGACGCCATCGGATGCGGATACGGCAGATCTCATCATATTCGCCGTGAAGAACACCCAGCTCGATGCGGCCATCGCGGAGGCGCTGCCGTTCGCAGGCCCGGACACATCAATACTCCCGCTTCTGAACGGGATAGAGGCGGAGGAGAAGCTCGGGGAGGCATTCGGCGCCGAGAAGGTCCTCTATGCCTTCATAACGGATATCTCATCGGTGCATGAGGGCAACTCGACCACATGCTTCTCCGATAGCGGGACCATCGTGTTCGGCGAGAGGGACAACCGCCGCACCGAGCGCGTGGAGCGCATCGCTAGGCTCTTCGACGAGTGCTTGCAGCGCTATCTGATACCGGAGGACATACTCCATGAGAAGTGGTGGAAGTTCATGCTGAACACGGCGTACAACACGCTCTCTGCGATCCTGATCGCGGATTATGCCGCCATGTCTGGGAATGGCGACTTCATCAGGGCGGTTCGCCTCGTTGCCAGGGAAGTCCAGAAGGTCGCCTCCGCAGAAGGGATCGATATCACGCAGGAGGACATCGAGGAGATGATCAGGCGCGTCGGCGTGCTGCAGGATCATGGCAAGACGTCGATGCTGCAGGACGTGCTTGCGGGCAGGGAGACGGAGAACAGGTTCTTCGCTGGCGCTGTCTCGCGGCTTGGCCGCAGGCATGGGATCCCTACGCCCATCTCGGATTTCATCGCGATCCTGCTGGAGGCGAAGCGGAGATGCCTATGACGCCAGAGAAGGAGAGGGCAGCCAACTACGAGACCATCGCGGCTCTCACGGGCGACAGGGAGAGGGCATACAGGCTTGCAATGGCCTTGCCGGATCCGGATAAGCCCCTATATGATGCCGCCTCCGTGCTGGCCGAGACGATCGGCAGGGAGGCTGGGGAGATATCAAGGCTCAGGGCCGCCATCGGGGAGGCGTTCGCTTCCGAGCGCATCGATACGAGGATTCTCTTTCCCGAATCCCCTCTCTTTCCGCGGGAGATGGGTGAGCGCTTCCCCGTCATATACGCTGCGGGGGATCTTTCGCTTCTGAAGGGGCGACGTGTGGCGTTCCTGGGGATGCCGAAGCCGTCGATGCAGGGACGCAGCGACGCAGCCGAGGCGCTCTCATGGTTCATCTCCGAGGACGTGGCGGTGATGCTCACGCTGGATGACGGGATACCCATCTTTGCTCTGGACAGGACGCTGAAGAATGGAGGCAAGGCCATCGCCATCCTCTCTGGTCCACTCTCGAAGTGCGCCTCCGAGGCGGAGGCCGAGATGCAGGGCAGGGTCTATGCCTCCGGGCTGCTCCTCTCCGTATTCCCGCCATCGCAGAGGATCGAGAGATGGCTTGTGATGGTGCGCAACAGCTTCATGGCATCGATCTCGGAATCAGCATTCCTTGCAGAGGAGAAGGATGGAGGCCCATCCTGGTCGGTCTTCGACAAGGTCCTGACGTCCGGCGGACGGGCGATGCTCTCTGCCTCCATGCTCGACGTTCCCTCCTACAGCTGGGCTCGCAAGCGCACGGAGAGCGGTGCGCTCACATGCTCATCCGCCAAGGACCTGCGTCGCCTCGTGCCGCGCGCCTTTGCAGCTGCGGACGTGCCAGACCTTTTCTCTTGACCTCATAATTGCCGCTGAATAGGATATAGCGGATAAGGAAAGGAACCATGAAGGATATAACGGCAGACCAGCTTAGAAAGCTGTATATCGATTTCTTTGTCTCAAAGGGACATAAGCAGATATCGGGAGCATCGCTCATTCCTGAGAACGATCCTACGGTGCTCTTCACGACGGCGGGCATGCATCCCCTCGTGCCATATATACTCGGAGCAGAGCATCCGGCAGGCAGGAGGCTCTGCGACTACCAGAAGTGCATCCGCACCGGGGATATCGACAGCGTCGGCGATCCGCACCATCTCACGTTCTTCGAGATGCTCGGCAACTGGTCCCTCGGCGACTACTTCAAGAAGGATATGATCGGATACAGCTTCGAGTTCCTCACGAAGGTGCTGGGAATCCCCGTCGAGAGGCTTTCCGTGACCGTATTCGAGGGCGATGACACCGTTCCGCGCGATGTCGAGGCCGCCGAGAGGTGGAAGGAGCTCGGCATCGATCCTTCCCATATCTACTTCATGCCTCGCGAGGACAACTGGTGGGGCCCGGCCGGAGAGACAGGTCCCTGCGGACCCGACTCGGAGATGTTCTTCGATACCGGACGCCCCGCATGCGGACCCGACTGCAAGCCGGGATGCAAGTGCGGCAAATACTTCGAGATCTGGAACGACGTCTTCATGCAGTACCGCAAGGAGAAGGATGGTACATTCCATGAGATGGATAGGAAGTGCATCGATACGGGAATGGGCATCGAGAGGACGGTCGCTGTGCTCCAGGGCAAGAAGAGCGTCTATGAGACGGAGGTCTTCCAGCCCATCATCCGCGAGATAGAGAGGCTTTCGGGCAGGAAGTACGGCGAGAACGATGAGGATGACATCTCGATCCGCATCATCTCAGACCACATCAGGACGTCGGTCTTCATCCTCGGCGACCAGAAGGGCGTTGCCCCGTCCAACGTAGGCCAGGGATACATCCTCCGCCGCCTCATCAGGAGGGCGGTGCGCCATGGCAAGAAGATCGGCATCGACCATCCGTTCCTCTCGGAGCTTTCGGATGTCGTGATCAAGCTCTATGGAGAGCCGTATCCCGAGCTCATGGACCACGTCCAGTTCATCCATGAGGAGCTGGAGAAGGAGGAGGAGAAGTTCTCCGTCGCGCTGACCAAGGGCGAGAGGGAGTTCGAGAAGATGCTCCCGAACCTCCTCAAGGGAAAGGACAGGATCATCTCAGGCAGGCTTGCGTTCCGCCTCTACGATACATACGGATTCCCCATCGAGCTGACGATGGAGCTTGCCGCAGAGCATGGCTTCACAGTCGATGAGAAGGAATTCCATGAAGCCTTCGAGAAGCATCAGGCGCTCTCGCGCGCTGGCGCGGAGAAGGAGTTCAAGGGCGGTCTTGCGGATCATAGCGACCAGACCACGGCGCTCCATACCGCAACGCACCTCCTGCATGCAGCGCTCCGCCGCGTGCTTGGAACGCATGTAGGGCAGAAGGGATCCAACATCACCGCAGAGAGGCTTAGGTTCGACTTCACCCATCCCGCTCCGATGACGAAGGAGGAGATCCAGCAGGTTGAGGACCTCGTGAACGAACAGATCAAGCGTGATCTCCCGGTCACGGTCGAGACGATGACGCTCGAGGAGGCAAGGAATGCCGGAGCCATCGCGTTCTTCGATTCCAAGTACGGCGAGAAGGTCACGGTGTACACCATCGGCGATTTCTCCAAGGAGGTCTGCGGAGGGCCCCATGTGACGCACACCGGCGATATGGGGCACTTCCATATACTCAAGGAGCAGTCGTCCTCGGCGGGTATCAGAAGGATCAAGGCGGTCCTGGAGAAGTGACTCAAGAAGCCGGTGGCTCAGCGCTGCCGGCTTCCTGCATCATCGGCAAGATGCAGCGTGATCCCGTATCTCCTGTCGAAATCCTCCGAGTTGTGCCGGAGCATCGATGACGCGATCCTGGCGGCCTCGCCATCGCGTTCCATCCTCCGCTCCTCGGTAAGGAACAGCTCATCGAAGCTGGTATCGAAATAGCGCGCTATCTCGTCCATCAATGCGCCTGAAATGAATGTCTTGCCTGTCTCGAGCTCGCTGATGTGCTTTGTGCAGACTCCGAGTTCCTCGGCAAGCTTCTCCTGTGTCAGGTGCCTTCCCTTCCTCAGCATCCTGAGGTTGCTGCCGAATGTCGCAGATGCAATGCTAACGCTCTCATCCTTCATCTCAGAAGAGAGTTTAAAGGTGATGTTCTGCCGCAACAATTGACTTAGAGGTTGGATTCATCCCCGCGGATATAACCTATTAGGTTGAGCTTGCCGGACGGAGATGCTACAGTCTAGGTGGGATTCAATCCCCCTTTTTTCTGCCCGCAGTCCTCAATGGCTGCGGGTTCTCGCATCCGTGGCAAGCTGTCCGCATGCGCCGGATATGCCCTGCCCCTTGGAGCGCCTGATCGTATAGTTCACCTTCAGCTTCCGAAGTGCGTTCTCGAATGCCTTCATCTCCCTCTCCGTCGGGGCGGTGAAGCCGAGCTCCGGCACTGGGTTCCAGGGGATCAGATTCACAAGCGCATCCAGCCCTCGGCAGAAGCGCGAAAGCTCCTCAGCGCTCTCCTCGGAGGTGTTTATGCCGCCCAGCATGCAGTATTCGAGCGTGAGACGCCTGTCCTGATGATGCTGGAAGGAGACCAGCGCCTGCTTGAGCTCCTGCAGGGGATAGGACCTGTTTATGCGCATGATCCGGGATCTCGTCCCATCGTCGGCGCTTACGAGCGAAACGGCGAGGCGGACGGGGATGTCGACTTCGGTGAGCTTCTTGATGCCGGGGACGAGGCCGCAGGTGGAGATCGTCATCTTCCTGTATGAGATGCCGTAGCCATCCTCCCTATGCAGCTCGTGGATGGCATCCATCGCGGCCGTGAAGTTGGCCAGCGCCTCTCCCATGCCCATGAAGACGATGTGGCTGATCCTCTCTCCCAATGAGGAGAGAAGTGCGAACTGCTCTACGATCTCTCCAGCTGTCAGGTTTCGCACGAGCCCCATCGTGCCTGTGCGGCAGAACGCGCAGCCCATGGCGCAGCCGACCTGGCTGGAAAGGCAGGCGGTGTATCTTCCGCTGCCGTCTGCCAGCCTCACGCACTCGATGATCGCGCCATCGGGGAACGAGACTGCAAGCTTGACGGTGGAGTCCGCCTCCTGCTTCTCCATGACCCTTCCAGAGAGCGCGCTCCTGAACCTCTGCGAGAGCCGTTCCCTCATCGCCTTCGGCAGCGATGTCATCTCCATGAAGTCGAAGACGCCCTTGATGATGCTGTCCCTGATGATCCTGGCCTGGAACGGCTTGTCCAGGCCGAGCATCTCCATGATTTCCCTGTCGCTTCTGCAGAATAGGCTTTCCATAGTGCCTCAGAACATGGATGCGATGGCGATGATGACGCCCGTTATCCCTTCTCCGCCGAGAAGTCCCGATGATATGAGGGCAGCGCCCTCATCCGCCTTCGCGCTGTTCTTCATGGCCTTCTTCACTCCAGCCATGACGACAGCCCCGAGGGCCATTGCCGATGATATATAGGTAGGGAGGTAGACTCCGAGCCCAAGCGTCGCCGACGGCACGCGGAGCAGGTATAGAAGCAGTCCTGCCGCAGCGCCGATGCCGAATGCAAGCGGATCGGAGAGGCCTCCAGCCATCGCCGCGACGGCGGCGGCCTGCGGGGCGGGCAGCTCCGGGCTTCCGAACCCTCCCATGCCGTCCTTGAGGACGATCAGGGCGAATGTAGCTACGATGGCGCCTACGATGCCCCCTATGCCCTCCGCTATGATCTGATAGCGCGGCTGGGTGCCGACAAGCGCTCCGCTCTTGAGGTCGTTCATGACATCGCCAGTGAGGCCGCATGCGACTGCGACGACGCCCGCGATGGAGAATGCCGCTGCAAGCGATGGGCTCAGCACCGCTGAGATGCCGATGAGCACGAGGATGGCGAATATCTCCATCGGATTGATCCCCGTCTGGCCGGTGAGCATGCCCGAAAGGTATGTCGTGAGATAGACGCCGACGATGAGTAGAACCCCCTCCAGGATGGTTATCTCGGTGGTGATGGAGAGCACGATGACAGCAAGGATGCAGAAGAGGGCGATCATATATACCGTCCTTCTGGGAATCGCGGAGGAGCCGTCCCCCTTCTTCTTCCTGAGAAGCGTTGCGATTGCCTTGACCGCGACTCCGAGACCTGTTCCTATCATCAGTCCGATGCCGAGGCTGCTGCGGAATGCATCGGCATCCGCCATCGAGCCGAAGAGACCTGTCGAGAGTCCGATCGGCGTGAGTATGAAGTACCCGAGAACGGCACCTCCGAACCACATGAGCGCAAGCACTGGGCCGATGATGGCTCCGATTCCGAGCGCCATCGGCGAGACCCAGAGGGAGAGGGCAGGGAAGAGGGAGGACCCGCTGTAGATGCCGAGCACCGCAGGTATCCATTCCAGCTTGTCGCGGATGAACGTGAAGAGTGCGGAAGCCCCAAGCGATGTGAAGAGCACGCCCGCTCCCTTTCCTTCCTTTCCTGCGATGAGGGTGTTGTATGCTGCCTCTCCCATAGGGTAGGGAAGCTTCTCCCTCTCTATGAACGTCCTGCGGAATATGATGGTGAAGAGCGTGCCGAGCACTGCTCCTGTTATCGAGATGGCGAGTATGGAGATGATCGGGAGATCCGCACTGCTGTCGGTCATCCATAATCCAGGGAGGGTGAACGCCAGTCCGCCCGCGACCATCGCGCCGGCGCTCATCAGCGTATGCGTGCAGTTTATCTCCTCCAGCGTGGATCCCTTCGCCTTGCCGAGCACTGCCATCGAGAGGACCGTGACGAAGACCGTCGGCCAGGGAAGAGCGCCCATCCTAAGTGCCACATACATGCTGGATGCCGTGATGATCACCAGCCCGACCAGACCGATGGCAAGACCTCTTGCCGTCAAAGGAGTGTTTCTTCTTTCCATTGCCGTTGCATTGTATCTCATATGGCTATAGGCATCTACATGCCATTTCCGAGGGCAATGGCGCTCGATGCAGGAATTTTCACTGCAGGCTGTACTTTTCCTCGTTATTGGCATAGGATTCCCCCGAGACAAGAATATCTTGGAGGTGCTTTCATGAAGAAGGCAGTTTTGATTCTTTTGGTTGCTGTCCTGGCTCTTGCTCCTGCAATGGCGGATAGCTATAGCGGTTCATCCGAGGATGGATCGTTCGGTATCGGCGTCAACCTCGGCACCAGCTCCGGCGTCGGCATGAAGTTCGGCTTCGGCGACTTCGACCTCATCGCTAACGTCGGATTCGATGCATTCCATTTCGGCGATGGCGTTGGAATCGGCGGCGAGATCGGACTTGGCTATCAGGTCTATGACATCAAGATCGACAGGCAGAACCACATGCCCGTCACCGTCGGCCTCCTGATGCCGCTCGGATTCTACTTCGGAGACAACTCCTCGTTCTGGCTTGGCGCAGCCATCTACGGCGGCCTCGAGTACCAGTTCCCAGAGGTTCCTATCCTCCTCTATCTGCGCCTCGGACTCGGTGCGGACTTCACGATCCCCGCAGGAGCGATCGATTTCCTCTTCGCTGGCGGAATCGGCGCGCTCTGGATGTTCTGATTCGCATCCTATGTACGGAAAAGGGACCGGCAGCGGTCCCTTTTACATTCTCCTGCACCCATGTATGATGTGAGGTATGAAGGAAGGGTTCGTGAAGGTTGCGGCTGCTTCGCCCCGTCTGAGGGTTGCAGATCCGTCTTACAATGCAGGAGAGATCTCCGGCCTGATCAGGAAGGCCGACAGCCTCGGCGTGAAGATCCTCGTCTTCCCCGAGCTCGCCATCACGGGGTACACATGCGGTGACCTCTTTTTCCAGAAGCGTCTGCAGGATGCAGCAGAGACGGCGCTGATGTCGGTCATCGCCGACACCGAATCATCCGATGCGCTCATATTCGTAGGCTATCCATTCCCGCATAAGGGGAAGCTCTACAATACCGCTGCCGCCATCAAGGGCGGCAGGCTCCTTGCCCTGATTCCCAAGGCCAACCTCCCATCGTATGGGGAGTTCTATGAGACCAGGTGGTTCACTCCTGCGCCGGATGGCTGCGAGAGGGTCGACTTCCATGGCATGGAGGCTGTTTTCGGCAGACGCGTGATCTTCCAGGCTTCCTCTCCTTCGACGCTTTCCATCGGCTGCGAGATCTGCGAGGATCTCTGGGTGCCCCAGCCACCTTCTGTCGAGCTGGCCCTCAATGGAGCCACCGTCATAGTCAACCTCTCCGCCTCAGATGAGACGATCGGCAAGGCGGAATACCGCAGAACGCTCATCTCCTCCATCTCTGCGCGCCTTGTATGCGGCTATGTCTATGCCGATGCCTCCGATGGCGAGAGCACGACGGATATGGTCTTCACCGGCAGCGACATGATCGCGGAGAACGGAAGCGTGCTCGCAAGCTCGATGTACGGCAGCGGGGAGCTCACCGTCAGCGAGATCGATGCAGATAGGCTGGCATTCGAGAGGCAGCGGATGAATACGTTCCCGCCGCGATTCGACGGCTATGAGCGCATCAGTGTCGCATTCCGAGAGGAGGAGACCAGGCTCACGAGGCGCTTCCCGAGCCATCCCTTCGTACCCTCCGACGACGCCGAAAGAAGCTCGAGGTGCGAGGAGATACTCACGCTCCAGGAATATGGGCTTCGCAGGAGGCTCGAGGCTTCGCATTCCTCGCGCGTGGTGATAGGCCTCTCAGGCGGCCTTGATTCCACCCTCGCCCTGCTTGTCGCCGTAAGGGCATTCGATCTGCAGAAGCTGGACAGGAAGGACATCCTCGCGATAACGATGCCGTGCTTCGGGACGACGGAGCGCACCCGCAGCAATGCAGAGAAGCTTGCAGAGGCGCTTGGCGTCTCGTTTCGCACGATAGACATCACCAAGAGCGTGCTTCAGCACTTCGAGGACATCGGGCAGAGCGCCGATGATCTTTCGGTCACGTATGAGAACTGCCAGGCGAGGGAGAGGACGCAGGTGCTGATGGATATGGCGAACAAGACGGGAGCCCTCGTCATAGGAACTGGCGATCTTTCCGAGCTCGCGCTCGGCTGGGCGACGTACAACGGCGACCATATGAGCATGTACGGCGTCAATTCATCGGTTCCGAAGACGCTCGTCAGATATCTCGTCAGGCATATCGCGGACAGCATCTCGGGCGATGCCGCGCTCGTTCTATATGATATCCTCGCAACTCCCGTCTCCCCAGAGCTCCTGCCTGCGAAGGATGGGAGGATATCCCAGGTTACCGAGGACATCGTCGGGCCATATGAGCTCCATGACTTCTTCCTCTACTACATGGTGAGGCTGGGATTCGCGCCTCGCAAGATATTCCGCATCGCGCTCGCGGCCTTCAGCGGCGAGTATTCTCCCTCTTTCATCAGGAAGTGGCTCATCGTATTCCTGAGAAGGTTCTTCCAGCAGCAGTTCAAGCGCAGCTGCCTCCCGGATGGGCCCAAGGTGGGAAGCGTGACGCTCTCTCCGCGCTCCGACTGGAGGATGCCATCGGATGCGTCAGCGGAGGAGTGGATCAGGGAAGCCGAGGGCATCGAGGCCTGACAGAGGCTCCGTTTCGGGCTAGAATGGAGCCATGTTTGGAACTGGAAAAGGATTCTTGGGAGGCCTCATCGGACTCCTCATCTTCTCTGTGGTCGTGTTCTTCGTCATATACCTGCTGGTGCCTGAGGTCTCTCTGAAGTTCTTCGGCATCGCCGTCAATTCGGAGAGGTACGTCGAGCAGTCGATGGAAAAGTCCATCGAGAGCGCAGAGCTTCCCGAAGGCATCGCCGGAGAGATCATAGGCTTCCTTTCATCGCAGGAGGGCAGGGAGATGGTGGCTGCCGCGCAGGATAAGGCCGGCGCCACTGCAGAGGGTCTCATCTCCTTCTTCGGCTCCGATGGCTTCCATTCCATCGTCGAGCGCGCTAGGGACTATGTCGCGGCAGGAGCCGGCTCTGCAGCCGACTTCTTCAGGGAGAATCCGTTCTCCATCCCCGGCAGCGCGGAATGACGAGGATAGAGTTCCTTGGGACCGGCACGAGCCATGGCGTTCCCGTCATCGGCTGCCACTGCCCGGTCTGTTCATCTGCCGATCCGCACGACAAGCGCTGGCGCTCCTCGGTGCTCATCGAGAGGGATGGGACGACGGTCGTGATCGACACGGGATATGAATTCCGCCTCCAGGCGCTCAGGGCTGGGATCGACAGATTGGATGCGGTCCTCTATACCCATCAGCACTCCGACCATCTCATGGGCCTCGATGACCTTCGCGTCTTCACGTCGGAGGAGAAGCTTCCCGTCTATGGCCTAGGGCCTGTCCTCGATTCCATCTCCCGCATCTTCCCGTATGCCTTCGACGATATGCCATACAAGGGCGTTCCGCGGCTTGCGAAGAGGCCTGTGGAGGAGCGCGTTCCCTTCAGGGTGGGAAGCCTCGAGTTCACTGCGATTCCGGTCATGCATGGCTGCATGAGGATCGCAGGATACCGCTTCGGGAGAGCCGCATACATCACCGATGCCTCCGACATCCTCCTCGATGAGAACAGGAAGGCGCTTGAGGGCATCCATACGCTCGTGATAGGCGCCCTGCGGGACAAGCCGCACTGGAGCCACTTCACATTCGATCAGGCTGTCGAGGCCGCGAAGGCAATCGGGGCAGAGGAGGTGTGGTTCACCCATATCAACCACGCGACGTCGCATGCCGAGATAGAGAGGCGCTATGCCCCATATGCGCGCCCAGCGTATGATACACTTGTGCTGGAGGTCGATGATGAGCGATGAACTCTTCTCCGAATCCGATCTCGATCCGGAGAACATCAGGAAGCAGAGGGCTCAGGCGCCCAGGAAGGAGGAGCCGGAGGGCACGGAGACGCCAAAGGAGTCTCTGAGGGGACGCTTCGAGGAGCGCCTCTACGTCATAGACGGCTACTCCGTCATATACAGGAACTACTTCGCGCATCTTTCGAACCCGCTTACGGATCGCACAGGCGCGAACATCAGCGCATACTTCGGCTTCTTCTCCACGCTCTTCTCGCTGATGTCAGGCTACAGGATGGATTATCTGGCGGTCGTCATGGATGAGAGGGCCCCGACGTTCCGCAAGGAGATGTATCCGGAGTACAAGGCGAACAGGGATAAGGCTCCCGAGGATCTCCATGCCCAGGTCCCGATGATCGAGGAGACGCTGAGGAAGATGGGCATCGCCTGCCTCTCCAATCCAGGATTCGAGGCAGATGACATCATAGCGACGCTTGCGGACAGGGCGGAGGCGGCAGGCATAGAGACGGTGATGGTCACTGGCGACAAGGATCTGCTGCAGCTCGTCGATGAGCATGTCTATGCGCTGCGCCCGCCGCGCAAGGGGGAGTCGCAGTACCGCTTCTTCCGCTCCGACGAGGTCCAGGACGAGTTCGGCGTCTCCCCGTCGCAGATCGTCGACTACCTCTCGATAATAGGAGACAAGGCCGACAATGTGCCCGGCATAAAAGGGCTTGGAGAGAAGGGGGCCGTGAAGCTCCTCTCCGAGTATGTGACGCTGGAAGGCATATACAGGCACCTCGACCTGCTTCAGAAGGGGCTGAGGAAGAAGCTCGAGGATGGACGAAGCGATGCGGAGCTCTCCAAATCGCTCATCCTCCTTCGCAGGGATGCCCTTCCCGTGGATTTCATGCTCTCGTCGCTCTCGACGGCCGCAATCGATGCATCCGCTGCCGCTCCGGACTTCGAGGAGCGTGGCTGCAGGACCCTTCTTCGCCGCATCGGGCAGGCTGCGAAGCCGGAAGCCTCTCCAAAGGCTCCCGAGGAGAGCGGCATTGCAGAGGAGCGTGGGATCTATGAGGCCGTGGTTGATATAGAGGAGGTCCGGAGGCATTTCGAGCGCGCCGAGGCCGAGCATGGCGGATTGATCGCGCTGGATACGGAGACGACCGGGCTCGAGGATGATGCCGAGATCATCGGATTCTCATTCTCCTACGAGAAAGGCAGGGCATACTATGCGCCGCTGGTTGCAGAGGGCCGCGCCTATCTCAGCCGCGAGGATGTCAAGGCGCTCTTCGATGAGTTCCTTGCCTCCGGAAGGCTCAAGGTGGTCAACCAGAACATCAAGTACGACCTCAAGGCGATATGGAGGCTCGGATCCGATATAGCATGCATCGCATTCGATACGATGATCGCAGCGTGGATGATCGATTCCAATGCCAATGTCTACAACCTCGATGAGCTCTCATCCAGATACCTAGGGCTTACGACCACACGCTACGAGGATGTGGTCGGCAAGGATGAGATATTCTCCGACATACCGCTGGAGAGGGCGGTCCCGTACAGCGCCGAGGACAGCGATATGGCGCTGCGCCTCTGCCTGCTGTTCTCGAAGGAGCTGGAGAAGAGGGGGCTGATGGAACTCTTCTCGTCGATGGAGATGCCATTGATCAGGATCCTTGCCCGCATGGAGGTCAATGGCATCCATCTCTCATCCGAGCGCATCGGACGGCTGAAGGAGGATATAGACGCGAAGGTCGCGGCCCTCGTCTCGAGGATCTACGATGAGGCAGGACATGAGTTCAACCTCAACAGCACGATGCAGCTCTCGAAGGTTCTCTTCGAGGAGATGGGCATGAAGGCGGGGAAGAAGACGCAGAAGGGCTATTCAACCGATACCGCAACGCTCGAAGGCCTGAGGGGAGAGGGGGGTGAGATCATCTCGGACATCCTCGACTACAGGCAGCTGTCGAAGCTCAAGAGCACATACATCGATGTGCTTCCAGCCCTCGCCGATGCAGAGGGGCGCATCCATACGTCGTTCCTGCAGACGGGGACGGCTACGGGAAGGCTTTCGTCAAGGAATCCCAACCTGCAGAACATCCCCGTGCGGACGGACGAGGGCAGGCTGATCAGGAGTGCGTTCACGCCATCGGAGAAAACCGTGTTCCTCTCCGCCGACTACTCCCAGATCGAGCTTGTCGTCCTCTCCGATGCCTCCCAGGATCCGGGGCTGATGGAAGCCTTCAGGAGCGGGGTCGATGTCCACAGATACACAGCCTCGATGATCTTCTCCCGGCCCGTCGAGGAGATCAGCGACCATGAGAGGCGCATCGCCAAGACGATCAACTTCGGCATCATGTACGGCATGTCCGCATTCAGGCTCTCCAATGAGCTCGGCATACCCCGCAGGGATGCAGCCGCATTCATCGAGATGTACTTCCAGCGCTATGCAGGCGTGAAGGCATTCGTGGAGAAGACCGAGGAGGAGGCACGCAGGAACGGCTTCGTGCGCACCCGCATGGGGCATGTGCGCGAGGTGCTTGGCATCAACAGCTCGAACAAGGTCGAACGGGCCGGGGCTGAGAGGGTTGCGGTCAATACCGTGATCCAGGGCACTGCAGCGGAGATCATGAAGATCGCGATGATCTCCATCGCCGGAGCGCTCCGTGATGGAGGATACCGCACCAGGATGCTGCTTCAGGTCCATGATGAGCTCATCTTCGAAGTTCCGCTTGAGGAGAAGGAGGCCGTGGCGGCCCTCGTCAAGGAGAGGATGGAGAGAGCCGTCAGGCTCTCGGTCCCCCTCCGCGCATCCCTCGAGTTCGGCGAATCATGGGGGGATATCCACTGATGATCATAGGGCTTACCGGAAAGAGCTGCGCGGGGAAGGATACGGTGGCTTCGATGCTTCCGGCAGACAGATTCAGCGTCATCGATGTCGATGCTCTGGGGCATGTGGCGCTCGAGGCGAACCACGGGAGGCTTCGCGAGGCGTTCGGGGATTCGATCTTCCGCCCAGACGGCACCGTCGACAGGAAGATCCTCGGCCCCATCGTCTTCTCCGATCCCTCGAAGCTCGGCCTGCTCGATTCGATAACCCATCCATGGATGAAGGAGGAGGCGCTGAGGCTCGCCCGCGCGGCGGAGGAGGGTGGAAGGATCGCCGTGATAAACGCCGCCCTCCTCGAATCCATGGGATTCGTCCCCTCCTGCGACGAGGTCGTGCTTGTCATCGCGCCATATGAGGTGCGAGAGGCGAGGGCGCTGAAGCGCGATGGCATGACTGCAGAGAAGTTCCGCGCGCGCTCCGACGTGCAGAAGGACATCGGACTGTCGCTCTTCGCCTCAGGCCGGAAGGTGACCACGATCGTCAACGACGGCGACCTGGACACAATTTCTCGACAAGTGTCATTTCTATGTGCTAAAATTTGAGCAAGAGGCTTTTTATGGGAAAGAAGACGAGGATTGTCCTGCTGTCGATCACGGTAGCTATAGCAGTATTTACATTCGCAACGATGTGGATCGTAAGGCCAGACTCCCAGAGCGCGGTGCTTGATGCCGCAAGGGAAAGGCAGAACCAGCCGCTTCTTTCCGTGTCCGAGCCTCTGGAGACGGATGCAGCGGTGCTCTCGGCAGAGGAGGAGATGGCCCAGAAGGTCTCCGGAATCCTCTCCGGCGATGAGGACTTCATCTCGGCGCTCGCTGCCGCCATAGCCAGCAGGATCACGCTCGATGAGTACATCCCAGGCATAACAGAATCCGTCTATGCAAGGATCTCCGATCAGTACGATGCAATCGCCGATGACATAGCATCCAGGGTCAGCGGCTCCTTCGAGGACGATGTGATCGCCCTCTATCAGAAGCACAAGGAGACCGTTGTCTCGGATATCGTCCTGGCGATCCTCGAGGAATACGATGCCCTCTCCGATGAGGAGAAGAGCGAAATCCTCGGCCTCGAGCCGCAGCTTATTGCAATCTATGAAGCGAACAGGGAGGCGATCGTTGCGGATGTAGCGGCAGCGCTTCCTGAGGATATCGACCGCGAGGAGCTTGAGGCAGTCGTCATGGCCCTCATCGCGGATGCAGCTGTCGAAGGCATATCGGAAGATGATGTGAAGGCGGCCATCGAGGCATATGCCGCCGATGATCTGACAGAGGATGATGTCGAAGCGATCGTGATGAGGCTCTACGATGAGTATAGGGACGCCATCGCCGAGGATATCGGAAAGGAGGCTGCAGCCTCCGTGCCTGCTCCTGCCGCAGCGGTGGAGAAGGCGCCGATCTCCGTTCCTTCGTTCTCCGATGAAGGCTTGATACCTCCCGATTCCTCTGCAGAGGAGTACCAGGCTGCAAGGACGGAGATGAGGAAGGCCGAGATCGAGAAGGCCCTCCAGTTCATCGCCCAGTGATCATTCCGGGTAGTGCCTGATTCCTCCATCCGGGGTCTCGAATGCGTAGCGCTTCCTGCCGCCTTCGTCCTCGGATCCCATATAGTAGCCATGCGTAAGGATGACCTTCCCCCCTCCGGCGGGAAGGTCTGCCGTATACTGCGGCATCGCAAGCCCCGACAGCTCTGACCTGAGCTCCTTCTCTATGGCGAGTCCATCCTCGATGTCCACCCTGAAGTGTGCGGTGCCGCGCACTGGATCATCCTGGAAGAGGTAGTATGGCTTCACCCGGGCCATCAGGAGCTTCTCCGAGAGCTCCTTCAGCACTGCCGCGTCATCGTTCACGCCCTTCAGCAGCACGCTCTGGTTGAATGCAGGAATGCCCATGTCAACGAAGCGTCCAACCGCTTCCACTGCATCCTCCGTGAGCTCCGCGGGGTGGTTGAACTGCGTCATCAGGAAGAACGGCGCTCCATGCCTGTGCTTTTCAATCACTGCCATCAGCTCCGGCGTGAAGCGCTTCGGATATACGGCCACAGCCCTCGTGCAGAGTCGGAAGATGGTGGATGGGCAGGATTCCTTGAAGATGGAGAGCATGGCATCGATGCGGCTGTCGGAGAGCGTGAAGAGGTCCCCTCCTGTAAGAAGGACCTCCTTGATTTCCGGATGGGAAGCGATGTATGCAGCTGCCGCTTTGATCTCCTCCACCGAAGCCGGACCTGCCAGATGGCCCGCGAAGCGTCTCCTGAAGCAGTGTCGGCAGTATGCGAAGCAGCTGTCCGTCGTGTAGAATGCGGCCCTGCTGGAGTATCTGTGGATGAGCCTGTCCGTTCCCCTGTGGGCTGCCTCCTCCTGCGGGTCGAGGCTTCCGATCGTGTCCTGGTTCTCCTTCGCGGAAGGCACGAACTGGCGGCGGATCGCGGGAACGGATAGCAGTGGGATGATGGCATCGGAGATCAGGAGGGGGAGGGTGGATCCGCCGGTGCGGTCCCATCCAGATTCGTCCTCTGTGAGCTCCAGGATCTTCCCGAGCTCCTCCATTTCCGTGATAGCCATGCGGCTTTTATAGCACTCTGCGCCGCCTCGGGCAATAGAGCAAACGCCCCCGTATGCTGTAATGTATTGGGGTAAGGAGGGATTATGGCAGAGAAGAAGAGCCTCTCAGGCTATTGGAGGACGACGTTCCTCATCGGATTGGGATTCTTCACCATGGGGCTGATGGATCCGCTCTATGACAACTACATCCCGATGTTCCTCGGCTACTACATCGAATCATCATCGCTCGTGGGAGCAGTGATGACGCTGGACAATATCCTCGCGATATTCCTCATACCCATATTCTCGGCGCTCTCCGACCGGACGCGCACGAGGATCGGAAGGAGGATGCCTTATATAGTCACTCTCCTGCCGCTTGCGGCGATCTTCTTCGCCCTCGTGCCGTTCTCCGCGCTGAAGTCGCTCTTCATGCTCTGCATCACCATCTTCCTCCTTAATATATTCAAGCAGGCGGTGCGCGGGCCTGTGGTCGCGCTCATGCCGGATATGGTCCCTGCCGATCTCAGGAGCGAGGCCAATGGCGTCATAAACACGATGGGAGGGCTCGCGACCATCCTCGGAACGGTGCTCCTTGCGCGGCTGATGGATGTGAAGGTGCACCTTCCCGGCATAGGGGAGACGGACAAGATCCTTGCATTCCCCGTCGCCTCCGTCTTCGTCATCATCGCCGTCGTGCTCCTCTTCTCGTTCGTGAAGGAGAAAAGCAGCACCGTAGCGACGGAGGATGAGCGCAATGAGAAGCCGAAGGAGCCTCTGCTGAAGAGCCTTAAGGGCATCTTCTCGGAGAAGGAGAAGAGCGCGCTTTACATTCTTCTGTCGCTTCTGTGCTGGTTTATAGCATACCAGGGCATCCTCCCGTTCATCGGCGTGTATACGATGGAGGAGCTTGGAACCAGCGCCGGAACGGCTGCGCTGTCATCGGGGATGGTCGGTGTGGCCTACGCGGCCTTCGCCGTGCCATCGGGAAAGGTCGCCCATCGCTTCGGACGCAGGAGGACCATCAGGGTGGCGCTCTTCGCCATCGTCGCCATCCTCCTCCTCGTCTTCCTCCATGGGACGCTCACGAAGGGCATACCGTCGTCGTTCAGGCTCGCGACGTTCTGGGCGCTTCTGTTCCTCTTCGGCATATTCTGGGTCACGGTCGTGACGAATTCCTTCCCGATGCTGTGGCAGATGGCGGACTACCAGACGATAGGCATCTACACCGGCGCATACTACTTCTTCTCCCAGCTGGCCTCGATCATCGCGCCTCCGCTTGCGGGTGGATCGATCGATCTCTTCGGCTATCCGGCGCTCTTCATCTTCGGCCTTGTCTTCATGCTCATCGCATTCGCTCTGATGCGCAATGTGCATCGCGGCGAGCCTGAGGATGACTGATTATGGCTTTTCCGGCTGGCCTTTGGAATGGACTTTCAGAGGCCAGCATTCCGTGTCGAATCCTTTGTTTCCGCTAATTTCCGCCGTATCAGGAAGATAGCTTCGGTGTGTGATGCAAAGAGGTTCTTTTGTGCTCCAAAAAATGAATTTTATTTTCAATTTTCATGTTTTTTCTTTTGACAAGAGCCTTCTAATGGCCGAAAATTCGGGTAAGCATATTTTTTAGGCTGTCATTATCGGACATTCTGGATATGTATAAAAACTCAAAGGAGGAGTTGCATGAAGAAGCTATTGAATTTCGTAGTCATTCTTTCTCTTGCAGTCTCATTCGTTTTCGCAGGCGGCAGCGGAGAAGAGTCCAGCGAAGACGGAGTTGTTCTCACACTCTGGGGATCATCGCAGACAATGGTTGATTTCTATGAGGAGACAGTCATCCCGGCATTCCTCGAGGCCTATCCTCAGGTAGCTGATGTCGAGGTTCTCTATATGCCTATCGAAGACTTCGTACAGCGCCTTGCTGTCGTTCTTCCTGCTGGCGAAGTTCCTGACATCATGGAAATCGAGGACTCCTGGGCAACGCCGTACGTAACGGCTGGCTACTTCGAGCCCAATACTCCGGAGCTCAACGCAATCGTCGATCAGATGCTTCCTTCCCTCAAGACCTGTCTCACATATGACGGTCAGGTATGGGGCGTTCCTATCGCACCGTTCCATGAGCTCTTCTTCTGGAACCTCGACATGCTCGCAGAAGCCGGCTACACCGAGATCCCCGACACATGGGATGAGGTCGTAGAGGCAGCTGTGAAGATGACTCAGCGCGACGCGACCGGAAAGATCACACGCTCCGGCTTCTCCATGAGGCTTGGTGGAAACCCGTCCGGTACAGCTCAGAAGTTCTGGGTCCTCGGACTTCTCCCCAACGGAGTCAACTGGTATGAGGAAAGCGCAACCGAGCCCGGCAAGTACCATGCTGGATTCGACAATGAGGGCGGCTACAATGCTCTCAAGACCTACATCGACCTTCTCTACAAGTATCAGGTCGATGACTTCGCCAGCCTCAAGGATACGGAAGCCTTCGCAAACGGCAAGACCGCTATCAACATGAGGGAGGCAAGCTCCTCTTCGTCCATCATCGAGCAGGGACCGGACATCAACTGGACGACATCCCCGATGCCGAAGGGACCGGTGGAGAGGTCGACATTCCTCATCTCCCTCAACTTCTATGTACCTGTCGATGGAAAGCATAAGGACCTTGCTAGGGAGTTCATAAAGTTCGCTACGACCGAGGAGATGTATGAGATCCAGGTTGCAGAGAGAGCTGGCTTCAACCCGTACATCGGAGCCGACAGGACCAAGGGTCTCGACGAGAGGCTTGTCCCGGCATTCACGGATCCTGAGGATCTCGTATACCACTCCGTACCTGTCCACAGCGCATACGACACTGCTCAGATCAGGATCGGAGAGGCACTTCCGAATATCTTCGCAGACAAGACGCTTCTTGATAACCCAGAGGGCATCAAGGCAGCTATCCACAATCTTGCTGAGATATTCAACGACGCCTACAAGGAATTCGACGAATACGCCGAATGATCTGCCAGGCGGGCTTCAGGGGGGTTGCCGCTTGGCAACCCCTCCTATTCTAAGACGGAGGTTCTATGGCATCGCAACCTAAGCTATTGAAGATGAATAAGCAGGAGAAGGTCGATTTCGGATTCTGCATGTCGATCCTCATTCCGATCATGCTTCTGTTCGCATTCATCAGATTCATACCAATCATCCAGACATTCGTAATCTCTTTCTTCAAGAAGAGCATGATCAGACCGGGCCAGAGCTTCATCGGACTCGAGAACTACATCTACGTCCTCACCGATACGGAGTTCATCCGCTCGCTCAAGAACACGTTCCTCATCACGGTCTTCTCTATGTCGCTCTCCGTTCTCGGAGGCCTCTTCCTTGCGTCGGTCGTCAATTCAGGACGCAAGCTCATGAAGCTGTGGCAGGCGCTTCTCTTCCTGCCTGTAATCGTATCGCTCGTTCCCTCCACTCTCATGTGGAAGATGCTTTTCGACTACAATATCGGTGTCATCAACCAGATATTCAATGTATTCGGAATCCAGAGCATAAACTGGATAAACAACGAAAGCCTCGTCACCGTCCCGATCATCGTGGTATCGGTCTGGAAGGAGATGGGCTACAACATGATGATATTCTACGTCGGCCTCAAGGCCATCTCCAGGGAGCTCTATGAGTCTGCCGCCCTCGATGGCGTCAACCACTGGCAGAGGCTCAGGTACATCACGATCCCGCAGCTCAAGCCGATCACGCTCTTCGTGTGCGTCATGGCTATGATCAAGTTCGTCAAGGTCTTCACGCAGGCCATCACGATGACCAGCGGAAGCCAGAGCTCCGGAAATACGTTCAAGACGCTCGTCTACTATATCTACCAGCAGGGATTCTCGCTCCACTCGATGGGCAGGGCCTCGGCAGCCGCTATGGTCCTTCTCCTGATAATCCTCCTGCTGACTGCGCTGCAGATGCGTCTGAGCAAGGAAGACTGAGGAGGAAGGCATGAGCACTGCATCAAAGCACAAATTCACACTGTTCGATATCGTATGCCTGGTGATCTTCTTCATTCTTCTGATCATCACGCTGTTCCCGCTGTACTTCATGCTCATCACGGCCTTCAAGACGCCGGCTGAGATCAACCAGGTACCGGTCACGATCTTCCCGCATGAGATCTATATGGGAAACTTCTCGAAGATCTTCCATGATGAGTTCTTCCTTCGCTACTTCCTCAACAGCGTCATATCATCGGTGATCATCACCGTGGTCAGCGTCATCGGCTCAGCGCTTGCAGGATACGTATTCGCGAAGTTCAAGTTCCCGCTCAAGTCGGTCTTCTTCTATGCGATCCTCGCGACGATCATGGTTCCCTTTGAGTCGTTCGTCGTACCGCTCTACACGTTCGTCAGGAACCTGCACGGAGTCAACACGTACTTCGGACTCGTCATTCCGTCGATCATCTCCAGCTTCGGAATCTTCTTCATGAAGCAGAACATGGAGCAGATCCCGGATGCGCTTGTCGAGGCTGCGAAGATCGATGGCGCCGGCAACTGGAAGATCCTCAGGACGATCATCATGCCGCTTTCGGTTTCATCGCTGTCGGTTCTCTCGATCCTCCTCTTCCTCACCGCGTGGTCCGATTACCTCTGGCCTCTCATCATCGCGACGAGCCAGAAGATGTTCGTCCTCGAGATTGGTCTTACCCTCCTCCAGGATGAGTACTTCACCGACTATGGCCAGATGATGGCAGGATGCGCCGTTGCACTCGTTCCGGCACTCATCCTCTTCATCTTCTTCAGGCGCCATATCATGGAAGGAATCGCGATGAGCGGAATCAAGGGCTGATCCAGGATTCCATTCCGATTGCAGGGCTGTTCTTCGGAGCAGCCCTTTTCAGCATCAGGGAAAGATCATTGCATGATTCCCTTCTCGCTTCGGATATTCCTATCTGTGGGGCAATGGAAGGATGGGGGAGGCCGGCAACAAAGCATGCTCTTTCCATCCTCCTCAATCCATGAGCGAAGATTGCATGGTTGGCAGGAGGCGGACTGGCTCTTCACGTTTTCTTGAGGGATTGAGATCTAACCGAAGGAATGGAGATGAACTGAATCAGTGAGAAGAAGTAGTCTTCATCCCGGTATCCATAGGCAATCCTCTTTGTGACCTTTATCCTGTTGTTGAATCCTTCAAGCTTGCCTGTGGAGATCGGATGGGAGGCATGGGCGATGAGGCCATCAAGCCTCTTCTCCTTCCGCTCGGCGAATCTGGCTAATGCAGGTATGCCGCTTGCCTTAGCACCCTCGAACCATTCGATCCATCCCTTCCTGGCTTCGTCCACATCCCGGAGATCGAAGAGTCTGGACATCTCTTCCTTCATCGCATGGCACAGGGCAAGATCGGCATGATCATCAAGTATCCTCCTCAGGGCGGAGGCATCCTCA
>CALXXR010000172.1 GCA_944392735.1 uncultured Spirochaetaceae bacterium | reverse complement strand
CCGACCATCCTGTCGTATGCATCCCTGAAGTACTCGGCCGTGTCATCCCTGTCCGTTTCCTCATCTTAGCAGTTTGCGATTTCGATGCCGGATATATACATCTCCTAGCGCTTCTTTACAGGCCTTCCCTCCTCGTTCTTCGCAAGACAGGCTATTCTGTCCGGGTATTCGGTGAGGTAGACCTCCCTGTCCTTGGGCAGGGATGGCTCGGTGTATGTGAGGAATATCCTGTTGAACGTATCGTCCCAGCTCTCGTTCTCCGCCGGCTCGAGGCCAAGGCGCCTCGCCTCCGACCTGAGATAGCCGATATCCTCCGCCCTGTCCATGTCGACGCCGGCCCAGCGATGCATCGCCTCATGCATCGTGATGATGAGAGGCTCGTTCTCCAACCATTCCGGCTCTATGCCCTTCAGCTTGGTCTTCTCGATCATCTCGATCGTGATACCGATGGAATCCCTATCGTCGGCATCGACGGTGTAGTACTCGAGCATGGTGAATTCGGGATTGTGCACATCTCCAAGCTGCTCGGAGTTGCGGAAGCACTGCGAGATCTGGAAGATCGATCCCGAGCCTGCGGCAAGAAGCTTCTTCATGAATATCTCGGGGGAAGGAATCAGATAGAGATCGCGCGATCCTTCGAACTCGTTGATGAACCTGGTGCCGAACGCCTTGATGGTGGGTTCTGGTATGAGATATGGGGAGAGCGTGGGTGTCGATACCTCGAGATAACCCTTTCCAATGAAATGCGTTCTGATGTTCATCAGGAGCTCCGAGCGCCTGCGTGCCATTGCGAAATCGTACATATGGCGAATTGTATTGCCCTCTGCTGTGGGTTTCAACTACTATCGGGGCATGGCAAAGTATGCGACAGGCGAGCCGATATACGCGCTCGCGACTCCGTTCTCCCCATCCGCCCTCTGTGTCATCAGGGCATCAGGCGATGGGGTCCTTGCGATCTTCCAGCCTCATTTCACGGGCGATCTGCTCGAGGCACGCTCCGGCATGGCCGTGCATGGATTCATAACCGGAACGGATGGCTGTCGCATCGACGAGGCCATGGTCATAAGGTACTCGAAGGGACATGGATACACATCCGAGGAAGCCTTCGAGATCATGGCCCATGGCTCCCTTCCCGTCATCCGCGCGATATCGTCGCTTCTCGAGGAGCTTGGGATGCGGGAGGCCGAGAAGGGCGAGTTCACATACAGGGCCTTCATGCACGGGCGGATGGATCTGACGGAGGCCGAGGCTGTCGAGGAGATCGTGAAGGCCAGGACCGTCCGAGGATCGTCGGAGGCGCTTGGCAGGCTCACGGGCTCGATCCGCTCGGAGGCTGAGGAGGCAAAGGATGCAATCCTCGATATCCTCGCTTCGCTGGAGGTCCAGCTCGACTATGGCGAGGATGAGATCCCTGAGGAATGGACGTTTCCGTCCGAGAGGGTTGAGGCGATAAGGAGGAGGCTTCTCTCCATCGCCGGCACATTCCGCTCCTCCCGCCTCTTCAGCGAAGGCGCGATCGTCGTCATCGCAGGACGGACCAATGCAGGGAAGAGCTCGCTCTACAATGCCCTTCTCAAGGAGGAGCGGTCGATCGTATCCTCCGTCGAAGGCACGACAAGGGACTACATCGAGGCGGAGGCCCAGATCGCGGGGATCCCAGTGCGCCTCTTCGATACCGCAGGGCTCCGAGAGACCGGAGAGAGCGTCGAGGCCGAGGGCATCCGGCGCACCGAGGGCTTGATGAAGCGTGCCGACCTTATAATATATGTGCTGGATCCATCCTCCGATGATGAGCCGCCGGAGGATCCAAGGGTCCTCCCGGTCTGGTCCAGGCTCGACACTGCCGGGCGGCATGATGGCATCTCATTCTCCTCCGTGACCGGAGAAGGGCTGGAGGCCGTCCTGGATGCTGCAGCCGGGAAGCTCACAAGGGATCTGGAGGCGCTGGAGGATGTGCCGAGGATCGACTCGGAACGGCAGCGGAGGAAGCTCATCGAAGCCGCTGATGCCCTCTCGGATGCAGAGAAGAGCATGGAATTCGGCTCCGATGTGACGGCTATGTATCTTCAGAGCGCCCTTTCATCGCTGGGCGAGCTGACAGGGGAGATAACGGGGGAGGATGTGCTTGAGAGGCTCTTCTCATCCTTCTGCCTCGGGAAGTGATATGCGGGATTACGATGCGATCGTCATAGGCGGCGGACACGCCGGAATAGAGGCTTCGCTCGCACTGGCGAGGGAGGGTTTCGATACAGTCCTCATCACGCAGTCGCTGGACGCTATAGGGCGTCTGAGCTGCAATCCATCCATCGGGGGGCTTGCGAAGGGCAATCTCGTGAGGGAGATCGATGCCCTCGGAGGCGAGATGGGCCATCTGGCAGACAGCACCATGGTGCAGATGCGCATGCTCAACAGGAGAAGGGGCCCCGCGGTCCAGGCGCCGCGCGCGCAGGCTGATAAGTTCAGCTATTCCCGCTTGGCGAAGGAGACGCTGGAGAGGGAGAGGCATCTTTCGCTCTTCATGGACACCGTCGTGGACCTCATCGTCGAGGATGGCTCCGTCGCAGGCGTCGTCACGGAGAGGGGGTGGAGGATATCGTCGAAGGTCGTCGTCCTCACTACGGGCACATTCATGGATGGGCGAATCTTCATAGGTGAATACGACGCTCCCTGCGGAAGGCTTTCGGAAAAGGCCGCGATCGGCCTCGGGGACAGCCTGAGGCGCCTTGGCTTCAATACCGGAAGGATGAAGACGGGAACGCCTGCAAGAGTCCGCAGGAGCAGCCTCGATCTCGATGAGATGGAGGTGCAGGACGGCGATGACCCGATGCTGCCATTCTCCTTCGAAACGGACCGGATCGAGCGCCCATCGCTTCCGTGCTATGTCACGTATACCAATGATCGCACTCATGAGATCATCAGGAGCAATATCTCCAGATCCCCCCTCTATGGCGGTAAGATCGTGGGCAGGGGACCAAGATACTGCCCCTCGATAGAGGATAAGGTCGTCCGCTTCCCCGACAGGGAGCGGCATCAGATATTCGTCGAGCCGGAGGGCGTGGGAACGGAGGAGATGTACCTCAACGGGCTTTCCTCGTCCCTGCCGGAGGAGGTCCAGCATGACTTCATCCACTCCATCCCCGGACTGCGGCATGCGGAGATCATGAGGCCTGCCTATGCCGTCGAATACGACTATCTCGATCCGCTGGATCTCTATCCATCGCTGGAGAGCAAGATACTCTCCAATCTCTTCATCGCAGGTCAGACGAATGGCACCTCGGGATATGAGGAGGCGGCCGCCCAGGGGCTCATCGCAGGCATCAATGCAGCAGAGAGGCTCAAGGGTGAGAAGCCCTTCATCCTCTCGCGCACCGAAGCGTATATCGGCGTGCTGATCGATGACCTCGTGACGAAGGGCACGAAGGAGCCATACAGGATGTTCACCTCCAGGGCTGAGTACAGGCTATCGCTGCGCCATGGCACCGCAGACCAGCGGCTGACGCCGAAAGGCTATGCAGTTGGGCTTGCTGGCAGGGAGCGGATGGAGCGCCTCGAGGCCAAGAGCGCTCGGATAAGGAGCGCCAAGGATATCCTGAAGAGGACGAGGATCGGCGAAAAAAGCGCCTATGATGCGCTCAAGGAGCCGGAAAGGGACATCCTCTCGCTCGATGTCCCGGAGCTATCCGGATACCCGGTCTCGATCCTGTCGGAAGTGGAGCTGGACATAAGGTATTCAGGCTATATAGAGCGGCAGGACAGGGAGCTGGAGAAGGCGAGGAAGGCGGAGAATATGGAGATTCCCGCAGATTTCGATTATGATTCCGTTGACGGCATCTCCTCCGAATCGAAGGAGAAGTTCAAGGCTGTGAGACCCCTGTCCATAGGACAGGCCGGGAGGATATCCGGCGTGAGGGTCTCGGATGTGGCGGTCCTTGCAGTGGCCGTAAGGAGCAGCAGGCGTGGATAAGGAGCTTCTTTCCTCAGGGCTGGACAGGCTCTCGATACCGTACGATGATGATATGCTGAAGAAGTTCTCCTCCTTCGTCGGAGAGCTGATGCTCTTCAACCCTGCGCTCAAGCTCGTCGGGGACAAGGATCCCGATGAGATCGTGATCAGGCATATCCTCGACTGTGCAGCGGCATACCATGTGTTCTCCCAGGAGACGAAGGCAGGGGATGCGGTTGCGGATCTCGGATCGGGCGCCGGCTTCCCCGGAATCGTCATTTCGATCCTGATGCCAGACAGGCGCTTCGTGCTCCTGGAGCGCATGAGGAGGCGGGCGCAGTTCCTGCAGGGCGTCATACTGCGGACGGGCGTGGTCAATGCAGCGGTCGATGAGCGGGACCTCAGGATGCTGAAGGAGACGTTCGATGCCGTCACGTGCAGGGCTTTCCATCCTATATTCTCCATAGCGGAGGATATCGTGAGGATACTTCCCCCTGACGCCCCCCTGATCCTCTACAAGGGACAGCGGGGAAACGCGGAATCGGAGCTGAGCGTGCTTGAAGGGGAGGGCTATCGCTTCGAGAAGAGGCTGGTGGACATCCGTGTCCCCTATCTGGATGAATCAAGGACCATAGCGGTCCTCAGGAATATGGCAAGAGGCGTATGAAGATAAGAAGACATAGGCTTTCCCTGATACTCGGGATTCTGGCATTGGCTCTAGGAGCGGGGGTCTCCCTCCTCCTTGCATTCGGTGGGGGGATACTGGAGGGGCTTCCCGCATCGATTGCAGGCCTGCTGGAAGACCTCGCCGATGCTGTCGGGATAGGCAGCGGCCCCAAGGCCCTGCTGCCGTTCTCCATCTGCCTCGCGGCAATGGGGCTCGCCATGCTGCTCTTCAGGCGGCGGAAGCGCTTCACGCTTTTCCTGTCGGTGCCATTCATCGCCATCATCTACACGACCGTGATGGCATTCTCCCATCTTCGGGCAGGCAATCCCAGGCCCGCCCTCCTGATGCAGCACATCGATCCGTCGCGCTCATGGCTCGTGCTCGTCTGCGCCGTGCTCGAAGCGCTTCTCTTCGTGCTGTTGCTTGCGGTATCCGGCAAGGTGGATGCGCGTATGTTCGAACGCGAGATGAAGCGCAATAAGCGCATCCAGCTCAAGGCAGAGCGCGAGAAGGCGGAGGCGAGCGTGGAGGAGGATTCCGAGGAGAATCCAGACGAAGCTCCATCTCCCGATCAGAGCAAGGAAGACCGCCGCTACATGAAGATGAAGGAGAAGATGGACAGGAAGGCCGCGAAGAAGGAAGCGCGCCTTGCTGCCAAGGATGAGAAGAAGTTCAGGAAATACAAGGAGAAGGAGGAACGCAAGGCCCAGAAGGAAGCTGAAGCCGCGCATAAGGCCGAGCTCAAGGCGCGGAAGCGCGAGGAGGCGGAGATCGATGCCGATGGCGCCGAGGCCTTCACCACCAAGGGCGCCGAATACGTTCCCCCAAGGCATATGGATCCGAGCGAGAGGGTGGATGTGCCGGAGGTCGGGGAGCTTCCGCATATGAAGAAGCTCAGGACTCCCGAGGATATCCCCCAGAACCACAGAGCTGCTGCCCGGAGGCCTGAGCCGGAGTTCGAGATGCCTCCTGAGTCGGATGTCTTCTCCCAGCTCAAGGACGAGCTGGAGCGCAGGGAGGCGCCGAAGGAGGAGGTCCACCCGCACTATGATCCAGACAATGCCTCCACATACTCCAAGGGCGGCATGATAGAAGCCACGCTCGAGACGATGATCGAGATCAACAACGAGCAGAAGGAGGGAAGGGGCAGCGTAAGCCGCAACTCCAGCCCGATAATCGGATTCGATGACCGCAGGGAGGAGAGGAAGGAGCGGAAGAACAACTCATCGTTCGCCCCTTCCAACCTCTCTCCCGATCATCCGCGATACAAGCTGTTTGAGTCGCTGACGCACCAGAAGGGCGTATCGTCATTCCCTTCGAAGACCTTCGAGGCGGAGGTGCCGGATGCCGAGCCCGATGCATTCGCAAGCACGAGGATCAAGGAGGATCCAGAGCCGGAGAGGAAGGTTCCGGGACTCTCCGGCTTCATGAGGAATGCCGCTCCGCAAGCCCCTGACCGCATCGCGCCCCAGCCCGTTCGCGCACCGCTGCAGCATCCTGAGGCCGAGGAGGATCCCTTCGAGGCGGTGCAGAGGGAGGAGGCTGAGAAGAAGGCGCTCCGCCAGGCTGCCATGAAGGCGGCAGCGGAGGAGAGCTCTGCGACCGAGTCCGAGGGGAGGGACATGCCTAAGCAGGAGAACGAGCTGATGTATTCCGTCGGTATCGGAGGCCTTCAGAGCAATGACCTCGGCTATGCCGGCATCTCGGCAAGGTCGAGGAAGAAGTACATAGCGCCTCCTGCCAACATCCTCGTCGACCGTCCGAAGACATCCTCGGAGATCGATGACTTCACCAGGCAGCAGGCTGAGGTCATCCTCGATACGTTCAGCGACTTCCACGTCAATGTAACGCTCGATGAGATCATAAAGGGACCGACTGTCACCATGTATACGTTCAAGCTCGGCGAAGGCGTCATGGTGCAGAAGGTCACGCAGAGGGAGAATGAGCTTTCGTACAACCTCGGCGGGGTCCGCATCAGGATCCTTGCTCCTGTGCCGGGACGCCAAGCCGTCGGAATCGAGGTGCCGAACAAGCACAGGGCGGTCATCGGCTTCAAGGATATGCTCAGCGAGTTCCATAGGCGCGAGGATGCGGATAAGCTCCGCGTCCCAATGATCCTTGGGCGCACCATCACCGGAGAGCCTGTGACGATCGATGTGGCGAAGATGCCCCATATGCTCATCGCAGGCACCACCGGATCGGGAAAGTCGGTCTGCATCAACGCGTTCATCTGCACTCTCATCTACACAAGGAGCCCGCAGGATGTGCGCCTGATCATGGTCGACCCCAAGGTCGTCGAGCTCACCGTCTACAACGATATCCCGCACCTGCTCACTCCCGTGATCACGGAGCCGAAGAAGGTCGTCAAGGCCCTTGGCTGGCTCTGCGACGAGATGGACAGGCGCTACCAGATGATCTCGAAGTTCGGCGTCAGGAACATCGAGGGCCTGAATGCGAAGATCAGGAATGAGAACATACCCGCGGAGAAGCTTCCGTACATCGTCCTGATCATGGATGAGTTCGCCGATCTCATGACGGTGGTGGGAAAGGATATCGAGACGTATGTCGCAAGGCTCGCGGCCAAGGCGAGGGCTGCCGGCATCCATCTGATACTCGCGACGCAGCGTCCGTCATCCGATGTCATCACGGGAACGATCAAGAACAACTTCCCGGCTCGTATCGCATTCGCGGTATCCTCGGGCACGAACTCCAGGATCATCCTCGATGAGGGAGGAGCCGAGAATCTCCTCGGCAGGGGCGATATGCTCCTCATGGAGCCCTCCACGATGGGATTCCAGAGGATCCAGGGCGCATTCCTCTCCGATGATGAGGTCTATTCCGTCGTCGGCTTCGCGAAATCGCACGGTTCTCCGGACTACCTTGCCGAGGATATCTTCGAGGAGCCCGAGGCACCTGAGGATGATGGCGATTCCGATATGGACTACGAGGACAGCGGCGATGAGGAGCTCTATGAGAGGGCGAAGCAGATCGTCTTCGACCGCAAGTGCGCCTCCGCCTCCTTCCTCCAGCGCAGGATGAAGATCGGATACAACAAGGCGGCCCGCCTCATCGAGCAGATGGAGGAGGAGGGGATAGTGGGGCCTCAGAATGGGTCGAAGCCCAGGGAGATACTCCGCTACGAATGAGCCTTCTTTCCATCGAGGCTCTTGGAAGGGTATATTGCAGCATATGAGAAGCGCAGTCAGGAATGGTGAGTTGATAAAGGAGGATCAGGCGGTCCTCCCCGTCGTCTGCCGCGAGGTGCAGTATTCGTTCTCGGTCTATGAGGCGCTGAGGATAACCGATGGCCACATCGTCCATCTCGACGAGCACCTGAGGAGGCTTGCACAGTCGTGCAGGGACATCGATCTGGTGCATCCGTTCACGGATGAGGAGATCGCCGTCTCCATCGAGGCCCTGATAGAAGCCGATGGCATCAAGGACGCCACCGCGAGGATACTCCTCGTCGGCGGACCATCTGCGATGTTCTTCGTCACCTATTCAGACCTCCTGACGTATCCTGAGAGCTATTATGATGAGGGGGTTGCGGCAACGCTGTACAATGGCGAGCGCTTTCTGCCTCAGGCCAAGACATCGAACCTCCTCATGCAGTACATAGCGCTTGAGCAGGCGAAGGCCGCCGGCTGCTTCGAGGCGCTTCTGGTGAACAGGAAGGGCCAGGTCCTGGAAGGCACCAGGAGCAATTTCTACGGAATCGCCGGAAGGAGGATCTACACGGCCCCGGATGAGCTCGTGCTCTCGGGAATCACGCGCATAAGCGTGATCAGGGCAGCGGAGGAGCTCGGCTTCGAGATCGTCTACATGCCGCCTACGGTCACCAACCTGCATATGTTCGATTCCGTCTTCATCTCGTCCACCTCGATGGGGGCGATGCCCGTGGCCTCGATCGCTGGCAACCCGATGAACCGCAGCATGTGGCAGGCTGTCAAGGAGATATGCGCCCTCGAGCGCAGGTGGGAGTGAGGGCTCGGTAGACAAAATACGGCTTTGCCGATATTGTCATCACTGTAATCGTCAATTAACTGCCATTGAGGTTTTTGATATATGAAATTCACAGAACTTCCCCTCTCGGAAGAGGTGCTCGCCGGCATTGAGAAGGTGGGCTATGTAGACTGCACGCCGGTTCAGGAGACCGTCCTGCCCGTATCGCTTGAAGGGCGCGACGTCATGGTGCAGTCCAAGACCGGAAGCGGCAAGACCGCTGTCTATCTCCTGACTATATTGGAGAAATACCGCAGGAACAGCGCAAGCGCGGCGCTCGTCGTGGCGCCTACAAGGGAGCTTGCAGTCCAGATAGAGGAGGATGCCAGGCTTCTTTCCGCAGGCTTCCCTGACTATCGCATCGGATGCTTCTATGGCGGAGTGGGATACAAGGAGCAGACTGAGGAGCTTTCTTCGGGGCTGAACCTCTATGTCGGAACCCCGGGGCGCCTTCTGGATTTCGCAAAGTCCAACAAGCTCGATTTCCGCTGCTTCGACACCGTCGTGCTGGATGAGGCGGACCGCATGTTCGATATGGGGTTCTATCCCGATGTGCAGTCGATGTTCGCGCAGATGGTGAGCCCGAAGGAGAGGCAGACGATGCTCTTCTCTGCGACGCTCTCCACGAAGGTCCGCAACCTTGCATGGCAGTACATGTCCGATCCGGAGGAGATCTCAGTCAATCCTGAGGAGATCACCGTCAAGGAGATCACGCAGGAGCTCTTCCACGTCACCAAGGACGAGAAGTTCGCACTCCTTCTGTCCATCCTCAGGAAGATAGACCCGGCCTCGTGCCTCATCTTCACGAATACCAAGGATATGGCCGTCGAGGTCTCCAAGCGCCTTGCGATGAATGGCTACAAGGCGGAGTACCTCATGGGCGATATGCCGCAGACGAAGAGGCTGAAGACGCTCGAGCGCATGAAGGAAGGCAAGCTTCCGTACCTCGTTGCGACGGATGTCGCGGCAAGGGGCCTGCAGATCGATGATCTCGAGCTCGTCGTCAACTACGATATCCCCGAGGACTACGAGAACTACGTCCATCGCATCGGACGCACCGCCCGCGCTGGGAAGAGCGGCAAGGCGATCACGCTAGCATGCGAGGAGTACATCTATGGCCTTGAGCCGATAGAGAACTACATCCAGATGAAGATACCTGTGCTCTGGCCCGATGAGGCAGGCCTGGAGCCTGTCGAGGACAAGAGCGCAGGATACCATTACAGATCGCCGCGTCCATCCTCTAGGCGCACCGAGAGAAGCGGAGAGAGGAGAAGGGGCGACAGAAGGCAGGGGCAGAAGCCCCAGCGCAGGCAGACCCAGAAGAGGGAGAAGGGGAAGGAACGCTCGGAGGAGAAGGAGTATGAGAAGCTCTCGAAGATGTCCCTCGAGGAGAGGATGGCATACTACAAGAGCGAGTTCGGCGATGCTCCGAAGAAGGGTGGATCCGGCAAGTCTTCGGATAAGCAGCCCCGCAAGCCCCAGGATGGCCAGAAGCAGGGTCAGAAGCCTGGACAGAGGCAGGGCCAGAGGAACCAGTCCAGACCGCAGCCCAAGAGATCCCAGGACAAGAAGAGGCCGCAGCAGTCCAAGCCGCAGAGCGAGGCTGCGAAGGCTGCACCGCCGAAGGCAGCGGAGATTCCGCAGACCGAGGTGAGGAACGCAAGGAAGGGCCTTTTCGCAAGGATCAAGGCGAAGATATTCGGCAAGTAGGGATATGCTGAGGAGATTCTGCTCTTACTACAGGTACTATAAGGGGCTCTTCGCCCTCGATATGGCAGCGGCGCTGGTTTCGTCGCTGCTTTCGCTTCTCTCTCCGGCCATCGTGCGCTACATCCTCTCCACGGCGCTTCCGGGAAGGCTGTTCGTGCAGATCGTCTGGCTGCTTATAGGCATCATCGTCATATACATGATCCAGGCTGGAGCGACGTTCATCAGGATCAAGTGGGGCCATTACCTTGGCGTGTGGATGGAGAACCGCATGCGCTCTGAGCTGTTTTCGCACCTGCAGTGCCTCTCGTTCTCATACTTCGACAGGACGAAGACCGGCACCATCATGAGCCGCATCACGAACGACCTCTTCAACATCGCGGAGGTCGCCCATCACTGCCCTGAGGATTTCCTGATATCTGTTGCGACAATCGTCGGAGCATACGCATTCATGTTCTCATTCTCGTGGGAGCTTGCCCTGGTGTCGATCATCCCGCTTCCTGTGATGCTGGTCTACGGCATCGTCTTCAACCATCGCCTCAAGGAGCGCAACCGCGCCATCAGGCGCACGATCGCCGAGGTCAACGTGGCTGCCGAGAACTCCATCCAGGGCATCCGCGAGGTCAAGAGCTATTCCCAGGAGAAGCTGCAGGAGAGCAAGTTCGATGAGACGAACAGGGAGCTCAAGACATCGCGCGAACGCATGTACCATACGATGGCCGAGTACCAGACAGGCATCGGCTTCATGCGCGACTTCTACTACTTCATGACGATAGCAGGAGGCATCATCCTTATAGCGACAGGCACTGTTGAGGTCTATGATCTGGTGACCTTCCTGCTGTATGTATCCGTCGTGCTGCCGCCCATCGACAGGCTCATCAACTTCACCGAGCAGTTCACCCAGGGCATGGCCTCGTTCGAACGCTTCACCGAGGTGCTGGACATAAAGCCGCAGATAGAGGACAAGCCGGATGCCGTCGCATTGAAGGTGTCTGAGGGATCGATCGACTTCGAGGATGTCTCCTTCTCGTATGAGACGGATGGCAGGGAGATCGTCATCGATGACCTCGATCTGCACATCCCCGGTGGCCGTAAGGTCGCATTCGTCGGAGAATCCGGGGCAGGCAAGTCGACGATCGTATCCCTGCTCGGCCGCTTCTATGAGCGCACCAGCGGACGCATCCTCATCGATGGCAAGGATATAGACGATGTCACGCAGAAGTCGCTCCATGAGGCGATCGGATTCGTCCAGCAGAATGTGTTCCTCTTCGATGCATCCATCAGGGAGAACCTGCGGTATGGCAAGAGCGATGCCTCGGATGAGGAGATGTGGCAGGCGCTTCGCGGCGCGAATCTCTACGATTTCGTCTCATCGCTCCCCGATGGCCTCGATACGCAGGTAGGAGAGCGAGGCACAAGGCTCTCCGGAGGACAGAAGCAGCGCCTCTCCATCGCGAGGATATTCCTGAAGAATCCCCGCATACTCGTCTTCGACGAAGCCACCAGCTCCCTCGATACGGAGAGCGAGAAGCTCATACAGGAGGCCTTCGACAGACTTGCAGAGGGCAGGACGTCGATCGTCATCGCCCACAGGTTATCAACGATCCGCGATTCCGATATGATCTTCGTGATCGACAAGGGACGCGTGAAGGAGAGCGGCACCCATGAGGAGCTGCTTGCAGCGAAGGGACTGTACTACAGGCTCTATTCGCTGAAGGATTGAGATATGAAGAAGAGAATCAGGGTCACATTCGCCATCATCCTCATCGCACCGCTTTTCCTGGTGCTGTCATTGCTTGCTATGGTCCTTGGCCATCTGCTGCTGTGGGTGCGCCTGAGAAGGGCAAGCGAGAAGACCGTCCACTTCCTGCTGGATATCCTCATCTGGTGGATATTCATCTGCCTTGGAGTGCGCGTCCATGTGACGGGAAGGGAGAACATCCCCGCCTGGGGAAAGAGGGTCTGCTACATCGCCAACCATCAGTCGATGATGGATATACCCGTCCTGTATGGATCCGGCATGTGGTGCGGGCTTGTCGCCAAGCAGGAGCTCTTCCGCATCCCTGTGCTGCATGGGCTTCTCAGCATCCTGCGCTGCGTCGCCATCGACCGCTCATCCCTGAGGGCGAGCCTGAAGTCCATCCTCAAGGGCGTGGAGCAGATCGAGTCGGGCTATCCGATGGGCATCTTCCCCGAGGGTACCAGGAGCAGAACTGGGGAGATCGCTGAGATGAAGGCCGGTGCATTCAAGATGGCCACGCGTCCGAAGGCGCTTGTCGTCCCCGTCGCCATGAAGAATACGCGCAGCACGCTGGAGGCTGTCGACAGCTTCCGCATCGTGCATGTCTATGTTGATATCATGAAGCCGATCGATACATCCGCGCTTTCGGAAGAGGAGCTCAAGACGCTCCACTCGGATGTGGAGAATGAGATAAGGCAGTCATTCGCCGCTCTGCCCGGTCCATATGCTCGACGCTGATCTCTCCTTCTCCTATGGAGATGGCAGATCCGTATTCAATGGCTTCCGCTTCGCTGTCGGCGAGGGGGAGAAGCTCCTTGTCGTCGCTCCGCCTGGAAGCGGCAAGACAACGCTGGCGAAGATACTGACGGGAGCCCTTCCCGGATACTCCGGGGGAGAGCTCAAGGGCCATGCCTATGCATCCGGCATCGACGTGCTGTCCATGCCTGCAGCCATGCGCATGGAGATCATCGGCCGCGTCAGCCAGAACACCGACGAGATGCTGCTGTTCTCCTCCGTCAGGGAGGAGATCGATTTCCCTTTGATGAATCTAGGGCTCGAACGGGAGGAGAGGCGCCGTAGGATCGATCGAGCGCTCGAGCTCTTCGGGCTCGAACGGTATTCCAGCGTCTCGACATCGGAGCTGTCGGGAGGAGAGAAGCGGCGTCTGATGCTTGCCATCATCTTCGCAGTCGATCCAAGGATCTGCATCCTCGATGAATCGTTCGACGAGCTCTCTCCTTCATGGCGCAGAAGGCTTGCGGGGATCATCAGGGAGCATGAAGGAACCGTCATCGCGTTCGCAAGCCATGAGCTTGCCGAGCATGCCGGCGCATTCGACCGCATGGTCGGCATCGGCGACGATGGCTTCGTCCCATACTCGCCGCAGAGCCTTCCTGAAGTCCATCTGCGCCCCGCTCGTGCAGACGGCCCATGCCTCGCTGCGGAGGACCTTATCATAGAACGCATCCACAGAAGCTCCGGGGATCTGCGTGATTTCTCCCTTTCCGTTCCGCACCTTGAGGCCCGAGGCGGGGAATGCTGCATCCTCCTCGGGGAGAACGGAAGCGGCAAGAGCACACTCTCCCGCGTCCTCTGCGGACTGCTGCAGGAGAAGGGCGGAATGGTATCCCTCGATGGCCGCTCCCTCTCTTCCAAGGATCGCCGCAGGACGGTGGCGTATCTCATGCAGAATCCATATGAGGAGCTGTTCCTGCCTACCGTGGAGGATGAGATGAGGAGCACTGGCGCTTCCGCTGAAGCGATCCGCGAAGCGCTCTCCATATTCCATCTCGATGCAGGCGAGTATGTGCAGGAGATGTCGTACGGACGCGCGAAGCTGCTCCAGGCAGCGATCTTCCATCTGCTGCGAAGGCCGTTCGCGATCTTCGATGAGATGGACAGCGCCCTCCCGTACGATGACTTCATCCTGGCAGCCTCCGCCTATCTCGGAAGCGGAGCAGGACTTATCGTCATAACGCACGATGAGAGGATCCCCTCGATCCTTCCCGGACGCCTCATGCGCATCGAAGGAGGCCGGCTCCATGAATGCTAGCAGCTATATCCATGGCGATTCCTTCTACCATAGGTTCGATGTGCGTCCCAAGCTCATCTCCACGCTTCTCTTCGCAGCCATCGCATTTGCGATGCGATCATGGGCAGGGCTTGCTGCTGCGTTCCTCCTGCCCCTTGCCCTCCTCTTCGTCGCTGTCGGCACGAGGGAGGCCTGGCGCTGCCTCCTGCGGCTGCTTCCGCTCTTTGCCATCCTCGTCCTCTTCACACCGCTTCAGGAGCGCGGCGGGACGCCTCTTTTCGAAGCTGGTGGCTTCGTCATTGCGACAGAGGAGGGGATATGGACCGTCGCCAGGATCATATCGCGGCTGGGAGCGCTCTCCTGGGCCTTGATGCTTCTTCTCCTCACAGCGCGCAACGAGGAGATCATAAGGGGACTGCGGGCATTCCATATGCCGTACAACGCAGCGCTTGCCGCCTCGATGGTCCTGCGGTTCATCCCGCACCTGGGACTGCTCTTCTCGGAAATCCGCGATTCGATGTCGCTCAGGCTCGATGAAGGAAGGAGAGGCTATCCGATGCTGCCATCCATTACGGCACTCACCGTTGCTGCGATCCGCATGATCCCAGAGACGGCCGCAGCGCTGGAGGAGCGTGGATTCGGACGCATGGCGAAGATGCCGAATGAGCCCATCCCTAGGCCCCGTGGCTATTCTCTCCAGTGGCTTCTTGGTGCTATCATACCGCTCAGCTTGCTTATTGTGAGGTGAATATGGCGGATAGGAACAGGACTGCGCTCAGGATAAGCCTGGTTGCGATCATGGCAGCTGTGGTGGCTGTCTTCACAATGGTGATCAGGATACCGTCCCCGATCGGTGGATACATCTCGCTCTGCGATGCGGCGGTATCATTCGCGGCATACGCGTTCGGTCCATTCACTGGACTCATCGCAGGCGGACTGGGAGCGGCCTTCGCCGATCTCATCGGCGGATTCCCGCAGTGGGCATTGATATCATTCATCGTGCATGGCATCGAGGCGCTTCTCATGGGGCTCATCGTCAGGAAGGACAGCACATCCATTCCGATGCTGATCATCGCAGCCCTGATCGCCGTCATCGTCGTCTCAGGCGGATATCTCATGCTGACGACGCTGTTCGGGCTTACGGTATTCTCCGAGGCCATCCTCGAGGTGCCAGGCAACATCGTGCAGAGCGCAGTAGGCGCAGTGCTCGGACTTGTGCTCTACAGCGGAGTGCGCAAGGCATACAGACAGCTTGACGACCTGCGCTGGTAGCAGGCGAGACCCTCTAGGGAGGAATATATGAAGGAACATGATTCGATCCTCGTGCTCGATTTCGGAGCCCAGTACAGCCAGCTCATAGCAAGGCGCGTCAGGGAGTGCGGCGTATACAGCCAGATCGTTCCCTACACGATATCCGCGGAGGAAGTGAGGAAGGCTGCGCCTTCCGGCATCATCTTCTCCGGCGGTCCCTCAAGCGTGAGGACTCCAGGCTCGCCCCGTCCCGACGCCGCCATCTTCTCCCTTGGCATCCCGATCCTTGGCATCTGCTATGGCCTTCAGGTGATGTGCGAGATGCTTGGAGGCCATGTGACGTCATCCGGAAGGAAGGAGTACGGACTCCAGAGCATCGATATCGTCGATCGCTCATCGATTCTCCTGAAGGATGTCTCCGATGGCAGCAGCATCTGGATGAGCCATGGAGATGCCGTCGACAGCATCCCGCAAGGGTTCCACGTGACGGCAGTGACGCCTACATGCCCATATACTGCAGTGGAGGATGCTGAAAGGGGATTCTATGGGGTGCAGTTCCATCCCGAGGTCGTCCATTCAGTCGATGGCGACAAGCTCATCCGCTCCTTCGTCCTCGATATCTGCAAGGCGAAGGCCGACTGGAACATGGGCTCGTTCGTCGATGAGGCGGTGGAAGCGATCAGGAAGCAGGTAGGGGACAGAAGGGTGCTCTGCGGGCTCTCAGGCGGAGTCGATTCATCAGTGGCAGCGGTTCTCATCCACAGGGCCATCGGTGATCAGCTGGTATGCGTATTCGTCAACAACGGAATGCTCCGCAAGAACGAGGCAGAGTCGGTGCTCGATCTTTTCGGAAAGCACTTCAGCATGAACCTGCAGTATGCGGATTCGACCGATGAGTTCCTTTCTGCTCTCAAGGGCGTTGCGGAGCCGGAGGCGAAGAGGAAGATCATCGGAAAGGTCTTCGTCGACACCTTCTACAGGGAGGCGAGGAAGTGCGGGGACATCTCGTTCCTGGCGCAGGGCACGCTCTATCCCGATGTGATCGAATCCAGATCCCCATCAGGCGGTCCATCGTCGACGATCAAGTCGCACCATAACGTCGGAGGCCTTCCCGAGGATCTCAAATGGGAGCTTCTGGAGCCTCTGAAGGAGCTCTTCAAGGATGAGGTCAGAGCGCTCGGAAAGGAGCTCGGACTTCCCGATGAGCTTGTCTACCGCCACCCGTTCCCCGGTCCGGGGCTTGGTGTGCGCTGCATAGGCGAGGTCACGAAGGAGCGCCTTGATACCCTAAGGGATGTCGATGCCATCTTCATCGAGGAGATCCGCAAAGCTGGACTCTACGACAGGATCTGGCAGGCTCTGGCTGATCTTCTTCCTGTGAAGAGCGTTGGAGTCCAGGGCGATGAGAGGACGTACAGGGAGGTCTGCACTCTCAGGGCCGTCACGAGCGAGGATGCGATGACAGCCGATTGGTACAGGATGCCCTACGATGTCCTGCAGAAGGCAGCATCCCGCATCTGCAACGAGGTCGCAGGTGTGAACCGCGTCCTCTACGACATCTCATCCAAACCGCCAGCAACGATTGAATGGGAATGATAATTGCTTTTATAATAACTAATTATATTTAACATCATCTATGATATAACACCCTCGTTCGCCTATTCGCAATGAATACCGTGCGAGGGTGTTTTCATGATACATAAAAGCCGA
>CALXXR010000171.1 GCA_944392735.1 uncultured Spirochaetaceae bacterium | reverse complement strand
GAGAACATGCGGCGGCCATCTCACGAATGCCAGCCAGGCAGCTTCCGTGCTTCATGTATCGCGGCGCCATATACAGCGCATGCTCAGGAAGCTATCGGAGGAAGGAATCCTCGAGCACAAAGGAAGGAGAAGCTACACGATAAGCGATCCGCTAGGATCCACGCGTTGACCTAGCATACAGGATTTCCACCCCATATCATGGACATCATCATTGTTCTTCCATTCTTCTTCGAATCCATCCTATTGTATCCATGGGAGGATAAGATGAACTTTGCTAGGATATCCTAGGATGGGCGGATCACCATTCCAGCGGAAATAAGGCGTCAGCTTGGTTTCAATGCAGGCGATGAAATCCTATTCACACTGAACGGCGATGGTGAGATCGTCTTAAGCAAAGCACCAGCTGATGCCCTCATGAAAACCCAAACCGCATTCAAGGGTGCTGCAGAGAAGATAGGCATCATGGATGAGTCCGATGTGCAGGCACTTGTAGACTCAGTACGGCGAGATTTCCACCTTGCTCGATAAGCAAGCCCATCGCAAAGGAGCCATCATTGGCAAGCTTCTGCTTCTGGAGGCAGTCCGGAACGAGCATTGATTTCGAAGCATCTCATAGATCCTGTATTTCTTCATCCCCGATCGATTACGCTGTCCTCAGAAGAATCCAGGCCATCGGAAGACTCGTGACTCTCATTTTCTATGGAAGCCTGGACGGTCTGACTGCCCGTATGTGGCAATGCCTCTGCATTCTCCTCTGCCAAACATCTTCGACGCAGCTCTGCCAATTCCGAAGGTTTGCGCACCGGCGCGAAGAACAGCGGAGCTGAGAATATCGGGTCATCCTTCGGCAGTCTGCCCATATCTATAACCTTGCCCATACGCATCCTCCTTTCCGTCGACGACATCATCGTCTGCCCTTCCCGCAAACAGGTCAATGACCCCGTCGATTGCATTTCGACATTCATCATAAGGCAATCTTCCAAGATTCGGAAAATGCACGCCAAGCTTAATTCGGACATACCCCAATGCCTTCGATATCAATGCCATACCATATACCCGTCGTTCACGACTATTGAATGGCAATAGCAGGTTCCCATCTCAATCCAAGGACACTGCTGGAAGGATCTGCACACGCACGGATGAGGCTGATGCGCAGACCTTCGCAGTTGTTCTATAAGCAAGTTATTTCCCATTACCCTATGCATTACGTAAGCGAATCCAGCATCAGCAGAATGCTCGATTCATTCCTTCAGGCGTTTCTCCTGCGATTGCTTGAGAAGGGGGAAAATATGGAAGACATCAGTTGCAGGAGCGAAAATCGGCTGTATGCTTCACGTATCCTGCCGCAATAGCCCGCTTCTCGAGAAGCTCCGCGCTTCTGATGGCGTAATCCAGCCTATGCCTGATCATTGCATATATGCCGGTCCTCGATTTCCCATAGCCATTGATGTAGGTCGATATGTCCTTCAGCAGATCCCTGCTTTGTGCATAATGCCGAGGCGATTCAGTGAAATGGCACATGAACCACAGCTCGAAGCATGGGTTGGAGACAACAAGATGGATTCCCTTCTGCAAAGCCAACGCCGCAGCTTCACGCAGCTGCTTCTCCTTTTCACGGCTGCAATCGAGATCCATGAAGCAGAATGCGAGATCCCCATTTTCTGAATCGAAATCATAATCCCTCATGGTGGCAGCAAGATTCCTGACCATTCCAACAGGATCGGTGGATGTTCCATGAGCCTTGTGGAGAGTCAAATCTTCGAAATCGCTTATCAGATCCCTGAAATAAATGGATTCCGTCTCATTGCGACCTTCCGCGGCGAATAATACAAGGCGATTCCTCTTGCGAAGCTTCCTACCAATCCGCGCACCTCTTACAGTATATTCGGCACTGCGCCGAACCTGCCAGCAAGATAGGCCTTCCTTATATCCTCCCTAGTCCGTGTGGAGAAATCAGCAAGGGAATACAATTCCGATTCGCCTGTACGGCTATCCTTCTCAACGAATAGGACCTGATCCCTGCGCAGGAGGCTTGTCGTCAGAAGATCCGTCGTATGCGATGTCATTATCAGCTGCGCTCCATGTGGGTTCGTCTTCTCGGAATCGAACAGGCTGACAAGATGCAGAAGCAATGCGGGATGCATGCTCGAATCCAGCTCATCCACGCAGAACGTATATCCATTATCAAGAGCCTTCTTGATCCATGGCCCGAGGAGGAAGAGATTCCTTGTGCCTTTCGACTCGCTGTTCAGAGGCAGCGAATATCGAAGCGTCTTTCCGTCTCCATCGGAGATGAGGTGCGTAGCCATGACACGATATTCCCTTGTTCCAGCGGGGATATCCATAAACGGCAGGAAGGGGGCAGAACCCTTAGCATCGCGGACCTCAATGGTGAAATCGCTTATGTTTATGTCTGATTCCCGCAGAAGGCCGTTCGTGAATTCCTTCAGCTCTCCAGATCCGTCATCGGCGTACATATCAAGGGATTGCAGCATCGGCTTATCCGAATCGAACACATCCATTGAATTCCTCAGCCACAGAAACGGCTCTCGCACTGCCGCGGAATTCCAGCTTGCAGCCGTCGCAAGGAAAAGCTTATTCGGAGTGTTGCGTTCCGTAAGAGGTGCAAGCTCTGCTCTCGTCGCATTGCTGTGGAAGGAGTAGTCCTGCCTATTCCTCTGGAACACGATTGCGGGTCTCTTCGTCGCATATCGCACAAGATGCTCCTCTGATATGCTTTCCGAGGTGCAGGAAAAACCATATCTGTATCGGATTCCCTGTGTGATGAATTCGAATTCGAATGAGGTTTCTCCAGTGGTATCCACAGAGAATGCATAAGGCTCGACGAATGGAATCCGATCACCGATCTGCCGCGTCTGCGAAGTCCGGATGATCAGCAGTGCAGCGGACATGGCTTTGATCAGATTGGATTTTCCGGCTGCATTGGCTCCGAATATAGCAACGGACTTCAGGATCGACATCCCATTCGCCACTGCCTGGACATTCTCTGGATGCTCATTGAAGGGACAAGCCTTCAGAGAGAGTTCTGCCGCTTCGCGGAATGATCTGAAATTGCATACGCAGAATCCAATCAGCATATTCCATCAACCCTATCAAATAGTAAGGGCATGATTGCATTTTTACAATCTATATATCGTATTTTTGGCAGAATTCGTCAAAAAGCCGATTTATAATACACCTTTCGCCGCATATAACACGGAAATTGAAAGCATCCCCACCCGTTTCCGAGGGGATGCTTCATGAAGCTGCAGATGATCAGAGATGCGCCTTGCCGTTCCTGTAGAGCTCGAGGAACTTCTCCTGGGAATCGATCCTCTCATCGCCCTCGGGCACTGGCGAGTAATGGCCGTTGCCCAGCAGCATCCTGCCCTTGACGTTGTCGCGGAACATGATGTCGAGCATCTTGAGTATCGTCTCCCTGATCTTCGGATCGAGCACGGGCGTCGCGATCTCGACCCTTCTGTCGATGTTCCTCGTCATGAGGTCGGCAGAGGAGATGTACATCTCGCCGGAGCCGAAGCTATAGATCCTCGAATGCTCAAGGAAGCGGCCCACGATGCTGAGGATCATGATGTTGTCCGTGAGCCCAGGCACGCCTGGCAGGAGGCAGGCGATGCCGCGGATCAGGAGCTTGACCTTGACCCCAGCCTGCGATGCCTCGACGAGCTTATCGATCATGTCCTTGTCGGAGAGGGAGTTCATCTTGCATGTGATGGAGCCCTCCTTGCCCTTCGCGATCTCCTTGTCCATCGCGGCGAGGATGCCTGTCTTGAGCGATGATGGCGCAACGAGCAGCCGCCTGTATGTGGTATCCATATTGAGCGTGGCGAGGTTGCGGAAGAATGCGACCCCATCCAGTCCGATGTCCTTGTTCGACGTGATGATGTTCAGGTCGGTGTACTGCTTCGCGGTGCTCTCGTTGTAGTTGCCCGTACCGAGGTGCGTTATGTACCTGTCCTCCCCTCCATCCTGCAGGTCGATGGAGATGATCTTCGAGTGGACCTTGTAGTTCTCCATGCCGTAGAAGACGGTGCACCCCGCCTCCTGGAGCTGCTCGGCATAGCTGAGGTTCGATTCCTCATCGAAGCGTGCGCAGAGCTCCATGACGACGGAGACGTCCTTCCCGTTCTCGGCGGCGCGGACGAGGGCCGCGACCACCCTGGAGTTCTTGGCAAGGCGGTAGATGGTGATCTTGATGTTCGACACCCTCGGATCATCCGCGCACTCCTCCAGCAGCCAGAGAAGCGGATCCATCGTCTGGAACGGATACGCGAGGAAGACATCGCGCTTGAGCACGGTATCGATCATGCCGCCGCGCTGGAGGCCTGCAGGGACGCTTCCCTTGAACGATGGAAACCTGAGGCTGTGGCGCATCTCGAGAGGGAAGTAGTCATCGAGCTGGTACATGTACTTGTACGAGAAGCAGCCGGAGACGAGGAAGACCTGGTTCTTCTTGATCCCGAGGTGCTTGATCAGGAACTGCCTCAGGTCCTCCGAGGGCGTGTTCATCTCAAGGCGCACCGCAGCAAGGCTTCCCCTGCTCTCGACCTTGTTCCTGATGAGCTTGGAGAAGTCGAAGTCGTATTCGATGTCCGCATCCTCGACGGAAGCCTCGAAGTCGGCATTCCTCGTCACCCTCAGAAGCGACTTCTCCTTCACGACGGAGCCGGGGAAGAGGGAGTCGCCGAAGAGATACAGGAGAGCCTCGGATGGGATGAGATGGACCTTCTTCCCTCCTCCGATCTTCACGAGATCGGGGATGCGGCGTCCCATTGATACGACGCCGAACATCTCCCTTCCATCTCGCTCGAGGCGCAGGACGAGGTAGAGCCTCTGGTTCTCGAAGCGGATCATCGGGTGCTTTGCATCGAGCACCAGCGGGGAGAGGAAGGGAACCATGCTCTCCTGGAAATAGCGGAAGGCCTTGGTCTTCTGAGTCTCCGATATCGTCTGGGGCATGAGGATGTCGACGCCGCTGCCCTTGAGCTCCTTGCGGAGCTTCGCGAACGTCTCATCGGACTTCCTGTACAGCTCCGGCAGGAGCGAGAGGATCATCTCGATCTGGTCGCGTGCGGTCATGCCCGTCTTGTTGTCTATGTATGTCGGCGAGTGCAGCTCGAGGTTCAGAAGCGACCCCAGCCTCACGCGCACGAATTCGTCGAGGTTCGATATGAATATAGAGAGGAAGCGGCAGCGCTCGAGAAGCGGGTTCGACGGATCGCGTGCCTGATCGAGCACCCTTGTGTCGAACTGGAGCCATGAATACTCCCTGTTGATGAATGGCGGCCTTATAGCCGATGGATTCTCCTTAGCCATTGTTCTCCTCCATAAGGAGCCTGAGGTAGCCATCCTTGACTCCTTTGTCTGAAACTATGAGCTCATCCGCCGAGAAGATCGACGCGACCTCCTCTGCAAGGACTGCGGCAGGGATGAGCATATGCACCTTCTCAGGCACGTTGCGGATCAGTATCAGGGCACGGTCATCGGAAGAGACGAGGTGCTTGATGAGCTTGCCGAGCTTCTTTCTCGTCATCGTCCGCAGCGATGATTCGGGGATGCCGAAATGATCGGCATAGACGCCATAGAGCGCTTCTGCATTGCTGCCTATGAGCACGAGGCGGGAGAACGTCCTTCCTGGATACACGAGGTTCTTCTCCAGCGCCTTGCCTATGGTCTTTTGCATCTTCTTCACGTCGCCCTTCGATGGATAGATGCCGTCGAAGATCTGGAAGAGCGCCGCCGGACCTATATCGAGCGAATGCATGCCCCCTTCCCCGCTGCCGTCCAGATCCGCAAGCGATGACGAGTAGCCCCCGACATCGAGCATGAGGGAATTGCCCAGGGCGCAGTACTCCCTGTTGGCGATGAAGCCAGCATACGCCTCGCTCTGCCCATCGAGATTGACGATGGCGAGCCCTGTGGCCTCCTTGACGGCAGCCCGGACGTCGCCGTAGTTCCTGATCAGCCTCATCGACGCCGTGGAGATGATGTGCACGGATTCAGCCCCGACATTCTCGGCGGCATCGATGAGATAGCGTATCGACTCCACCACCTTCGCGATCCCCCGCTCGGAGAGCCTGCCCTTCTTCGACATGTAGCCGAGTATCGATACAGAGCGCCTCAGGCCCACGATCGGGGTCATCATCTCGCCGCTCACCTCCTCGACGAGGAGGGAAAGCGACGTGCTGGAGAAGTCTATCACAGCGATCTTCAATTCTCGTCTCCGAAGTAGATGCCGATGGCCCTCGCCATCGCCACCCTCTGGTCATTGGGCGGAACCGACTTGGTCTTGCCCGCGATGTCCTCGAGCTTGTTGTACGTGACGTGGTTGTCCCTCATCGCCACGGTGACGCCGAAGTTCCCGCGCTTCACGAGCTCGCCGGCGAACGATCCCATCTCCGTGGAGAGGAACCTGTCATAAGGCGATGGAGCGCCGCCTCTCTGGAGATGCCCGGGGACGACGACCCTCGTCTCCACACCGGCCTGCTCCTCGATATAGGCAGCGAGCTTCTCCGTTCCGGTGGCCCTGCCGTTCCTGAACTCGAGGCGCTCGTTCTTCTTCATCTTCTCCTCTTCCACGCTCATCGCTCCTTCAGCGATGGCGATGATGTTGAACGCCTTGCCCGAATCGAGGCGCTTGCGGACCATCTTCACGACCGTATCGGGATCGTATGGGATCTCGGGAAGCAGGATGATGTCCGCTCCTCCAGCGACGCCTGCATAGAGCGTCAGCCAGCCGACCTTGTTGCCCATGAGCTCAATGAGCATGGTGCGTCCATGGCTCGCCGCCGTCGTGTGGATGCGGTCGATGCACTCGGTCGCGATATCGACAGCGGAATGGAAGCCGAACGTGACATCCGTTCCCCAGATATCATTGTCGATCGTCTTGGGGATGCCGACGACATTCAGCCCCTCGGATGAAAGGAGCGCAGCGGTCTTGTGCGTTCCCGCTCCTCCTAAGGTGACGAGGACATCGAGCCCGAGCGCCTTGTAGTTCTTCTTCATCATGTCCAGGCGGCTCTTGCCATCCCTGTCCTCCTCCGTCATCTTCTTGAACGGCGTGCGCTTGGTGCCGAGGATCGTTCCGCCGACGTTGAGGATCCCGGAGAAGTCCGAAGGGCTCATCTTCTTGGCATCCTTCTCTATCAGGCCGAGATAGCCTTCAGAGATGCCGATGAGCTCCGCATCCTTGATATTGTTGAATACATATTTGGCGAACCCCCTGATGACCGCATTGAGTCCCGGGCAGTCGCCACCGCTTGTGAGAATACCGATCTTCATGCTTCAACCTCCATTTCCTTTGAGTCTACCATACTATGGCGGACTGCTGGCAATGGATTGGAGGCAGTATATATCCCATAGGTTAATTCACCATTAAGCAAAACTTCCCATCCTCCCGCCCTTTGCACTTTTCCTTCTCCCCCAATGTCTTTATCATCAGGCGATAAGGAGAAGATTACCATGCATGACGAAACCCAGCGTGTATATGAGCACGTCCTGAAGACCGATCCCGACCAGAAGGAATTCCAGCAGGCGGTCTACACATTCCTCGCATCGATCGACAAGATCATCGAGGATCTTCCGGAAGTCACCTACAGCAAGATCCTCGAGAGGATGACAGAACCAGAGAGGATGATCATGTTCCGCGTTCCCTGGATCGACGACGAGGGGAAGGTGCAGATCAACAGAGGCTACAGGATCGAGATGTCCTCAGCCATCGGCCCCTACAAGGGCGGACTGAGATTCCATCCATCCGTGAATCTCTCCATCATGAAGTTCCTCGCCTTCGAGCAGGTCTTCAAGAACAGCCTCACAGGTCTTCCGATGGGCGGCGGCAAGGGAGGCTCCGACTTCAACCCCAAGGGCAAGTCGGATGCCGAGGTCATGCGCTTCTGCCAGTCGTTCATGACTGAGCTCTACAGGCACATCGGCGCCGATACGGATGTCCCGGCAGGAGACATCGGAGTCGGAGGACGCGAGATCGGATACCTCTTCGGCCAGTACAAGAGGATCACGAACCAGTTCACCGGCGTCCTCACGGGAAAGGGACTGGACTTCGGCGGATCGAACATCAGGCCAGAGGCCACAGGCTATGGCCTTGTATACCTTTCCGAGGCGATCCTCGACGGCAACGGCATGAAGCTCGACGGAAAGACATGCCTCGTATCCGGATCTGGAAACGTAGCGCAGTACACCGTGGAGAAGCTGCTCGAGCTCGGAGCGAAGGTCGTAACGCTCTCCGATTCCTCCGGAATGATCTACGATGAGAGCGGCATCACGCCTGAGAAGCTCAGGTGGATCA
>CALXXR010000170.1 GCA_944392735.1 uncultured Spirochaetaceae bacterium | reverse complement strand
ATAGCGCTATATGTTCCAATGCTTTCCAGAATGCTCTCTGGACTGCATAGCAACAGGAGGTAGATGGATATGTCAGGAATCGGACTCATCATCTCGTTCGTGATCGCTATCATCGTCATGATCGTCGCGATCAGCAAGTTCAAGGTCCATCCGTTCGTTGCCCTCATGGGCATCTCGCTCATTCTCGCCATCGTAGTAGGGATCCCGCTCGCCTCGATTCCGAACATGATCGGCGCCGGCTTCTCCGGCACGTTCACCTCGATCGGCATCGTCATCATACTCGGTGCCCTCATCGGAACGATCCTCGAGAAGACAGGAGGAGCTCTCAAGCTGGCTGAGATGGTCGTGCGCCTCGTAGGAAAGAAGCGCCCCGACATCGCAGTGGAGCTTATGGGCTGGGTCGTATCCATCCCCGTATTCTGCGATTCCGGATTCGTCATCCTCGACCCGATCAGAGGCGCTCTCCAGAAGAGGACGGGATACTCATCGGTCGCACTCACGGTTGCGCTCTCCGCTGGCCTCTACACATCCCACGTATTCATCCCGCCTACACCGGGCCCGATCGCAGCAGCAAGCTCGCTTGGAGTCGGTGACCACCTTCTCCTTGTCATGGGAATCGGCGCTCTCGTCTCCATTCCATGCCTCATCGCAGCCAGCTTCTATGCCAACTACATCGGCAAGCGCGTCAAGACATCTGAGGACCAGAACGATGTCAGCCAGGCCGAGTATGAGAAGCTCCTCCAGAGCTTTGGTGAGCTTCCTGGCGGCTTCATGGCGCTGGCCCCGATCATCATCCCGATCATCTGCATGGCCCTCGGCTCGATCTCCTCGATGGCTGGCTGGACGGGCGCGGTCGCAACGCTCTGCGCATTCATCGGAACCCCGATCATCGCTCTTGCGATCGGAACGGTATTCGGCGTGATCCTCCTTGCTCAGAGGCATCAGCTGAACGACTTCTACTCGATCGTCGACGAGACGCTCAAGACGGTCGGACCGATCCTCTTCATCACAGCAGCCGGCGGCGTTCTCGGAAAGGTCATCTCCGAAGCTGGCTTCGTTGGATACATGCAGGAGCATGCAGCGGTGCTCGCGAAGATCGGAATCTTCTTCCCGTTCATCGTATCCGCCATCCTCAAGACCGCTCAGGGATCCTCCACTGTCGCCCTCACGACGACTGCGGGAATCATGGGCATGATCACCGACCCCGGTTCGATGATGAGCCTCCTCGGACTCACGACTCCGATGGCCGGTACGCTCACTGTAATGGCGATCGCAGCTGGAGCGATGACCGTATCCCATGCGAACGACTCCTACTTCTGGGTCGTCACGAAGTTCGGCCACATCGAGATGGAAGATGGATACAAGACACAGTCCGCAATGACCGGAATCATGGGCGTCGTGGGCATGATCTTCGTCTTCATCCTCTCGCTCTTCCTCATCTGAGGCCAGCATGAAGAAAGCTGTCCTCATACCGGACTCGTTCAAGGGCACGATGTCCAGTGCCGAGATCATCTCCATCATGAAGGAGAGGATCCTGGCCTATCATCCTGAGTGCCAGGTCGTCTCGATCCCTGTCGCCGACGGAGGGGAAGGAAGCGTCGATTCCTTCCTCACCGCCCTCGGCGGCGAGAAGGTCAGGATGACCACGAAAGGTCCCTGGAACGAGGATATGGAGAGCTTCTACGGGATGCTCCCGGACGGAACGGCCGTCATCGAGATGGCCGCATCTGCCGGACTTCCGCTCGTAGGAGACAGGAAGGATCCCTCCCGGACCACGACCTACGGCGTCGGAGAGCTCATCCTCGACGCCGCAAGGCGCGGTGCGAAGAGACTGGTTATCGGACTTGGCGGAAGCGCCACCAACGACGCCGGATGCGGAGCCGCAGCAGCATGCGGCGTGACGTTCCTGGATAGGGATGGAAACAGCTTCGTCCCCGTCGGGGATACGCTTGATAGGATCGAGCGCATCGACACATCGACGATGGACGGGAGCGTGAAGGCTCTGCCCATCACCGCCATGTGCGATATAGACAATCCGTTCTACGGCCCAACGGGCGCCGCAGCGATCTATGGGCCGCAGAAGGGCGCCGACCCGAAGATGGTCGAGGTGCTCGATGCCAAGATGGTGCATCTCGCCTCCGTCATCGAGAAGGAGCTCGGAATCAGGCTCCAGGAGATACCGGGAAGCGGTGCCGCCGGCGGCATGGGCGGAGGAATGAAGGCATTCTTCGGCGCGAAGATGCAGATGGGGATCGAGGCCGTACTCGAGATCACCGGCTTCGAGAAGCTCGCCGAGGGGGCGGATATGATCTTCACCGGCGAGGGGAAGATCGACAGCCAGTCGCTCAGGGGCAAGGTCGTCATCGGCGTCGCACGCAAAGCGAAGAGGATGGGCATACCCGTGGTCGCGGTTGTCGGCGACATCGGCGATGATATCGACGGCGCATACGACGAAGGCGTTGCCGGCATCTTCTCGATAAACCGCGTCGCTGTCCCGTACAAGGAAGCGAGGCCACGAGCCAAGAGCGACATGAGGCTCACGATGGACAACATCATGCGCTTCATGGATCGTATCAAGGCATGAATCAAGGCACGGTGGGGCGTCCTGCCGTGCCTTTCTCGAAAAGGAGGCGGCATTCTGAGGATCACTGCATTGATGGAGAACTCACCATCGGCGAACAGAGCGCTCATCAGCGAGCATGGGCTCAGCCTCCTCGTGGAATCAGATGGCTTCAGACTGCTCTTCGACTGCGGGCAGGGCCATCATTTCCTCGACAACGCCCATAGGCTCGGAATCAGCATCGAAGATCTCGATGCAGTCGTCATCAGCCACAGCCACTACGACCATGCCGCTGGATTCAGGGACTTCATCGAATCAGGGTGCAGAGCTTCCGATCTCTATGTCGGCAAGGGCTTCTTCGACCGCAAGCTTGCAGGCACTCCTCCAGTCTTCACGGACCTCTCTGCAGGCTGGGACATGGCGTTCGCAGCCAGAAGCTGCGGGCACCTGCACATCGTCGAAGGCACCGTGGAGATTCATCCTGGAATCCTGATCCACCAGGGCTTTCCCCGGATCCATCCGGAGGAGACCATACCATCCAGATTCGTCAGGGAGACGTCCGGAGGCATCGTCGCGGATGGCTTCTCCGACGAGATCGCCTTGTCCATCGATACACCCCGCGGCATTGCGGTCATATCTGGATGCGCGCACCCCGGCATCATGAACATGCTCGACTGCATCCAGGAGCGAACCGGCAGGAATATCCATGCCGTCATCGGGGGAACGCATCTTTCAGAAGCCGACAGCGCGAGGATCGAACGCACGATCGAGCATCTGAAGAAGACGGGTGCTGGCATCATCGCTCTATGCCACTGCTCGGGTACGGCTGCCATGGAAGGCCTCGGCGAGGCCGCATCGCACCTCTCTCCTGGAGGGACGATCATAATCTGAAGGACGTATGATACAGATAGCTGAACTCACATCATTCTGCCAGAAGCTCGTGGAGACGGTATCGAACCTCCTTGGAGGCAAGACGATCAACATCATGGACATGGATGGACGCATCATCGCCTCCACCGACAGGTCGCGGATCGGAAGCATCCACACCGGAGCGAAGCATGTGATATCCGCAGGCCACGACATCGCGATCACGGAGGCGATGCTGCCGAACTATCCGGGAGCGAAGGTCGGCTACAACATGCCCATCACATTCCATGGGAAGATCATAGGCGTCATCGGCATGTCCGGGCTTCCGGAACAGGTCAGGGATCTGACGAAGCTTCTGAAGATCTATGCCGACAAGTACTTCGAATTCCAGGGCTCGATGGAGGCGAGGCTCGTCGATCTCTCACTGCGTTCAAAGCTCTTCGGACTGCTTACGGCGAAGAATGCCGACAGGAAGAACATCGAGGATGTGATGGAGCTGCTGGATGTTTCCTTCACCTTCCCCGTCCAGTTCGTGAGGATCGTGAAGAAGAAGGATGCAGAGGGCATGATACACTTCGAGACGATACTCTCCACGCTCTCCCGCAGGGGCATCCTGGATGCCAAGCACGACTTCTGGAGCCTTGAGGCGGACACGCTCTCCATCATCTGCAGCTCGCATATCTCAAGCTCCGACCTTCTTGGAATAGAGGAGATGGCCGAGTGCAGGATCATAATACCTCGCCCCGCTTCGAACTATGCCTCGATTGGCAGATCAGCCTCCACGGCACTATGGATCGAGAAGCACATGGATTCCGATCTCATCGACCTTGCCGATGCGCAGACAAGGCTGGAGTACATGCTCTACCAGACGGCATTCTCCTACAGCGATGTCATCGACTCGTTCATCGAGGAGATGAGGCGCTTCCTAGACGAGAAGAGCCTTGCGAAATGCATGGAGGCAGTCAGGTGCTACTATGCGGCAGGCATGAGCGTCACGAAGGCCGCAGAGGCGATGGGGATCCATAAGAACACGCTCCAGGCAAGGGTTAAGCGAGCCATTGAAGCGGCTGGCATCGAGGATTACCCGATCTCTGAGAAGATCTACCTGATGCATCTGATCCACATCAGGCTCCAGCTGCTTGCTAGGCAAGGGCAATGACAAGGCATCCAAAGCTGTATTCGAAATTCATTTGCAGATGCAAGAGGATTTCGAATGCAATCTGAATATGATTCCTGTCTTCAAGCGAAAGAACGCAATAGCCTTGTTGGATGCATATAGGGGCAATGGTCTCGTCAAGGGCATCACCGGCATACGGAGATGCGGTAAATCCTTTCTGCTCTTACGATGAGGACGGCATACTATGGATATCACTATCGGACTTCCTCCTTCTCGACAACCCATTCGTCCCTGCCATCTGACAATCCCCATCATGCATTCTCTCCACAATTGAGCGGCATGGCTTTTGCTGTATTGCATTTCCATGGCTCGTGCCTTATAATTTTACCGTAATGGATTTTGGCAAAATCGATTTAGGCAATTCCAGCGCTGAAAGGAAAGGAGGCTTGCATGTTCTTGGGAAGACAGAGGGAACTCGGAAGATTGAGAAAGGAGCTCAGCAGGAAAGGCAAGTCTGCTGTCCTCATCTATGGCCGAAGGCGCATTGGAAAGACAACGCTGATTTCCGAAGCACTCAAGGACAATCATGAAGCCATCATCCGATTCACAGCAGTACCCGACGAGCTCAGCGAGAATGCGAGAAGGCTTTCCAGGATCGCAGGAGAGGTTCTCGGCATACCAGGGCTGCAGATCTCCGACTTCGAAGCCCTTCTTAAGTTCATTGCCGCCCAGAAACATAGGATGGTACTCGAAATCGATGAATACCAGGACCTAAGGAAAAAAGCCAAGGGAGAAGTCGTCGATGCATACATGAGGGATTTCATCGATTATGCGCCGGACAGCCTGAAGATCATCATCTCAGGCTCCGCCATAAGGGTCATGAAGGAGCTCCTGAACAAGGATAATCCGCTTTATGGGAGATTTACGCTGGAAATGCCACTGGGAGAACTCGACTATCTGGAATCATCCCTTTTCTACCCAGAACGCAGCATTAGGGAGAAGATCACACTATATGCAGCATTCGGAGGGGTTCCGATGATTCTGTCGATGATAGATCCCGAATCATCCGTAGAGGATAATATCAAGGCGCTGCTGGTGGATAGGACAGGATTCGCAAGGACCTATACGGAGGGTATCCTCTATGCAGAATTCAAGGGAGCAGGAGGTGCGTATTCGGCAATCACGAGGATAGGCAACGGCAAGCGCACCTATTCAGAGATACTTTCGACGCTCGAGGATGATGAGAGCAGGAACTCCCTCGACTACACGCTTGAACAGCTGCAGAAAGCGGATTTCATCGACAAGAAGCAGCCAATCAATCTGAAGAACAGCAGACGAAAGAGATTCTACGAACTGCGCTCGAATATGCTGCGCTTCCATCTTGCATTCATCGAGAAGAATCCAGAGGCATTGGCTACAGCCGCATTCTTCGAGAAATCGATCAAACCCTCGCTGGATACGTTCGTTTCATACCGGTTTGAGGACATCGCAAGGCAATGGTTTCTCATCCAAGCAGAGAAAGGAATAAGGGATGACATCATCAGCGTAGGCACCTACTGGTACGATGATAAAGAATTGAAGAAGAATGGGGAGTTCGACGTTGCCTTGGAGACGATCGAAGGCTACGAGATATATGAAGCCAAGTTCCTATCTTCTCCAATGCCGGATTCATTGATTGCAGAGGAGGTAGCGAAGACAAGGAGGATTCCTGGGCTCGGCATAGAAGCAATAGGCTTCATATCCTCATCAGGATTCGAACACCCCGCGGAAGGCAGGATCGCAGGCAGCGATCTGTACGCAATATAGGAATCGGAAAGCAGACGCCTCTTCTATCCTCATTGCTGAATGTCAAACCCGCTGATGTGGAAAGGATCTTGAAGGAAATCCTAGTCTGGTAATGGGGCTGCAGGCAGAAAAGTGCTTTCAGCATGCTCTAGGCAGCTTCGGGTCTTTCCACACCATTTCGGCCCCTCAATGCACACTGCACCCTTCCAACTCAGCCTATCCTAGATCAAGGAGTCAATGATCCGAGGTAGATATGTGTTGCTGCTCATGATTATATCTTAATCCACTGCAAGCAATAAGTCGAATCAGAGGGTGAAATTCGATGATTCCAGAAGGTGAAATTCGCAAAAACTGAAGGGTGGAATTGCACGCAGATATCGACCATAAGAACGGAGTATTCCTTTTGAATTCCCTTGCTTCGCTTCTGAATTGCCAAGTGATGGAAAAGAGCCCCCGCGCGGATTCGAACCGCGGACCTCAACCTTACCATGGTTGCGCTCTACCGACTGAGCTACAAGGGCATTGCATTGGCTACCATACCCAAACGAGGCATCCATGTCAATATTATGCATCTGCAATCCGATGATGGCAGCAGCCTCCGACACCGGAATCGGAGTTGGAATAGACTGCGAAAGGGGTTAATCTTGTGCCATGCCCGACCATATCGAAGTGAAGGGTGCCAGAGTGCACAACCTCAGGAACATCGATGCCTCGATCCCGCTTGGTGGAATCGTTGCGATAGCAGGCGTCTCAGGATCCGGCAAGTCGTCCCTTGCCCTCGGCACGCTCTATGCCGAAGGCTCGAGAAGATACATGGAGGCGCTCTCCACATACACAAGAAGGAGGATCACGCAGGCGGCTAAGGCCGATGTCGACGACATCCTCTACATCCCCGCTGCCCTTGCGCTGAGGCAGCGTCCGGGAGTGCCGGGCATCAGGAGCACCTTCGGAACGGGAAGCGAGCTCCTGAATCCGATCAGGCTGATGTTCTCCAGGCTGGCAAGCCATCGATGCCCCAACGGCCACTATCACAAGCCGACGCTGGATATTGCGGCGGGCCACAGCCTCACCTGCCCCATCTGCGGCGAGACGTTCCATGCACCATCGGCGGAGGAGCTTTCGTTCAACAGCACCGGCGCATGCAGAAGATGCGGTGGAACGGGCATCGTGAGGACAGTCGACAGATCGACGCTTGTCCCGGATGAATCGCTCACGATCGAAGAGGGAGCGGTAGCGCCATGGAACTCCCTCATGTGGTCGCTGATGGTCGATGTATGCCGCGAGATGGGCGTACGCACCAACATTCCCTTCCGCGACCTCTCCCAAAATGAGAAGGAGATCGTCTTCGATGGTCCTGCGGAGAAGAAGCACATCATCTACAAGGCGAAGAGCTCGAATCAGGCGGCCGAGCTGGACTTCACCTACTACAGCGCTGTCCATACCGTTGAGAATGCGCTTTCGAAGGTGAAGGATGAGCAGGGCATGAAGCGCGTGGAGAAGTTCCTCAGGGAGGATGTCTGCCCCGACTGCGGCGGAACGAGGCTATCGGAGGAGGCGCGCTATCCGAAGATCATGGGGATGGGGCTGGATGAGGTTTCGAGGATGCCGCTGTCAAAGCTGTGCAGATGGGTGGAGGAAGTGCCATCGTCGCTTCCGGAGGAAATGAGGCCGATGGCTGAGAGCATCGCAGATTCATTCAGATCGACAGCAGTACGGCTGATGGACCTCGGGCTGGGATATCTCTCGATGGACAGGGCTGCGGAGACGCTCTCCACCGGCGAGAGGCAGAGGATGCAGCTTGCGCGCGCAGTACGCAACAGGACCACGGGCGTGCTCTATGTGCTCGATGAACCCTCGATCGGCCTGCATCCGGCCAACATCGAGGGACTCAAGGGCGTCATCGGCGACCTGAAGGCTGATGGCAACACCGTCGTGATGGTCGACCACGACGTATCCATGCTCTCATCGGCAGATCACATGATCGAGATGGGGCCGGGGGCCGGCAAGGATGGCGGACTCATCATCGCAGAAGGAACGATCGATGAGATCAGGGCAAACCCCGCGTCTCGCATCGCCCCCTTCCTCAGCGGCCATGGCGTGCGCGTGCGGAGGAGATGCCACGCCCAAGATCTCTTTGCATCCGGAGCGATCGAAATGCGTACGAAGGCGATCCACACAGTGCACCCGCTTGCGGCACGGATCCCGATCGGACGGCTTACGACGGTCACGGGCGTATCGGGCTCGGGAAAGACCACGTTCATACTCGAGAGCCTCGTGCCGGCCCTTGAGGCAGCGCTGGATGGCAGAAGGCTTCCGGACCATGTGGAGTCGATCGACTGCGGCGGCATCAGGCGCGTGGACCTTATCGATGCCACCCCCATCGGAACGAACATCAGATCGACCGTGGCCACCTACAGCGGTATCCATGATGACCTCAGGAGGCTCTTCGCCGCAACGCCGGATGCAAAGGCAAGGGGAAGGAAGGCAGGAGCGTTCTCCTACAACACCGGAGATCTCAGATGCCCCGAGTGCGATGGCACCGGGGAGATATCATTGGATGTGCAGTTCCTGCCCGATGTGACCATAGACTGCCCATCATGCCATGGCTCAAGGTATGGAAAGGAGGCGGAGGAGATCGGATGGAGGCCCAAGGGGTCTGATGTCTCCTACTCCATTTCCCAGCTGATGAGGATGACGGTGGATGAGGCGCTGCCTGTGCTTGATTGCTGCAGGACGATCAGGGAGAAGCTTCTGGTGCTGAAGAGCCTCGGACTGGGATACCTTACGCTGGGCGAGGATACGCCAGCGCTATCGGGAGGGGAGGCGCAGAGACTGAAGCTGGCTTCGGAGATGGGACGCACGCAGGAAGGATCGATTTTCGTCTTCGACGAGCCGACGATAGGTCTCCACCCATTGGATGTCGAGGTGCTCCTCTCCGTCTTCGACCGCCTCGTGGCGTCAGGCGCCACCGTGGTCGTCATCGAGCATGACCTCGATGTGATGGCCAACAGCGACTTCATCATCGACATGGGCCCTGAAGGAGGCGTGGAAGGAGGCAGGATCGTCGCATCCGGCACCCCCGAGATGATCGCGTCCTCCCCAGAGAGCATCACCGGCCGATATCTGAGGGATGCTCTATGCGGCCCCTCTTCATACTGCTGACAGCCGGCGATGAAGCGAAGGATGTGGAAGGCATCGTCCGCACTCTCACCGATGCGGATTTCGTCCTCCTCCCCTACGCCGTCCCGCACTGGAACGACGACATGACGCCATGGCCCTCCCCCGCGGCCTCCAGGCATGGAGAACCATTCGGAGGAGGGGCTGATGCCTTTCTCCAGACGCTTCTCGAGGCGACGGAAAGCGAAAGGCGGGCAGCATCATACACAGCCCTCGCGGGCTACTCCCTCGGCGGCCTCTTCGCCCTCTACGCGATGCACCGCTGCCAGGTATTCAGCCGCATCGCCTCCGTCTCGGGCTCGCTGTGGTATCCGGGATTCGCCGGATTCGCGGCGGAGAATCCCATCCAAAGGAAGCCCGACAGGCTCTACATCTCCCTTGGCGACAGGGAGTCCTCGGCACGGGGGATCATGGGGACGGTGGGTGCAAGGACAAGGGAGATCCTCGATCTCTACAGGAGCCGTGGAATCGATGCGATATACGAGGAGAACCCCGGAAACCACTTCCAGGATGCCGCAAAGAGGCTTGCAAAAGGCATTGCCTCCCTCCTTGCCGAATGACAGTATCCAACAGATCCTAATGATTCTGCACAAGCAACGCATAGCAGCATTTCGACTGCATCGTACTGTTCAAAACACAACATAGCGGTGTAAATTGGACATCTTTCAACGTATATGCATGATATTGATATCAACCATGGCATAGTCGATATTAGCTATGCCCCTCTTCCGAGCTGACGATTTGTATCTATTCCGCACGCGCGAGACGGATATGGTGAAAATCTTTTATTGACAAAAACGGAGATTTTGTCAGATTGTATTAGCAGCATTCAGCTAAAGGAGTTCTAACATGACAGAACA
>CALXXR010000169.1 GCA_944392735.1 uncultured Spirochaetaceae bacterium | reverse complement strand
TTATCGGAACCGAAGCTTCTTTGACATCATACGATTCCCATGATAATCTTCAGCAAGGCAAGCTCCTTAATTATTCCCAAAGCACGATTACAGAAAATACGCAAGAAGGTTTCTGTCCAGATCGTATTATGCTTCGCAAAGGTGTTGCGATGATGAACATAGGAATGGAAGCAGAAACTCTGGAATACAGGAAATCCACAGGAGAACTGAAGGAAGCAGCCATTCCCATTGCCTTCATTCTCGATCATCCAGAAATCGAACCAAGATCAGGTGACCCGATAAATGACCCGATAAATGACCCGATAAATGACCCGATAAATGAGCAGATAAATGAGCAGATAGCAGAAACCCATCCAGACATTGCGTCGGAACCAGATAACACATATACCTCAGCAAGGATAGGACAGCAGGCAGCATGAGCGATTATAGACCACCATTCACTATGACAGATGATATAACGATGCTAGTCTCTGAAATCAGCGAGGAGATCGGCAGGCTCTCTGTTCTGCAGGAAGGACATGCTACTCCTCATCTGAGAAGAAAGAACCGCATACGCACGATCCATTCATCCCTTGCGATTGAGAACAACACTCTCACGTTGGACCAGGTGACTGCAATCATCGATGGAAAACGTGTCCTCGGCAATCCCAATGAAATAAGGGAGGTCAGGAATGCATATGAAGCATATGAGCTCCTGCTGGACCTCGATCCGCTCTCTGTTGATGACCTGCTGAAGGCGCATGGTCTGATGATGGCTGGGCTGATTCCTGAGAACGGTAGATTCCGCTCACAGGGTGTTGGAGTCTTCGATGGAGAGAAGATCATACATATGGCACTTCCTGCGGAATTTGTCCCAGGACAGATCAACGATCTCTTCGAGTGGTACAGAAAGTCCAGTCTCCATCCACTGATCAAGAGCTCTGTGTTCCATTATGAGTTCGAATTCATCCATCCGTTTGCTGATGGCAACGGAAGAATGGGAAGGATGTGGCATACCCTCCTTCTGGGGAAATGGAAGGAACTGTTCTACTGGCTTCCTATCGAAGAGCTTATCCAGTCCAGGCAGAAGGAATACTATGAGGCATTCAACAATGCGGACAATGCATCTGACAGTTCCTGCTTTGTCACACTGATGCTTGGGATCATAAGGGATACCCTGAAGAATACCGACCAAGTCAGCGATCAAGTGACCGATCAAGTCGATACCCCTGTCCAGAGATTGCTATCAGTACTTGGAGATGAGACTCTTCCTGCCACTGGGATCATGAAGCGGCTAGGACTCTCACACCGCCCGACATTCAGGAAGAACTATCTCGATCCTGCCTTGGAGGCACATCTCATCGAACGCACGATCCCAGACAAACCCAACAGCAGCAAGCAGGAATATAGAAGAACCCAGTACAACGGAGGCTGACGGCATCCTTTATAAATGAAGCAGCCTCATGATGAAATGCCGAGAAGCTGAATAGTCCAGATCTCAGCAGAGCCCACCCTATTCTATATGGCTTCATTTTCTCGGAGAGAAGGATGTACAATATCGGATGGAGGAAATATGAAGACATTCGCAATCGCTGGCTGCGGACATCTGGGAAGGATCGTCTGCAAGGCATATAAGGATGGACTGCTGGAGGATTACAGCCTCATTGCGGCATTCTCGAGGAAAAAGGAAGATGCAGAGGAGATCGTCAGCGGGACGGAAGCCACAGCCGTAGATTCGATGGACGAGATCATAGCGCTCAAGCCGGACTACATCATAGAGACGGCCTCCATTGCCCTTCTCAAGCAGTTCGCGGTCAAGGCGCTGGATGGAGGAATCAGCCTCATCCCGCTTTCGATCGGAGCATTCGCCGACAGTGCATTCAAGGCCGAAGCGATGGAGGCTGCAAGAGAAAGCGGTGCCAGGATCCACATCCCCTCAGGGGCTGTCGGTGGCTTCGATGCGCTTAATACGATCTCATTGATCGCCGAATCGAATGGCTGGGATATCAAAGCCGGGATACATACGCACAAAGGACCCAATTCGCTGAAGAACACGCCGCTTTATGCGGATGAGCTCCAGAATGGCGAGAAGCATGTCTTCTCAGGCTCTACTGCAGAAGCGATTGCGATCCTTCCAACGAAGGTAAACGTAGCTGTAGCCTCCGCGCTGGCAACCATCGGACCGGACGAGGCAAGAGCCGACATCACAAGCGTTCCGGGATTCATCGGCGATGACCATTGCATAACAGTCGAGACTGAAGGACTGAAGGCCGTCGTCGATATATATTCGGCCAATAGCGACATCGCAGCATGGTCCGTCGTGGCGCTGATGAGGAACCTATCATCCCCGATGGTGTTCTTCTAGGAGGCGGATATGGAGAGATTCAGGAAACTCGTAGAGGCAGGCCCCATCGGTCTGCAGCCATGGGCGGAGGAGAAGCTCAGCGGATACGCCGAAACGATCATACGCTACGATCATCTTCCACAGAGCGAGGATGAGCTTGTGGAGATGATCGGAGATGCCGAGGCGCTCCTTGTCAGGACACAGCCCGCGGTTCCGGCTTCGGTGCTCTCAAGATGCCCTAGCCTGAGGTATGTCGGAATGTGCTGTTCGCTCTACTCAAAGGAGAGCGCCAATGTCGACATCGACTATGCGGAGAAGCACGGCATAACGGTGTATGGCATCAGGGACTACGGGGACAAGGGCGTTACCGAGTTCGTCGTCTATGCCCTCGTGAGGATACTCCATGGATACGATTGGCCGATGTGGAGGAAGAGGCCGAAGGAGATCACGGGACTGAGGATCGGATTCATTGGGTTCGGCACAAGCGGCCAGATGACGGCGAGGCTCCTCAAGGCGATGGGAGCAGAGATTACCTATTATGCGCGATCTGTTAAGGAGGAGTGCGAGAAGGAAGGCATGCACTATCTTCCCCTAGCCTCTCTCCTTGATGAGTCGGAGGTCGTCATCACATGCCTGAACAAAGGCGTGATCCTTCTCCACGAGGATGAGTTCAGGCAGCTCGGAAACGGCAAGATCATGATCAACACATCCATCGGCCCAGCTTCGGATATGCCAGCCCTCAAGGCCTGGATAATGGATGACAGCAACACCTTCGTCTCGGACACCTCCGGAGGCGTCGGAAGCATCTACCCCGAAGTCAAGGACAGGAGGAACGTGCTCTGCCCGGATGCCTCTGCGGGAATGACCGAGGAAGCCTACGACCTCATGAGCCAGAAGGTGCTGGACAACATCGAGAGGATGCTCTCAGGAAGCACCTCTTGATCGCCCCACACACGATTATGTGCCGGATCCAGCGGGGTCCGGCTATTTGCATTCAGCCGAACACCTTCCTGAACGCGCTGTAGTTCGCATCTTCGTCATCATTGCAGAAGACAGCGAGCTCTATCCGCCTGAACTTCCTTGAGTATCTGGATATGGACGTTCTCAGGGCATCGGCGACAAGCTCCGGATCATTGCCGAAGGCGCCGCATCCGAATGCGCCCGTGATTGCGACCGTGCAGCCTGCCATGGAAGCAGAGGCGAAGAATCTGTCGAACCTCTCGAGGAAGATGCCTCGGAGCATTTCCCGATTCCTCCCTGTATACTGCATCCCATCCCAGCCAAGATGCGGGGCGGCGATCGTCACGACATCGCACCATCCATATTCGGATTCATCGAGAAGCGGACCGCCGTCATCGTCCGGCCTGATGATGGCGACATCGGGCGTGTAGATCAGAGAGGATGTATACAGGAAGGAATCCGACCGATCCTTCATATCATGATGAATGCTGTAGTACCCGGAGAGGGAATAGCTGTCGAGGATGGAATAGAGCGTCGTCGTGCGGCAGATGCTCTCCTCCTGCGCCCCAGATCCTTTCCTGACACCACCGCCGGGATTCGTTGCGGAAGCGAAGTTGTGGATCGCGACCTTCTCGCCGCGATATCCCAAGGCTGCATTGATGGTCTTCTGCTTCGATAGGATCACCTCAGCACCTTCCGATACATCAGGTCCCGGCTGCAATTCATCCCCCGCTTCATATATCCTGGAAGCCAGAAGGCTCTTCCTCGTGCTCTCCCAAAGGAAGGGAGAGGAGATGATGGCATTCGTCGTCTCCATGAAGATGCGGCGGTTCATCGCCCTTCTTCTCGATCGTTCGCTGTTGTCCATGCATGCATTCTACCATCATTCTCCATGCGGTTGCTCCAGTTTCCGCATATCACATCACGCATCGAAGAATGGCTGCGGACAGGAAGGCAGGAAGCTTCACAACGCCCCTTCTGCAAGGAGATGATCTGTATAGAGATCGCTTTCATATACAAAGCTGTCTATGGCTTTGATGAAGGCCTCATCATCCAGTCCCCGCTCCGAGAATGGAAGTGTATAATCCGCGAAGAACGTCCTATATAGTGGTTCGAAATAGCAGCGGATCGTGAACACCATCCGGTTGCTTTCATTCGCGATGCGGTTCGCCTCATCGGTCGTGACGCCAGCTGATGCCGCCCATGCGCTCTGGATCATCAGCTGGTTCGCATCAGGATAATCCAGGAAGATCCAATACTCCATTCCATATTCATCGAAGAAGACGGCATCGCCATCTTGGTCGACATATGCCTCGTAGCCTGCCTTCGAAAGCAGCTCCACAATGCCCTCGGGCGAGATCGCCCCATGCTCAATGGCTGAGAGCGGAAGCATGAGCATCGCGGCGAAGATGACGGTAAGGAACTTCTTCATGGATTCAGGGTATCATCGGACAATGCACCCGTAAAGGATGGATCTATGCCGTTACGGTGATGCCGATCATCCTCGCTATGTCCATCACCTGAGCTATATCAAGCGAAGCTCCCCTGAGCTCTCGGAGGTCCTCCGATAGCGATATCCCCGAGATATCGGAACCGATGAGCGAGATGCCATACAGTCCTGTGCCGCGGAAGGACGAGCCGGAAAGGACGGAGCCATCGAGGCAGAGCCTCTCATGATGCATGCGTTCGAATGATGATGACGAGAAGTTGGAATGGATGAGCGAGGATCCCTCAAGGGAAGCCTTCTCGAATGAGGCATACTCCGCCACAGAGTCCCTGATGACGATCTTCCGGAGGCGCGATGAGAGGAAGACGGAGCCTGTCAGGCGGCAATTGCGGAATTCCGTGCGAAGAAGCGATGATGATCCAAAGTCGGCATTGGAGAAGTCGCAGGAATCGAATACGGCATCGGTGAAGACGCAGCCGCAGAAGCACGCCTTCGAGAACGAGACGCCGCTGAACGTGGAATCGCGGAAGATCAGGCCGGAGAAGCTGACGCCATCATATGACGTATCGGACTCCTCGATGCCCTCGATCTCCCCTTCCTCCAGCAGCTGCGGATCCATCAGCGGGAATGCCTCTCCTTAAGCACATCGATGACCTCCGAGAGCTCGCAGTCCTTCTGTGCCAAGAGGACGAGGAAGTGGTAGATCAGATCGGCGCCCTCGCCCAGGAAGAGGTCCTTATCCTCATCCTTTGCCTCGATGATCAGCTCAACAGCCTCCTCTCCAACCTTCTGGGCGATCCTATTGAGGCCTCTGGAGAAGAGATGGTTCGTATAGGAGCCTTCCACGGGGTTGGCTCTCCTGTCGCGGATGACCGACTCGAGATAGAAGAGGAATTCAGGGGAGGACACCTCGGTCGGCTGGTTCTCCTCGCCGAAGCATGTATCCGCGCCAGTGTGGCAGACCGGTCCAGAGGGGATGGCCTTCACAAGAAGCGTATCACCATCGCAATCAGCGAGTATCTCCCTCACCTGAAGGAAATTGCCGCTTGTCTCGCCCTTGGTCCAGATCCTGCCCCTCGAGCGGGAGAAGAAGGTGACGAGGCCTCGGTCGAGGGTCAGCTTGTAGGCCTCCTCATTCATGTAGCCGAGCATCAGCACCTTCCTTGTGACTGCATCCTGGACGATGGCTGGAACAAGTCCGCCGCCTTTTGCGAAATCAATCGTCATATATCACCCTCTATCTGACAGGAATCCCGGACTTCCTAAGATAGTCCTTGAGTTCCGGTATCTCGATCTCATGGAAGTGGAATACGGACGCCGCAAGCGCCGCATCGGCCTTTCCCTCAGCGAAGACCGTCCTGAAATCCTCCATGCCCCCCGCACCGCCAGAAGCTATGTCGGGAATATCAATATTAGTGCTGATTA
>CALXXR010000168.1 GCA_944392735.1 uncultured Spirochaetaceae bacterium | reverse complement strand
TCTCTAACGTCTTCCTTCTCCTTACGCGGTCGCTTGCATCCGCATCGAGGATCTGCAGCGTCCTCGATGAGGAGATATCCATGAAGGAGAAGGACGACCCTGTCGAGGAGATCCCATCATCGTCGGTCGAATTCGACCACGTCTCGTTCCGCTACAGCGCGGAGGCGAAGGAGGATACGCTGAGCGATATCACGCTCTCGATAGCCCCCGGATCCACCGTCGGCATCCTCGGAGGCACGGGCAGCGGCAAGACTACGCTGGTCCAGCTCATAGACAGGCTCTACGATGTCGATTGCGGAGAAGTACGCGTCGGCGGCATCGATGTCAGGGACTACAGCCTCCGTACGCTCCGAGATGGCGTGGGCATGGTGCTGCAGAAGAACCTCCTCTTCAGCGGCACCATACGGGAGAATCTGCTGTGGGGGAATCCTGATGCCAGCGATGACGATTTGATGGAGGCCTGCGATGCAGCTGGCGCGGGAGAGTTCATCCGTCGCTTCCCCGATGGTCTGGATACCGATCTTGGGCAGGGCGGGGTGAATGTCTCCGGAGGCCAGAAGCAGAGGCTCTGCATAGCGCGTGCGCTTCTCAAGAAGCCTAGGATACTCATCTTCGACGACTCGACGAGCGCGGTGGACAGCGCGACGGAGAAGACGATAAGGGAGAACCTTGGAAGGCTGAAGGGAGTTACGAGGATATTCATTGCCCAGCGCATCTCGACGGTGATGGATGCCGACTGCATCTTCGTCATCGATGATGGCCGGCTCGTGGCTTCAGGCACCCACCGCCAGCTGATGGAGACGAGCTCGATCTATCGCGAGATCCATGACTCGCAGATGAAGGGAGGATCCCTCTGATGCCAAGGATGTTCAGCACAAGGAAACCGAAGGATCTCGTCTATACAGTGAGGCGTCTTCTTTCGTATATGGGAAGGCACAGGATATCATTGCTGGCAGTGGCGATCCTCGTCATCGTAAGCGTCCTGTGCAATCTGCTTGGCACCTATATGATCAGCCCCGTGATCGACGGCATCGTCGGCGGGGGAGGCCGGGAGGCTCTGGTCAGGGGCGTTGCCATCACCGCATTGGTCTATGCCATCGGCGTGCTTGCGGCGCTTGGCTACAGCCAGATCATGGCATATTCGAGCCAGAGGATCGTATACGACATCAGGAAGGATCTCTTCAGCCATATGCAGACGCTTCCGCTCAGCTTCTTCGATAGCCATCAGCACGGGGATGTCATGAGCTGCTACACCAATGATGTCGACACCATATCCGATGCGCTCAACAACAGCTTCTCCGCCGTGATCAAGAACGGATTCCAGATACTCGGGACGATGACGATGCTGCTGGTGCTCAACTGGAGGCTGTCGATCATCGTCGCCTTCTCATACCTCTTCATGTTCCTCTATGTCCGCTATTCGGCCCAGCACAGCAAGAAGTTCTACCGCAGGCATCAGGCGAGCCTCGGAAGGCTGGATGGCTACATACAGGAGATGGTGGCAGGGCAGAAGGTCATAAAGGTCTTCAGCCATGAGGAGGAGAACCTCCGGGGCTTCAGGGAGCGCAACGAGGAGCTGAAGGCGATGGGAACCGCCGCGCAGTCGTATGCCTCCACGATGATACCTGCAGTCGTCAGCATCTCATTCCTCACATACACGATCGTCTCCCTCTGCGGCGGCTTCATGGTGCTTGCGGACCTGACGACGCTTGGTGCGCTCGCAAGCTACCTCGTCTTCGTCAGGCAGGCCGCTGCTCCCATAAACCAGTTCACGCAGCAGAGCAGCTTCCTTCTTTCATCGCTTTCGGGAGCTGAGAGGATCTTCGAGCTGATCGATATGGAAGGGGAGGCAGATGATGGCGATGCGACATTGGGGAAGGATGGCGATGGATGGTTCTGGAACGATAGCGGCCGCCGCATCACACTCAGGGGCGATGTGCGGTTCGAGGATGTGGTGTTCTCGTACATCCCGGGCCATCCGGTCCTGAAGGGAGTGTCGCTCTATGCCAAGCCCGGGCAGAAGATCGCCTTCGTAGGATCCACCGGAGCGGGCAAGACGACGATGACGAATCTCATCAACAGGTTCTACGATGTCGACAGCGGCAGGATCATCTTCGACGGGATCGACGTCAGGCGCATACGCAAGGACGACCTCAGGCGCTCGCTTGGCATGGTGCTGCAGGATACGCACCTCTTCACAGGCACGATCAGGGAGAACATCAGGTATGGACGCCTGGAGGCGACGGACGATGAGGTGGAAAGGGCGGCGAGGATCGCCAATGCCGATTCATTCATCAGGCGCCTTCCCTCCGGATACGATACGATGGTGGTGGGCGATGGGGCGAATCTCTCCCAGGGACAGCGCCAGCTTCTGGCGATCGCGCGCTCTGCCGTAGCCGATCCGCCGGTCCTCATCCTCGATGAAGCGACGAGCAATATCGATACGAGGACGGAGGATCTCATAGAGAAGGGGATGGACAGGCTGATGGAAGGCCGCACCGTCTTCGTCATCGCCCACAGGCTTTCGACGGTCAGGAACGCGGACGCGATACTCGTGCTTGAGGACGGCAGAATCATCGAGAGGGGCGACCACGAGGCGCTTATGGCGATGAAGGGGCGGTACTATGATCTCTATACCGGGCTTTTCGAGCTCGAGTGAGTTTGCGTTCAGGTCCGCAGGAGTGTATCCTACATGAAACCCTGCATGGAAAGGAGGTTCGGGATGCTCTATCCTGAGATCAATGAAGCAAGAAGCGTAGTGGATCTGAATGGTCCATGGGTTCCGCCTGGATGATGGAAGCCACGGGGATGGATACGCGGACAGCGGGTTCTTCGGCAACAGCGCTCTGATGCCGGTTCCCGCTTCATACAACGACATGAGGGAGCTTCCCGAATACCGCAGCCATTGCGGATGGGCATACTACAGAAGGCTCTTCGTGGTTCCGCGAAGCCTCGCCTCCGAACGCCTGGTGCTTCGCTTCGATGCTGTGACGCACTATGCGAAGGTCTATCTCGATGGCTCCCTGATCGCCGAGCACAAAGGTGGATTCCTCCCCTTCGAGGTCGAGATAACGGACAAGGTCACCCCTGGAAGGGAGGCTGAGATCATCGTTGCCGTGGACAACACGATAGACCACTCCACGCTCCCCATGGGCAATGAGGAGGGGACTGCGTTCTTCGGATCGGATAATGCCGATGTCCCCAGCGCCATTGCGGCGAAGGCGGGGAGGAAGAAGACGACCCCCCCCACCTCCACCTCCTCAACCTATCC
>CALXXR010000167.1 GCA_944392735.1 uncultured Spirochaetaceae bacterium | reverse complement strand
CGCCAATATGCATCCCTGGTGGCTGTCCGCTCGGGAGGGATGAAGAGGAGGATGCGTGCGCCATGCGGCGCCCTTGCAGGCTCCAGCAGCTCACCCCTGCCCCTGCATAGGGCCGATGGCATGCCGGATGCGAAGAACGGCACATCGGAGCCGACGGAGAGCGCGCATTCAAGGATCCCATCATCATCGAGCGGGTCGGAGAACGAATGGTTTAGAAAGCGCAGCACGGAGGCCGCGTCGGATGAGCCTCCCCCGAGCCCGCAGCCTGAGGGGATGCGCTTATCGATGGCCAGATGCAGGGAGAACCGGATGCCGGTCATCTCCGAGAATGCCCTCGCAGCCTTCTCCATCAAGTCGATGCCACCGTCGAGATAGGATTCGCTGCCATCTATCGAGACCGAGAGCTCAGACGACTTCGATAGCTCTGCCTCGATGATGTCCGATAGCGAGATCCGCGCCATCACGGTCTCGATGGAGTGGTAGCCATCGGGCCTCGCCCCGCCTACGATGAGGCCTATGTTGACCTTTGCCTGCGCTTCAAGCCTCATCGGCAAGCCTCCTCAGCTCCATAAGCGCCCTGCCGCTGTCCCAGAATGCCGAGGACGAGGGATTGCGCGGCGATGGATGCGGGAAGCAGACAGCATCCGCGACGCCTGCCGCCTTGAGCCTCTTGGCGGCAAACGCCCCCAAGGCTATGCAGCGTGGAATCGCAATCGCATCGAGGATCCGCTCAAGATAGCCCTGGCAGATGCCGATCACCTTCCCTCGGTCTTCCACCGAGAGCTCTTCGGGGGTGACGTTCCTCCTGCCATCGATGAAGGCGAGCGGACAGAATGATATGACCGCCGCGGTGCCGAAGAAGCGGTCGGGATCGCCATAGGCTGCAGCCATGGACCAGAACTTGCGCCCCGAGACCTCCCTGCGTGTCGATGATGGGCCTATGATGGGCTTGAGCGGAGGATTCGTAGATGGGATCGATATCGGGACATCGAGGCCGAGATACGAGCGGACCATCTCCGGATCCCCGAACGGAACCCCCGTCTGCATCATCCCGTATGGACCGGGATTCATCCCCACGAAGAGCAGCTTCTGGCCATCCCTGATGCCCATGCGCATGAAGGCGCTGAATGCATCCCATGCATAATCGAGCGGATTGCAGACGAAGCCGGAAAAGCCAAGCTCGAGCCCGTCGAGCTCCTCGGAGAGCGATCTGTAGATTTCCAGCAGCTGCGATACCCTGTCCATCCAACTCAGTGTAGCCAAAAGGATGCATTTTGCATATTCTTTAATCATGGCTGGAATCAAAGGCATCATCCTGGATAAGGACGGAACCCTCTTCCGATACGGGGAAGTGTGGGGGCCTGTATTATCCGATGCCATCGAGAACGGCCTGTCGAGGGCACGCATGCCCGAGGAGAGGAAGAGCGAATGCGTGGCCGACTTCTGCCGGATCGTCGGAGTCGACAGGGAAGGCAGGACATACCCCGACGGCATCATCTTCCGCCATGACAGGCTTCTTCTGGCCACCCTCAGGATACTGAGGATGACATTCCGCTACCACATGAATCCCTGGCGCGTCTGGAAATCCGTCAAGCGCATCCTCAACCATGAGGGGTTCGACCTGAACGGCACGCTTTCGAAGATGGAATTCCCCGGAACACGGGAGACGATCGCCGCGCTCCATGGCAGGGGCTGCAGGATCGGCATCGTCACGAGCGACAACTCCGCCTCCACGGAGCTCTTCCTTTCGCGGATGGGGATCAGGGAATACATCTCGTTCCTGAGGACGAAGGACTCCCCTACGCACAAGAAGCCCAATCCAGAGGCGATCGAGGAGTTCTGCCGCGAATACGGCCTCGATCCGAGCGAGGTCGCTGTCATCGGCGATACGCTCGTGGATATGGAGTTCGGACGGCAGGGCAAGGCCGGCTACGTCGTGGCTGTGCTGACGGGATCGGGCGATGAGGAAGGCCTCAGGAAGGCCGCGGATGCCGTCTATCCGGAGCTGAAGGACATCATGTCGGATCCCGTCCTCTTCCCATGATCGATCATGGCGCATGATGGCGCCCATCAGCCCCATATCGGAGCATGTTGCAACAGACCATCTGCTATCTTGTTTCTCCAGCTTGCTTTGCCATTTGCAATAATCCTCATGAATCGATATAGTGAACATTGACTAGTAAGGGTGACAACACGGAAAAAGGAAAAGGACAGTCAGAATGCATTCATGGGATGAACTGGAAGAATTCAGGAATAAGGGGATGGTGAAGGGCGAATGGCCCACGATCCCAGAGCTTTTCGAGAGCGCGCTCAGCCGCTTCCCGGAAAGGCCGTGCTTCACGGTATTCGAACCCGATAGGAAGGACCTCTCATACAAGGAGGCCTACGATAGGATAATGAAGGGAGCGGCATTCCTCCGCTCCAAGGGAGTGGCCGACGGCGACAGGGTCCTGGTCAACGGCAAGAACAGCCCGGATTGGGCGATCGCCTACTTCGCGGTCCTCTTCGCAGGCGGTGTCGTGGTGCCCATCGACAACCAGATGCACACCGACAGGTGCATGAGGCTCTCGGAGTTCGCCAAGGTCAGGTTCGCACTCTGCGACTTCGACGTGCTGGAGAAGATGAAGAGCATCGGAGGAAAGTGGTACGACTCCCTGCTCGGAGCTGCGATGCTCAAGGGCAGGAGCGACTGCTGGACGAAGTTCACGGAGCTCGACATCGCCCCGCTCGAGAGGAAGATCGAGAGAAGCGAGTACGATGATGCGGCGATCCTCTTCACATCCGGCACGACCGGAAACGAGAAGGGAGCGGTGCTCTCGCACAGGAACATCACAGCCAATGTCTATCAGGCAGCAAACGGCATGGGAGTTACGGAGAACGATGTGCTCTACGCCCTGCTTCCGCTTCACCACAGCTACTGCTGCACCGCAGTCCTCCTTGAGACGATCAAGCATGGCGCCGACTGCATCTTCGGACATGGCATCGTCGTATCCAGGATGATAGCCGACATGAAGATGGGCAAGGTCACGATCTTCATGGGAATCCCCCTGCTCTACAACAAGGTCATCGCCGGCATCTTCAAGCAGGTGAAGTCGAAAGGCGCCTTCACGTATGCGCTTGTCAGGACGCTGATGACGCTCAACGGATGGTGCAAGAAGGCATTCGGCAAGACGCCGTTCAAGGCATTCTTCGACAAGAACATCACATCCAAGGTCGGACTCGACAGCTCGAGGATCCTCATCTGCGGCGCAGGCCCCCTCTCCCCCACGGTCTTCAAGCAGTACCAGCAGCTGGGGCTCAACTTCCTCCAGGGATACGGACTGACGGAGACGGCCCCGATCCTCACGCTCAACCCGCCTGAGCACTTCAAGGTGGACTCCGTAGGACGCGTCCTCTCGTTCGTCGACATGATCATCGCAGACAAGGACAGCGACGGCATCGGGGAGATCAGGGTCAAGGGACCGAACATCACCCGCGGCTATCTCGACGATGAGGAGAACACGAAGGCCCTCTTCGATGAGAACGGCTATCTTAAGACCGGGGATCTCGGATACCTCGACAGCGAGAACTACCTCTACCTCAAGGGAAGGGCCAAGAACATCATCGTCACCGAGGGCGGCAAGAACGTCTTCCCCGAGGAGATCGAGGATATGTTCCAGCTCTATCAGCAGGTCGAGCAGATCCTCATCAGGGGATTCCAGATGAAGAAGGATGTGCCAAGCGAATGCATCGAGGCCGTCATCTACCCCTCCGAGGATTACTACAAGGAGAAGAACCTCTCGCCCGATGAGATCAGGAAGGATATAGAGGGGATCATATCCGAGGTGAACAAGAACCTCGTCGGCTACAAGAAGATCGAGAAGCTCACGATCGTCGACAAGCCGATGGAGATGACGACCACGAAGAAGATCAAGAGGAATCTGGTCAAATGATCGATGAGCCGTTCCGGAAGGGGCGGCTCTTCTTGTTCCAGCGACTATGCTGCTTGAATGCAATCTTCCATTGTATATACAGGAATCGGAATATATAATTGCATTGCGATGACATTCGAATGGGACGAGGCGAAGAATCAGGCGAATAAACGCAAGCATGGGATTTCCTTCGAGGAAGCAGCGAAGGTCTTCCTTGATCCTGAAATGCTCGAGAAATACGATTCCACCCATTCCACGGATGAAGAAGACCGGCTACAGCATATTCGTCATTTGCACATTCCGCGGCAATGACAGGATAAGGATCATTTCCGCCAGGCCAGCGGAGAAGAACGAAGAGGCGATTTACTATGAAAACTATGACGCTAGATGAAATCAGAGAACTGAAGCTGACGCCTGAACGCATCGAGGAGATACGGAATGCCAGGAATGAGGACTTCTCAGACTGTCCCAAGCAGACATCCGAGGATCTTTCACGGTACAGGAAGGCAAGAGAGTCGCATCCAGAATGGTTTACTGTTAAGCCCATCAAGGAAGCTATCAGCATCAGGGTGGACAAGGACGTGCTGGAAACGTATCGCAATCTTGGCAGAGGATATCAGAAGGTCATGAACGAAGCCCTCCGCCTGTATGTAGAGGAGCACCCTGCCGACTTCCACAAAGCCTGATGATCCAGGATCATGCGAAGTTCCGGCAAATGATCGATGAGCCGTTCCGGAAGGGGTGGCTCTTTTGATACAATGGTGGCATGAGAACGCTTATCGAGAATGCCACCATCATACCGATGACCGAAAGGGAGCTGTCCCTTCGGGGAAGCATCCTGATCGAGGACGGGATCATCAAGGCAGTCGGAAGCATATCCGGAGAAGCCGATGAGACCATCGATGCCGATGGCATGATCGCCCTGCCCGCCTTCGTCGATGCCCACACGCATCTGGCGATGGTGCTGATGCGCAACTACAAGGACACATCGGAGAACCTGCAGGACTGGCTCTCGGAGATATTCCCCATCGAGGACAAGCTCAACGAAACAGATATCTACGAGGCTTCCAGGCTCGGAGCGGCAGAGCTCATAGAATCTGGATGCACGACCTTCGCGGATATGTACTTCTATGCATGGAGCACCGTCAAGGCGGCACGCGAGGCCGGAATCCGCGGCGTGATAGGACAGACATTCATGAACGACGATGCTGATGCGGAGGACCGCATACGCAACATCGCACCGCGCATCATCGAGGAGATCGGCGACGACGATTCGTTCAGGCTCGATGCCGCCGTGCATGCAGTCTACACTTCGACGCCCGAATGCTATGAACGCGCTGCAGAGTGGGTCAGGGAGCGCGGTACGATGCTCAACACCCACCTATCGGAGACAAGGAAGGAGGTCGACGACTGCATCGCCCGCTACGGGAAGACTCCGGTGGAGCTGCTGGACAGCCTCGGGATCTTCTCGGTTCCTGTCTATGCCGCCCATGGAGTGCACATCTCGGAATCGGAGATGGAGACGCTGAAGGCCCATGGCGTATCAGTCGTGCACAATCCATCATCGAACATGAAGCTCGCCTCCGGAATCGCGCCGGTGAAGCAGTACCTGAAGCACGGGATCAACGTGGCGCTCGGCACGGATGGCGCATCATCGAACAACAACCTCTCGATGATCAAGGAGATGAATGCAGCGGCGCTGCTTGCCACCATAGCGAACATGACGCCATCGGCGGCACGGCCATACGACATCCTCGAGATGGCGACGATCGGAGGCGCGAGAGCCCTCGGGCTCGATGGACGCATAGGAACGCTGGAGGAAGGGAAGGAAGCCGACATAACGCTGATCAATGCACGCGATGCGAACATGGCTCCCGTCAACGATCCATTCTCGGCGATCGTATTCTCAGCGGACAGGAAGAACGTCGATACGGTCCTCTGCCGCGGCAGGAAGCTCCTAGAGCATGGGAGGCTCCTCACCGTGGACAAGGAAGAGGCTATAAGGAAGACCACCGAACGGTGGAACGACATACTCAGGAGGTGAACATGGGTTTCTTCTTCGATAAGGACATCGATGCAAGGGTGCTGGACGCAAAGTCCAGGCGCAAGGTGCTTGCGCATGACAAGGATCTGATGGCTTGCCATCTCTATTTCGATGCCGGCGGCATCGGAACGCCCCACAAGCATCCGCATACGCAGATCGCGCTCATACTCTCAGGGCGCTTCGAATTCACGCTTGATGGCGATACGGCCGTGATGACGGCTGGCGATTCCGTCTATATCCCGGGCAACGTCGAGCATTCGCTCGTCTGCCTAGAGAAGGGTGAGCTTGTCGACATCTTCACGCCGGAGAGGGAGGATTTCATCTGATGGATGAGGACTTCAGGGCGCTGGAATTCACAGGCGGCGCCCTCCGCCTCATAGACCAGAGGCTGCTTCCGGGGAAGCTGGAATGCATCGACTGCACCACTGCAGAGGAAGTTGCCGAGGCCATCCGCTCCATGATCGTCCGCGGCGCACCCGCCATCGGAGGCGCTGCTGCATACGGCGTCTACCTCGCTCTTCTCGAAGCAGGAGACGACAGGAAGCGATTCGGCGATCTTGCAGCCACCATACGCTCATCGCGTCCGACGGCAGTCAACCTGATGTGGGCCGTGGACCGCATGACCAAGAAGGCGGAGTCGACGGGCTTCGATCCCGAGGCGCTCAAGGCTGAGGCCGACTGCATCGTGGAAGAGGACATCCGCATGAACCATGCCCTCTCCGAGCATGGCGTGAAGGTGCTGCATAGCGGCGACACCATCCTCACCCACTGCAATGCAGGAGCCCTTGCGACCTGCGGCTGGGGAACGGCGCTTGGCGTGATCAAGGAAGCGCACCGGAGGGGAATGGGCATAAGCGTCTTCGCCGATGAGACCAGGCCGCTTCTTCAGGGCGCGAGGCTTACGGCATGGGAGCTCGTGCGTTCAGGCATCCCCACAACGCTCATTCCAGACAGCGCTGCGGCATCGCTCATCAGGGACGGCAGGATCGATGCGATCATCACGGGAGCAGATAGGATCACGACGGACGGGGATGCAGCGAACAAGCTCGGCACATTCACGCTGAGCGTCGTCGCGAAGGCATATGGAGTGCCTTTCTACATCGCAGCACCCACCTCCACGATCGACTTCGGCATGAAGGAAGGCAGAGACATCCCCATCGAAGAGCGGAGCGGGGATGAGGTCAGGATGATCGGAGAGCGTCTCATCGCACCGAAGGACGTGGATGTCTGGAACCCTGCATTCGATGTCACGCCGCATCAGAACATCACCGCCATCATCACCGAGAAGGGGCTGATCCACCCACCATTCGACAGGAACATCTGTGCCATCAAGGACAGATGAAATCCGCGCAAAGTGCTAAGCATTTAGCAAAAACTTGCTTTTCACGCCTTTTTTGATAATATGTTATCATGATTGACTTGGATGCATTCATACTTGCCCCGGGGGAGATCCTCAAAGCCATCGCCATGAACGAGAAGGCATGCAGGAAGCGGGCAGGATACACTCAGCAGGAGCTCGCCGAACGTTCAGGCGTGAATCTGGCCTCGCTTCGGCGCTTTGAGCAGAAAGGAGAGATATCACTGCACTCGCTGGTGCTCATTGCAACCATACTGGATGAGCAGAAAGGCCTTCTTGATCTCTTTCCCAAACCGCGCTATGCGTCGATGAAGGAGCTGCTTGATGATCAGCATCGACGGGATTGAGGCATTCATCTGCGGCAGGAAGGTGGGAACGCTGGCCTCCGCAGGCAGGGGGATCATCAGTTTCGAATATTCGGATGATTGGCTTGATTCGGGATACTCCATCAGCCCATTCTCACTACCTCTTCACAAGAAGCTGTACATGCCGCAGGACCGGGAGATGGAGGGGCTCTTCGGCGTATTCCAGGATACCCTCTCAGATGGGTGGGGACGGCTTCTCACAGACAGGTACCTACGTTCCAAAGGCCACGATCCTTCAAGGATATCGCCCCTTATCCGCCTCGCAATGGCCTCCAAGACCTCGCTTGGGGCATTGGAGTACAGACCAAAGATGACAGAAGCCTCGAACAGCACCCCTGACGACTTCGATCTGCTGACACAGATCGCTGACAGGATTCTCGATGAATCGAATGTATCGGAATCCGAGATGGATTGCATGTATGCAAAAGGAGGATCATCAGGAGGAGCTCGTCCAAAGATAGATGCAATCATCGACGGAGAGCTTTGGATCGTCAAGCTTCCGACTTCCATGGATGGAATCGATGCCGGATCAAAGGAATTCGAATGCAGTAGGCGAGCACTGGATGCAGGTATCGATATGGCAGAGTCTCGACTCCTTCCATCTCGATCCACAAAAGGCTTCTTCGCCTCCAGGCGCTTCGACAGGATCGGAGGGAAAAGGATCCATATGGTCACCCTTTCGGGACTTCTTGAATCATCGCATCGTTTCCCCTCGCTGGATTACGAGCATTTTCTGAAAACCACCATGATCCTCACAAAGGATGCAAAGGCTGTCGCCGAAGCTTTCCGCCGAGCATGCTTCAATGTCTTCCTTGGAAACCAGGATGATCATGGAAGGAACTTCGCATTCCTTTTCGATGACAGCGATCGAAGATGGCGGCTTTCCCCCGCATATGACATCACCGTAAGCCGGACATACTTCGGCGAACACTCTACTACTGTCATGGGCAAGGGAAGGGATATCGGAAAGGATGACCTGAGGAAGCTGGCGGACATGTTCTCGCTGGATGAGATCGTGCGGGAGGAGATCATCAGGGACACGGAATCAGCCTGCAGATGATCCGTCAGGCCTCTGCGCTTCCGTAGAGCCTTCTCCGGGAATGGAGATACCAAGGAACCTCGAAAAGCAGCATCGCCGACCAGCCTATGGCACAGGCGAATGCGATGCCGCGTATGCCGAATTCCGGAACGAGAAGGAATGTGAAGACCACGCGGAGCGATGTCTGTATGAATGTCGAGATGAGCGTCACCTTCATATCCCCCATGCCCCTGAAGAAGCCCTGGATGCCGTTGGTCATCGCAGGGAGGATGTAGAAGAATGCCATCGTCGAGAGATACGTGCAGCCCTCCTCCACGACGACAGAAGCATCGGAACCGCTGACGAACAGCGGCATGATGGCCTTGTTTAGAAGGAGCACCGCAGAGCAGATGATGGCGAAGTAGATCGCTTCGAGCATCAGGCCTTTCCGGAATCCCCGGCGAACCCTCTTCATATCCCCTGCTCCCCTGTTCTGGGCTCCGAATGTCGTTATGGAATGTCCTATCGACTGCTCTGGAGTGAATGCGAAGTCATCGATCCTCGTGACGGCGTTGTAGGCGGCGACGACAGCCACGCCAAGGGTGTTCACAGCGCTCTGGATCAGGAGCTTGCCGACGGGCTGGCATGCCTGCTGGAGGGCAGTGACCGATCCGTAAGACAGCGTCTTGCCAAGGAGCTCACGGTCTATGGCGATCCCCCTGATGCGGAGCAGCGGCATCCTCATCTCGATATACGCAAGGCAGAGGATCGCTGACACCGCCTGCGCGACGACGGTGGTAACGGCAGAGCAGATGATGCCAAAGCCCAGCGCTCCGATGAGGATAAGGTCCAGGATGCAGTTGAGAACCGATGATGCGGCAAGGAACTTGAGCGGGGTCCTCGAATCCCCTACGCTCTTCATCGCCTGCGAGAGCGCATTGTAGAAGCATGTGAACGGCAAGCCGATGAATATGACCCGAAGATACGAAGCCGTCATCCCAAGCACCTCATCGGGGACGTTGAGCAGGATCAGAAGCGGATGCGTGAACGCGATTCCAAGCGCTGCGGCGGCAATGGAGAAGACCGCTCCCGCTCCAAGCAGCGTCGACAGCTCCCGCGAGAGCATGCCGTAGTCCTTTGCCCCGAAGTACGCGCTCATGATCACGCCGGCACCCATCGAGAGGCCGGAGATGCCGAGTATGAGGATGTTCATCACCGGTCCTGCCATGCCCGTGGCGGCAAGCGCCTCGGTGCCGATGAAGCGGCCTGCGATGATGGAATCCACGGCATTGTATGCAAGCTGGAACAAGGATCCGAGGACAAGGGGGACGGCATATGCCACAAGATTCCCCATTATGCTTCCCCGAGTCATGTCCGTGCTTGCCATGGATAGGGATTATATCATTAACTTTCCACATGGACAGCAGGATCGCCGTGATCTACGGCCATGACGCAGCGAAGATGACAAGAGCGCTTCTCGAGCATGATGGGACAGCGGGGAGGATCGGGGGAAAGGATGCCTCGATCGTGCTCAAGCCGAACCTCGTCGTCCCCTCCGACCCATCGCAGGGAGCGACTACGCACACCGAGATCGTGGAGGAGATCGTCTCCTACCTCATAGAGAATGGATTCCATGGCATCACCATAGCGGAGGGCGCATGGGTCGGAGCCTCCACCGAGGAGGCATACAGGAAGCTCGGGTACCATAGGATCCGCGACAGGTATGGAGTGAAGCTCCTGGACACGAAGAAGGACCGCTATCGGAAGCTCTCCCCCTGCTCCATCCCAATGGAGATATCTGAGACGATCCTCGATGCGGATTTCATCATCGACATACCGGTGCTCAAAGGACACTGCCAGACGAAGATGACGCATGCGATGAAGAACCTCAAGGGCTGCCTTTCGGACAGGTCGAAGAGGGATTTCCACCGCCTCGGGCTGGATCTTCCCATCGCGGCGCTCAACACGGTCCTGCACCCGGATCTCATCATCTCCGACGGCCTCTGCGGAGACCTCGACTTCGAGGAGGGAGGCAATCCCGTGGATATGGGCAGGATGATGGCCTCCCGCGATGCGCTGCTGATCGATTCATACGCCGCAACGCTGATGGGGTTCAGCCCAGATGAGATAGGATACATCAAACAAGCTGAGGAAATAGGCATGGGATCATATCGGAAATGGGATGTCGTCGAGCTGTCGGAGCCTGAGCGCACCTCGGCAAAGCCGAGCGGCACAGCAGCACGCCTCTCTGCATACACGGAGCCCGATGAAGCCTGCTCCGCATGCTATGCCTCTCTTATCCATGCCCTGAAGAGGCTGGAGGAGGAAGGCGGCATGCATGCCATCGAAGGCAGGAGGATCGCCATCGGGCAGGGATACCGCGGCAAGGCACCGGAGATAGGCGTCGGCGCATGCTGCGCGAAGGCCGGGATCTCCGTATCCGGATGCCCTGCGAAGGCGGATGACATACTATCGATGCTGAGGACGCTATGATCAGGACTGCTGAGAGAAAGGATGCGGCGAGGATCGCCGAGATATACAGCTTCTATGTGGAGGAGACGGCGATATCCTTCGAATACGAGGCGCCGGATGCAGAGGAGATGGCAAGGCGCATGGCGGAATTCGGGAAGGAGTATCCATACATCGTCTATGAGGATGAGGGCAGGATACTAGGCTATGCATACGCCCATCGCTTCCTCCCCCGCGAGGCATACAGGCATTGCGTCGAGATGACGATCTACCTCGACAGGGAGGAGTGCGGCAAGGGGCTTGGCAGAGCGCTCTACGCAGAGATGGAGAAGCGCCTGAAGGCACAGGGCATCACGAACCTCTATGCAATCATCATGCACCCGGGATCCGGCAGCGTAGAGTTCCATGAGAGGATGGGATACCGCATCGTCGGCAAGCTCACCGACTGCGGAGAGAAGTTCGGCAGGCTGTGGTCCGTGGTATACATGGAGAAGATCATATGATCGTAGACAGCCACTTCCACGCATCATCGATGACGAAGAGAGGAATCGCGAAGCTGCCAGAGGATCTGATCGGCATCGACATAGGCACCGAGGCCGGGGACGCCGAGGGCCGCATAGCGCTGCTTCCTCCCTCAAGGAGCATCTTCATCTCCATCGGCTCCGGACCATGGTCGCTGCAGGATGAAGGATTCATCTCTCCGGAGGATGAGAGGGAGAAGCTCCTCGATGACTTCAGGGCATTCGGCGCCGACGCCATCGGCGAATGCGGTTTCGACAACCATTGGGGATACGGCACGCCCGAAATGCAGCGCGATCTCTTCATGATGCAGGTCTCTCTGGCTTCGGAGCTCAACCTTCCGATCATCATACACACCCGCGATGCAGACAGGGAGATCTCCGATGCCCTGGACTCCGAAGCCTTCAGATGCAGAGGCATCATGCACTGCTTCTCATCCGATGAGCATCTCGCGGCGAAGGCACTGGACAAGGGGCTCTATATCTCGTTTGCAGGGAACATGACATACAAGGCGAACGAAGGGATCAGGAGGGCCGCGAAGGCAGTGCCTGGCGACAGGATCCTCGTCGAGACGGATGCGCCATACCTAGCGCCGGTCCCGATGAGGGGGAAGCCCTCCGATCCATCCATGACGGACATCACGCTATCGTTCCTTGCCGAGCTCAGGGGAGAGGATATGGAGGAGCTGAAGATGCAGGTGAAGGAGAACCTCCTTACCCTACTCCAGCGCAATGAGTCCGTAAGAAAGCTCTGCGTTTCCTGAAAGCAGCGACTGGATCGTAGCATCCCAATCGATGGAGACCGCCGCATCGACTCGAGTCGTCTCCATCGCAGCAGCATCGCGCACATCCATCACGATGCGCCACGGGTGCTCCTCGCGAAGAAGCGCAATGGAGCTCGAGGGGGTGATGGCAAGCACCGTATCTGCCCCAGCTTCCTCTATCTCCGACCTGACCTGTTCTGCGTTCGCTCCGGAGATGCGGCCGGAATACGTCACCGCCTCGATCCCCAGGCCCAGGGATTCCAGGTGCTCGGCTATATCGCGGGCATATGCCGTGGAGCGCTCATAGAGCACGACAGCGCCTTCCTCTGCAGCGCACTCCCACATCGCCTCATCGTCGATAGCAAGGACAGCCACAGGCTCCTCGCCGTCCTCCGCCTCCCTCCCGAAGAGATAGGCCTCCACGCCTTCGGGAACCGAGGCAGCCGGGGCAACCAGCACCACATCAGCCTTGGCGGCATTGCCCGTCATCCTGTACTCCAGGATATTCCCCGGCCGAGGCAGATCGTAGCCATCTGGAAAGGATTGCGACGAGATGAACGCAACCGACGGCCTTGTCATATGGAATGCAAGGAAAGCCAATGCGGCTGCGATTACGATCGAGGCTATGGTCAGGAACGTCCTTCTGCGCATACAGAGAGAATACCTATGTTCACCACCCGGATGCAAGCAACGCACGATGCCTCATGAGACAAAGTCGCCCAGCAGGAAATCGCACAGCCCGACATGCAGGATGCCGCGATCGTCATAGTGCGGCACTTGTTGAAGAAAACAATGCATCTGCACCGAAATCTTCAATAGGCATATCTATAAGAGCACCATCCTCCCTGTGATGGCTGGATGAGGCTTTCGGTTGACCGCACTTGCATCATTGGGGTAGTCTTATCCAAAAGGATAAGGAGGCAGATCTATGATCAGCTATAAGGAAGTAGGACTTGTCAACTCGCGTGACATGTTCGCAAAGGCTATGAAGGGACACTATGCCATCGGAGCCTTCAACTTCAACAATATGGAGCAGATGCAGGCAATCATCGCAGCCTGCGTGGAGACGAAGGCGCCTGTCATCCTCCAGGTATCGAAGGGTGCCAGGGACTATGCGAACATCAACATCCTCCGCAACATGGCACGCGGCGGAGTCGAGTATGCACATGAGCTCGGCTGCGACATCCCAATCGTCCTCCATCTCGACCATGGCGATTCATTCAAGACAGCGAAGGACTGCATCGACAACGGATTCTCCTCCGTCATGATCGATGGCTCCCACCTCCCCTACGAGGAGAACATCGCCCTGACGAAGCAGGTCGTCGACTATGCGCACGAGCATGACGTCACCGTCGAGGGAGAGCTTGGCGTCCTCGCGGGAATCGAGGATGAGGTATCCTCTGCCGTATCCCACTACACGCGCCCTGAGGAAGTCGTCGACTTCGCAACGCGCACGGGCGTCGATTCGCTCGCCATCTCCATCGGAACGAGCCATGGAGCGTACAAGTTCACACCGGAGCAGTGCACAAGGAACGCCGAGGGCATCCTCGTACCGCCACCGCTCAGGTTCGACATCCTCGCCGAGATCGAGAAGCAGCTTCCGGGATTCCCGATCGTCCTCCACGGATCGTCATCCGTTCCGCAGGAATACGTGAAGATCATCAACGAGCATGGCGGTAAGCTTGCCGACAGCGTCGGAATCCCCGAGGAGCATCTCAGGCAGGCAGCGCAGTCCGCGGTCTGCAAGATCAACATCGACTCCGACGGACGCCTTGCGATGACGGCGATGATCAGGAAGATCTTCGATGAGAAGCCGGCAGAGTTCGATCCGAGGAAGTATCTTGGACCAGCTCGCGAGGAGCTTAAGAAGATGTATATGCACAAGAACATCGACGTTCTTGGCAGCGCAGGACATGCACTCGACTGAGGCACGGAGGGAGGAGCGGCAGCGGCTGCTCCTCCGTTTTTTCGCCTCTCGACAGAGAGCATCGGATTATGATATAAAGATACGGTGTGACTTGGTCACGCCATTTCTTCATGAGAATAGGTCAGATATCTGTACTATAAGGAGTTCAGTTGGCTACTAGGGAGCATAGAATCAATCGGCAGATACGGGCGCATCAGGTGCTCGTCATTGATGAGGACGGCGTACAGAGGGGCGTAATGAGCGTTCCGGAGGCATGCCGCTTGGCAGAAGAGGCGGGAAAGGACCTTGTAGAGGTCTCCCCCAATGCGAATCCTCCCGTTTGCAAGATACTCGACTTCGGCAGATACCGCTATGAGATGGAGAAGAAGTCCAGGGAAGCGAAGAAGAACCAGACTGTCGTCAAGATCAAGGAGATCAGGATGCAGCCTAAGATCGAGAAGCATGACCTGGAAACCAAGAGCAAGGCCATTGCCGAATTCCTCCAGCAGGGGAACAAGGTCAAGGTCTCCATCCGCTTCCGCGGAAGGGAGCTTGCCCATCCCGAGCTGGGAAAGGTTGTACTGGACAAGATACTCGATGCCCTCACCGAGCTCGGAGTGCAGTATAATCTGGACAAGGGCGCTCTGATGGAAGGGAAGATGATGAGCATGACTGTCTCCCCTTCCAAGGCAAAGTGAAAGGATCTCCGCACGGAGACCATATACCGCAGCTTCAGGGGTTCTTGTTCCCTGCGGCGCGTAGAAGAGAGGTAGGTAGATATGCCTAAGATGAAAACAAGAAAGTCAGCGTCCAAGCGCTACAAGGTGACGGGATCTGGCAAGGTGGCTTACAAGAAGATGGGCCTCCGCCATATTCTCACGAAGAAGAGCTCCAAGAGGAAGATGCACCTGAGACATGGTGGAATCCTTTCCGCAGTCGAAGAGAAGAGAGCAAAGTCGATGCTCCCCTACGCAAACTAAGGAGTGTGTGAGAAATGCCAAGAGCAGTAGATGGAACCAGGCGTTCGGATAGAAGGAAGAAGATCCTCAATCAGGCTAAGGGCTATTGGGGAAGGAGAAGCACCAACCACCGCATTGCTAAGGATGCTGTCGCAAAGGCAGGTCAGTATGCATACCGCGGAAGGAAGGAGAAGAAGAGGGATTTCAGGAAGCTCTGGATCGCCAGGATCTCCGCAGCCGTACAGGCTGAGGGCCTGAACTACTCGCAGTTCATGCATGGCCTCAAGCTCATGAACAGCACCCTCAACAGAAAGGCTCTTTCCAACATGGCCATCGAGGATAAGGCTGCATTCGCAGCTCTCGTGTCAGAGGTGAAGAAGGCGCTCGCCTAAGGAGGTTATATGACCACGATCGAAAACACCAGGCTCTTGCTGATGAGAGTGCAGAAGGCTGTTGGACTCATCAAGCATCTGCGCGAGGAGAACAAGGAACTCCAGACGAGGTTCATGCTAGTCGAGAACCACAACAAGGAGCTTCAGGACCTTTACGACAAGCTCAGCACTGACCAGGCTGCAATCGATCAGGCCATTGCCTCAGCTCTCGATGAGCTCGATACCACGCTCGGCGATCTGGAAGGCTTCGAGGATTTCGGCACGCTCGATTCCCAGGAGCTTTCCGAAGCGGAGGACTTCTCCGCCGGACTCGATGCCGAGGATATGGACATCGAGACATTCGAGGACGAAGATCTCTGAGATCTTCATTCCAGTTGACGTGGGGTTGCTTCGGCAGCCCCATTTTTCATTCAAGCCTCAACTGAGGATGGAAAACCCCGCAGGCGGCAGGCAGCAGCCACCTGCAGGGCATCGATTCAGACGTAGAACAGGATGTCCGAGTACGTCGGAATCGGCCAGAACGACTTGTCCGTGATCGCCTCAAGGCTATCGCATGCGCGGCGGGCAGCCTCCATCGCAGGTATGACGGAGTCTGCAGCATAGAAGGCGGCCTCCTCTGCATCGCTGGGGAATCCAGATGAAAGGCGCTCAAGCTCCTCGATCCGGGCAAGAAGCTCATCGGACAGTGCGCTCACCTTCTCCCCCAAGGCATTCTCCGCACCGGTGCTCATGCCTATGCTCTCCTTCGTCTGTATGGAGGACGCAAGGAACGCTGAGAAGCGCATCGCTGCAGGCAGTATCTGGCGCCTGAGCATCTCAAGCATCGTCGAAGCTTCGATGTGCAGCGCCTTCTGATACTCATCCAGCGATATCTCCAGCCTGGACTCCATCTCCTCCCTGGTGTATATCCTGTGGCGCCTGAAGAGCTCGATGTTCTTCTCATCGCAGTAGTGCACAAGGGCATCGGGTGTCCTCCTGTAGTTGGAAAGCCCTCTCCGCGCGGCTTCCTCCTCCCATTCATGGCTGTAGCCATTGCCGTTGAAGAGTATCCTCCTATGCGCCTTAAGCTCCCTTCCAACCAGTTCGTTGAGGGCAGCCTCGAAGTCCTTGGCGCCTTCTAGCTCATCGCAGAAGGAAGCAAGCGCGTCAGCGACGGCGGTGTTGAGCATCACGTTCGTGCATGCGATGTTGAACGACGAGCCGGGCATGCGGAACTCGAACTTATTGCCGGTGAAGGCGAATGGACTGGTCCTGTTGCGGTCCGAGTTGTCTCGCGCAAGCTTCGGAAGCACATCCGTGCCGATATCCAGACGATAGGATCCGCCGCCATCGAATGGCTTTCCGTCGACGATGGAGGAGATGACATGGTCCAGCTCCTCGCCCACGAATATCGAGACGATCGCGGGAGGCGCCTCATTGGCACCGAGCCTATGGTCGTTGCCAGCGCTCGCAACGCTGATCCTCAGCAGATCCTGGTACTCGTCAACCGCCTTGATCACGGCTGTAAGGAACAGCAGGAACTGGGCATTGTCCTTCGGGGTCCTTCCTGGGTCGAGCAGGTTCTCGCCATCATCCGTGCTCAGCGCCCAGTTGTTGTGCTTACCCGACCCGTTTATCCCCTCGAAGGGCTTCTCGTGCAGCAGGCATGCAAAGCCATGGCGCTCCGCCACCTTCTTCATCATCTCCATCGTGAGCTGATTGGCATCGGTGGCCTTGTTGGCGTTGTCGAATATGGGGGCCATCTCATGCTGGCATGGAGCGACCTCATTGTGCTCCGTCTTCGCCGTTATGCCGAGCTTCCACAGCTCTTCATCGAGATCGGTCATGAAGGCCTTCACGCGCGGTCTGATCGAGCCGAAGTAATGGTCCTCCATCTCCTGCCCCTTCGAAGCCGGCGCGCCAATGAGCGTGCGGCCTGTGAGCTTGAGGTCGAGGCGCTTGGAGAAATCCTCCTTGTCTATGAGGAAGTACTCCTGCTCGGCGCCGATCGTGGCATTGACCCGCTTCACGTTCTTGCCGAAGAGCCTCAGGGCCCTGACCGCTTCATGGCTGATGGCGTCCATGCTCCTCAAGAGCGGCGTCTTCTTATCTAGTATCTGGCCGGTATACGAGCAGAACGCCGTCGGGATGCAGAGCGTGTCATCCTTGATGAACGCATAGCTCGTCGGATCCCATGCCGTATAGCCCCTGGCCTCGAATGTCGCGCGAAGCCCTCCCGATGGGAACGATGAGGCATCTGGCTCCCCCTTGATGAGCTCCTTGCCGGAGAAGTCCATGATCACGGAGCCGTTCTTGTCCACGGTGAGGAAGCTGTCATGCTTCTCTGCCGTCACGCCGGTCATCGGCTGGAACCAGTGGGTGAAATGCGTAGCTCCCTTGCCTACCGCCCACTCCTTCATCGCCGCCGCGACGATATCGGCAGCATCCTCATCGAGGGCCTTCCCCTCTATCATCGTGTTCTGCAGCGATTGATATACCTTCTTCGGAAGCATCTCCCGCATGATATGGTCATTGAAGACCATGGAACCGAACATCTCTGGCACGTTCATCATGATATCCTCCTATCCAAATCCGAATCCAGAACAGAGATCTCCTGCAGGGAGGCTATGGGTTGGATCCAAGGCTGCGGCAGCATGCCAAGGATCAGCAGCAATCCCAAATGCCTTCCTGACAAGAAAAGGCGCTGCAGATTTCACTCCGCAGCGCCTTTGCTGTACTTCAAGCGGAATCATAGGCACGTTCGGCACATAGCGTCAAGCACCTTATGCAGCAAATTGGATTTTTATTCAGGCTATATCCATTTGAGCAATTGACAAACCGCTCGGATATGTCGTAGAAAAGCGCATGGAACAAGGGCGTTCTAAGAGATGATCTTAGAGCGCCCTTTTCTCATTCCAAGAGGTGGTCGATGAAAAGAGAAGGAGAAGTGAGGATAAGCTCAGGCTGCGCGATAAGCGGGATCTTCTGCAGGGACGGCAGGCGCATCGACGGCGAGGCGATACGCAGGAGCATAGCCGTGATGCACAACAGGTCCAACGGCCTTGGAGGCGGCTTCGCAGGCTATGGCATCTATCCGCAGTACAAGGACTTCTATGCTTTGCATGTGCTCTATGACTCCCAAAGCGCAAGGGAGGAGGCAGAACGCTTCCTGGACAGGCGCTTCGATATCATAAACCTTTCGAAGATCCCCGTGAGGCAGACGCCGAAGATCTCGGACGCCCCTCTTATTTGGAGATACTTCGTCACCCCGCTCCCGCACATGCTGCAGGACAGCCAGCTCGACGAGGATGAGTATACATCGAGGACGACGATCGCAATCAACGACACGATACCAGGGGCGTATGTGGTCTCATGCGGGAAGGACATGGGCGTATTCAAGGCCGTTGGATACCCTGAGGATGTGGCGGATTTCTACAGGCTCGAGGAGTATGAGGGATATGCCTGGACAGCGCATGGCCGCTATCCGACCAACACACCCGGATGGTGGGCAGGATCCCATCCATTCTCACTGCTTGACCTCTCGGTCGTGCACAACGGGGAGATATCGTCATACGACGCGAACCGGCGCTCGGTGGAGATGCACGGCTATTCATGCAATCTGCTCACCGACACGGAGGTCATCGCATACATACTCGACTACCTGACGAGGAAGCAGGGACTGACGATGAAGGAGAGCTCCGAAGTCATCGCCGCACCGTTCTGGACCACCATAGCCTCCAAGGACGAGGAGGAACGGAAGAGGCTTTCCTATCTGAGGAAGATGTTCTCATCCTTCCTCATAACCGGTCCCTTCTCGATCCTCGTGGGATTCAGCGGCGGCATGATGGCGCTCAACGACAGGCTCAAGCTCCGCAGCCTGGTCGCTGCAGAGAAAGGCAGGACAGTCTACTTCAGTTCCGAAGAAGCCGCGATAAGGTGCATCGAGCCGGAGCCCGACAGAATATGGGCACCGCGCGGAGGAGAGGCCGTGATAGTCACGCTGGACGGGAGGAAGGATGGACAGACGATATAGGATAAGGAAGGACGATGGCTGTATTTCATGCATGCGCTGCGCAAGGGAATGCTCATTCGGTGCGATAGAAGCGGGAGAGGATAGGACGCTCATCCTCCATCACGACAAGTGCGTGGATTGCCAGCGCTGCGTCTCGTTCTGCCCGACCGGTGCGATCTTCATCACGGAGGATGGGAACAGATTCCGCGGCAACGGCGTCTTCGGCGAAAGCGATATGAAGGAGATCTTCCTGCAGGCAAGGACAGGAGGCGTCCTCCTTTCGTCGATGGGGGCTCCTGGAAGGAACGTCCCCATCTACTTCGACAGGATGCTCCTCAACGCAAGCCAGGTCACGAATCCATCGATCGATCCGCTGAGGGAGCCCATGGAGACAGCTGTCTTCCTCGGCCAGCGTCCGGAGAGGATAGAGCGCGATGGAAGCGGCAGGCTCGTGGACAACCTTCCGCCGCACCTGGAGCTAAGGACGCCGATCATGTTCTCCGCCATGAGCTACGGGGCCATCAGCCTGAACGTGCACAAGGCCCTTGCAGCAGCTGCAGAGAAGCTCGGGACATACTGGAACACAGGAGAAGGAGGCCTTCATGAAAGCCTCTATCCATACAAGCGCAGCACGATCGTGCAGGTCGCTTCAGGACGCTTTGGCGTGCACGCAACGTATCTCAACACAGCCGCTGCGATCGAGATCAAGATCGGACAGGGAGCAAAGCCTGGGATCGGCGGGCATCTCACGGGGAAGAAGATCATCGGCGATGTCTCCAGGACGAGGATGGTTCCTGAGGGCCTCGACGCCATCAGCCCTGCCCCGCACCATGACATCTACTCGATCGAGGATCTTGCACAGCTTGTGATGTCGATAAAGGAAACGACAGACGGCCGCAAGCCCGTCATAGTCAAGGTGGCTGCCGTGCACAACATCGCGCCGATCGCCTCTGGCATCGCGAGAAGCGGAGCCGACATCATCTCGATCGATGGCTTCAGAGGAGGCACCGGAGCAGCTCCGAAGCGCATCAGGGACAATGTAGGAATCCCCATAGAGCTCGCCATAGCAGCCGTCGACCAGAGGCTGAGGGAAGAGAGGATCAGAGACCGCGTGAGCGTCATCGCCTCCGGCGGCATACGCAACTCCTCAGACGTCGTCAAGGCGATAGCGCTTGGAGCCGATGCAGTCTCGATCGGAACAGCTGCGCTATGCGCCCTTGGCTGCCACATCTGCGCTTCATGCCACACAGGAAGATGCGCATGGGGTCTTGCCACGCAGGATCCAGAGCTGACGAAGCGGCTCGACCCGGAGGAGGGCGCGGCAAGGCTCGGCAACCTGGTGAAGGCCTGGACCAGCGAGATCAAGGAGATCATGGGCGGCATGGGCATAAACAGCATCGAGGCGCTGCGCGGAAACAGGAGGGCCCTGAAGGGCGTGGATCTCAATGCCAAGGAGCTGGAGATACTCGGAATCGGATACGCAGGAGAATGAAATGAGGACAGTGGACATGAGGAAGGATGGGCTTGATGCATTGAAGGCCCATGAAGGCGAGGAGATGGAGGTCACAGGATGCCTGGGAGAGCGCTACATCGGGTGCGGCATGAAGAGCGGGATACTCCATGTGGAAGGGACTCCCGGAAACGCGCTGGGATCCTATCTTGATGGAGGGACCATCTACGTGGACGGCAATGCCCAGGATGCCACCGCGGATACCATGAATTCCGGACTCGTGGCGATAAGGGGATCCGCTGGCGATGCGCTCGCGTACGGCATGCGCGGCGGACGCGTATACGTACTCGGCGATGCCGGATACCGTGCGGGAGTGCATATGAAGGCGTACGAGGACAGGAAGAGCACACTCGTCATCGGAGGACGCACAGGATCGTTCCTCGGCGAATACCTTGCAGGCGGGATCATCATCGTGCTGGGCCTCGGCGACGAGCAGCGCGACATAACAGGATACTTCTGCGGCAACGGGATGTATGCCGGAACGATCTACCTGAGGACCGAAAGGACTCCACTCAACCTTTCCGACAAGCTCGTGAGGAGGAATGTGGATGAAGAGGAGAAGGAGCGGATCCTGAAGCCGATCATCGAGGACTTCGCCTCCGTGTTCTCCCTTTCGGCAGACCGCTGCATGTCGGGCAGCTTCATCGCAATCGAAGCCGATGAATCGAAATCGTACAGCCAGCTCTATGCTGCAGTGTGAGGGGATATGTGCACTATATTCGCCTATAGAGGAAACCTGTTGGGGCAGACGGAGATAAGAAGCCTTCTCAAGCGCACCGAGCGCCGCGGCCCCGACGAGGCCAAGCTCATCTCACCCGGGAAGGACCTGTATATGGCCTTCCAGCGCCTATCCATCATGGGAATTGACTCCCGTGGCATGCAGCCATTCGAACGCAATGGCCGCTTCAGCATCACCAATGGCGAGATCTATGGCTTCAGGGATATCCGCAGGCAGCTCGAGAACGAGGGATATGCATTCGGATCCGATTCGGACTGCGAGACGGTGCTTCCGCTTTATGAGAAGCATGGCGAGGATATGTTCGCCATGCTGGATGCGGAATTCGCGACTGTCATATACGATCCGGAAGACGGCTTCATCGCAGCGCGCGACCCGATTGGGATACGCCCCCTATTCTATGGCTATGACGGTGACGGCAATATCGCATTCGCAAGCGAAGCATGCCTGCTTACGCCATTCTGCGCTACCGTGATGCCCTTCCCTCCCGGATACTATTTCAAGGATGGTCGGTTCATCTGCTACCGGGATATATCGCAGGTGGATCATTTTGCATACGGAAGCGAGGACGAGGTTGCAGGGAATATCAGAAAGAAGCTCATCAAGGCCGTGGAAAAGCGCCTCGACTCGGATACGCCGGTCGCATTCCTGCTCTCTGGCGGGCTCGACAGCTCCCTCGTCTGCTCCATAGCCACGAAGTTGCTCGGTCGGGGCATACGCACATTCTCAATCGGCATGGACACCGATCCGATCGACTCCAAGTATGCAGAGCGCACAGCCGAATACCTAGGAGCCAAGCATACGAACGTCACGATGACGGAGGCTGAGGTGATCGCCGCATTGCCTGAGGTGATACAGTCGCTTGCGACATACGACATAACGACCATCAGGGCAAGCATGGGCATGTACCTGCTCTGCAGATACATACATGAGAACACCGACGTAAGGGTGCTCCTTACAGGAGAGGTCTCGGATGAGCTCTTCGGCTACAAGTACACCGATTTCGCTCCCAGCGCAGAAGCGTTCGAGAAGGAAAGCCAGAAGCGCATCCGCGAAATATACGCCTATGATGTGCTCAGGGCCGACAGGTGCATAGCCGACAACAGCCTCGAGGCGCGCGTTCCCTTCGGGGATCTGGACTTCGCCTCCTATGTGCTCTCCATAGATCCAGAGATGAAGCTCAACCGCACGGGTCATGGGAAATACCTTCTCAGAAAGGCCTTCGATGATGGCAGCTGGCTTCCCGACGACATCCTATGGAGGGAGAAGGCAGCATTCAGCGATGCTGTCGGCCACAGCATGGTCGACGGACTGAAGAAGCATGCGGAGAGGATCTATGCAGGAAAGGATCTAGAGAAGGAATACATGAAGTATCCTGAGGATGGCAGGCCATTCACTCCGGAATCCCTTCTCTACAGGGAGATATTCGAAGGCTTCTATCCCGGTCAGCATCGCATGATCCCAGGCTTCTGGATGCCTCACAGCAGCTGGCCTGGATGCAATGTCGATGATCCTTCGGCACGCGTTCTCTCCAATTACGGCAAGAGCGGCGAATGAAATCAGGCTTGACGGCATCCATTCCCCATGGGAGAATACAGATGCCGTTGTAGGCATGGGTAATTCAATCCAAAGCCCCCGGGTATCGGAAGCGGGGGCTGTATTTTTGCCGAAGCGTCATCAAATGAAAGCCTTCAACGACTACCAATTCGGCAATAATCCGGGTTTCTGCCGAAATAACAAGAATCACAAGATGACAAAGCAGCCCTGATTTGAAAGTTGAGTCCAGACCGCACAAGCTAAGTCTGGACCCATGACATTGATATACGGAAGAGCGGGAATATCCGCTTCTTACCCTATCTTATAGAACGGCAGCCCTGCCGCCCTTCTCTGCCCAGGAGTTGTCCCCGGCAGCATACCTGCGCTTGTACTCGCGGACCGTATAGGTGTTCAGTCCTGCAAGCTGTGCGGTCTTCTTGTATCCGTATCCCTGCTCAAAGAGCTCTAGGCATTCCTTTCTTTTCTCTGAGGGAATCCTGTGTTTCCGGAGGGACGTGTTTCTTTCTTCCATTTCGTCCTCCTAGAACGAGCGCCTGTCCCTGATCCATGTCAGGTCAGGAACAGGCTGTGATTTCCCTTAGATATTCGATCCACCAACCTCTGGTGATTCAGTTGAGCTATCTGCCACAATCAGAACAGCTGTCGTCTTCGAGAACGGCTGACCTTTTGCAACACCAGAGAATGTAATGGAAATTCTGTCTCCGACAGTTGCTTTTGTAAGGTCCATCTGGCTCAGGACGAAGTAGTTATCCTTTGCCTCGGACTCAGCATTCTTAAGAGCAACAGTCGTAGCCGGCGTATCCCCGCTAGCCATTGTCACCTTTACAGTAACGCCAGAAAGCGATTCTTCCTCATTGTAGTTGATGTTCTTAAGTGAAGAAGGAACTGCTGTCACTTCAACCTTAGCAACGGAATCCTTCTCTGCGGTTACTGCAATATCATCAGTTCTCGTTGCACCAACCGCGCAATCTGTTCCGACATACTTCGCACGAACAGTAATCGTTCCACCATTTTCAGGAATTACAACAGAATCACATGATGTAAATGTGTAGTCTCCAGCATCTCCACTGTAATACTTGATGTTGCCGGTCTCGGACTTAATCAGAACAGTCTCACCACCCTGCATGATCTTGTTCATGTAGATGCCGCCATTTGTGTCATCCTTACCAGAAGTTGCATATTTGAGGACATCCTTGCCAGTAACATCTGTGAAAAGCTTGTAATCCTTTGTTGCCAACAGCTCAACGCTCTTAACAAGATTCTCAGCAAGCGTTACATCAAATGTTGCTGTCTCTTCGGCGAACTTAACAGTGATTGTGCAAACATCCACTGCCTCGTCCCAGTCACCCATCTTGCTTTCATCAAAGCTTACGAGTTCATTGTCGATGATCTTCTCGCCGCCCTCATAGATAGCAGTTACAACAATACCATTCTTGCTTATTTCCTTGCGAGCATCTTCATCCTCGTAAGCATAATCAGCAATAACTGTGTAGTATGTCTTTTCTGCATTTGTTGCATCTACCTTGATTCCAGTGACTTCCTCTGCAGCAACCTCAACCTCAGCCGTAAGAGCACCATACATGCTAGAAACAGAAGATGTGAATGTAATCGCATTGTCATCCTTAGCTGTAAGAGCCGGATCAGCGCTTGAGAACATCGACGAAGGAATCGTAGCTACCTCGTTTCCAATGACATCATATCCCTTGAATGTGAAGTCTGCCGGATCGACCTTCTCGCCTTCTACGTAAACAACACCTGAGTTCTGCGTTGCCTCTACATATGCGATGTATGCAGGGTTCGCATTTGAACCAGAATTGTCGCAAGCCACGAATGCAAAGAGCATCAGTGCTGCGAGCACTCCTATGAATACTTTTTTCATCGTATTCCACTCCTCCAAATTAATCTGATAACAGACTACCCCCCCCCGGTTCAATTCTGTCAAGTGTTTATCTGAAGATTTTTGAAAATAGGGAGGGTTTGGAAGAATCAGAAGTGCTAAGTCCTTCTGAAACCTATGATTATTCGTCCTTGTCTTCGATGGGAACCACGATTTCCTCAAGCACGTCTATGAGCGCCTGATAGTCTCCATCGAGCGCGGCGACGTTCGCCTCCAGGAAATGATCGGGATCGGAGCTGCCCCAGCCGATGATGTATCCAGCGCTTCTCGCCATGGAATCGAAGAAGAGGCGCGTCGTGCGTCCATTGCCATCCATGAACGGATGGAGCGCTTCGACCTCGCCCATGTAGTATGCAAGCTCATTGACGAAGTCATCGACATCATCGATGCCCATCAGGTACCTGCTCTGGCGGAGGTTGTCGAAGAGCTTCTCAGCCTGGGGGATGATGTACTCAGGCTGGCAGTATTCCCTATGCTTCTTCGGCGACGACACCCTGATCATCCCTGCGGATGGATAGATATCCCCGAAGAGATGGGAGTGTATCGCAACAAGGTGATCGAAGTTGTAAGGCATCTTCAGAGGCAAGCGGAGAAGCTCTGCCGTGCGGAACGATGAGACCATCTTGTCCACGCGCTTGAGCTGCGGCTTGTCCTTGAGGCCGAAGTAATTGACGAGGCACCTTGTCTCAGGATAGTAGGACATCTCATCCTCATCGCCCTTATACAGCGATGCATCGAGACCCGCCTGGCGGATGAACGCAGCGATCTCCTTCTCCGCCGCCACGTTGCCTTCAAGTATTTCCCTGAATTTTCCTTCGAGTTCCGGCGAGAGCGCCTCGCCATCCGCTTCTATGGTGAATCTTAGATAATCGAGGCTGTAGTCCAGCCAGTCGGTTTTCATAAAAGAGCCTGCCTATTCCTTCTACTCAGGATAATATCCAATTAACAATATGCGGTCAACGAACGATGGGAAGCTCCATCAGCGTGAACGGCACTCCATCCATCCCATCGTATCTGAGGATATGCTGGCCATGGTTGATGAATCCCAGCTTCTCGAAGAGCTTCACCGAGGGATAGTTGCCATCGATGACATCGAGGCGCACCGCCTTCCTGCCGCTTTCAAGGGCATCCTGGGCAACACGCTCCGTCAGAAGCGAGGCGATTCCGCGGTGCTGATGATGCGGGCTGACGCCAAGGGTATGGATCACGAAGACCTCATCAGCGCCTGCCTCTACGCTCCATTCCACATCCTCGTATCCTGGAGCCATGCGTCCATTGCGGATGACGGCTCCTGCAACGATGCCGTCATCGAAGGCTGCGAACATATCACCGCGCTCTATCGCCCCCTTGATATACTCCAGCCCGGGATAGACGCCCTTCGTCCACTTCGGAGATGCCTCCGTCCGGCCCTCCGTGTCATCGACGATGGCGTCGTACATCATGTAGATCGCCTCAGCATCCTCAGCCGATGGCTTCCTTATCTCGATCATATGACCTCCAGTCACAGCGAGAGGGCTGGTTCCCCAGCCCTCCTGTTTCGCAGTTCTTCTCAGAATGTGAATCCGAGAACGAGATCCGCTGTGCCGATATGCTTGGCGGACTCGACCATATAGCGGTAGGAGACCTCCGCACCGATGGAGAAGACATCCCCGATGTGGAAGCGGACGCCAGCGAGGGCCGAGGCGAACCAATCCATCGCAAAGCGCACCGAACCGACATCGAATGTTCCCAGCGCAAGGTATGTGGAGACCGCATCATTGTCATGCGGATTGCCGATTGCGAATCCTGCGCCTCCGCCGAGGTAGAGCTCCATCGGACCTGCCGTGATGTCCATCATCAGCTTCAGATCCAGCGATGTCATCTCCGCATAGTTGAAGAGATTGAAGTACTGGAGCTTATCTGCCATATCCCACTTGCCGGTGGCCTTCGGGATGAAGTTCACAACAAGATCGGAGCGCAGTCCGAATCCGAAGTGGTTGCCGATCGGGAGGATGTTGGCGAAATCAAGGCCGACGCCAGCTTCCGCGAAGATCCTGCCATCGAACGTGAACGTATCATCGAACGATGAGGCGACGCCGCCCTTCACAAGGAGCGAGAACGCAAAGCCAAGCTCATCCTCGCTGAGGGCTACTGGCTCGACAGGAGCGATCGGCGCGATCGGAGCACTCTCCTCCACCGGTTCGGGAGCAGGCTCCTCAGCGACCTCGACTTCCTCAGGCTCGGGAGCGGCCGGCGGCGTTATGTATGCGATGAGATCCGCAACGAGAAGATCGAGCTCTGCTGCCACGGTCTCCTTCGAATACTCCTCAGGATAGGTGAACTCCACGCTTCCAGCCTCGCCGAACGCGTAGTTCACTCCCAGATCTCCAAGCCCATACTTCGCGTTCTCCACTGCGAAGAACGCCCCAACCTCCTCATTGGTGATGAACGAAGGATACTCGATCGTCGTCTCTCCGGTGCCGATCGTCGCCGTGAGCGTGTATCCGAGGTGCTCATAGCTCTTCACGATGGGCTCATCCACCGCAGCGGGAGCCGGCGTGACGTATGCGATGAGGTCCGCAACGAGAAGATCGAGCTCTGCTGCCACGGTCTCCTTCGAATACTCCTCAGGATAGGTGAACTCCACGCTTCCAGCCTCGCCGAACGCGTAGCTCACTCCCAGATCTCCAAGCCCATACTTCGCGTTCTCCACTGCGAAGAACGCCCCAACCTCCTCATTGGTGATGAACGAAGGATACTCGATCGTCGTCTCTCCGGTACCGATCGTCGCCGTGAGCGTGTATCCGAGATGCTCATAGCTCTTCACGATGGGCTCATCGACAGGGGCCTCAGGCTCCATCTCCGCAGCAGGCGTGGTGATGTAGGCGATCAGATCCTCGACAAGGAGATCGACTTCCTTCGCCACATCTTCAGGAGCGTATGCCTCAGGATAGGAGAAGGAGGCCTTTCCCGGTCCATCGACCGAATAGACCACGCCGAGCCCTCCAAGACCATACTTCGCATTCTCAAGCGCTATGAATCCCTTCACCTCATCGTCGGAGGCGATGGCAGGATACTCGATGGTCGCGCTGCCCTTCTGTATCGTTGCAGTGAGGCTATAGCCGCCGAAGCTGTATGTCCTCACGATCGGAGCTGCAGTAGCAGGCGCCTCGGCCGCGCTCTCTGCTGCGGGCGCTGGTGCAGTTATGTATGCGACAAGATCCTCAACGAGCGCATCGAGCTGCGGAATCACGATATCCTTGGTGTACTGCTCCGGATATGCGAATTCAGCCTCGCCGTCGCCGAGGGTATAGACGATGCCGAGATCGCCGAGTCCGCGGAGGCTGTTTTCATATGCGATGAACGCCTCGACATCCGCCTTGGATGCAGCTGCTGGATACTCGATCGTCGTCTCTCCGGCGCCGACCGTCGCCTTGAGCTCATAGCCGCCGTACCTGTAGATCCTCACGGCAGGCTGCTTCGAGAGATCTGCCTTTGCCGTGCTGGTGGCGGACGCCGACCAGTTCTCGCCATCATATGATCTCTGGAGATGGAGCGTATGCTCCGCTTCAGCGTCGAGTCCAGCGATTTCGATGGAGGTGACATCGGAGCCGACGACCGTCCAGCCATCTGGATCCTCTCCATCGATCTGGTAGCGATACGCCGTCACTGCCGGATCATCATGGGTCCATGCCCATCTGACAGTCATCTCCGCTGCTGAAAGCGGTATGGATATGATCATCAGCAAACAAGCCAGTGCCAAAACGATTTTCTTAAGTCCCTGCATATCATCTCCATTGATGGCCAAGCCATACTTCAATCATTCTAAGCCCACACAATCCATGCCGCAAGTCAATTCCCAGCTGCTGTGAAGCACTATGCAGAAGCATGCCATGCATCTCCAAGCAAGGAAAAGCTGGATAGAAGCGGATCCGTCCTGCTCGATTCCCATCTGCACGACCATCCGCAGCATGCATTTCCGAATCGTCAGACGGGTACTATGAATAAGCGGAAGGAATGCTATAATGGGCGCCATGGGCACAATCAGAAGCATAGCCGTCTTCTGCGGCTCCTCCACGGGAAGGAGGCCGGAGTACGGCGATTATGCGCGCCAGCTTGGCGCCGAGATGGTGAGGAGAGGGATATCCCTTGTCTATGGAGGGGGATGCATCGGACTGATGGGAATCATCGCGGATACCGTACGTTCGGGTGGCGGCCATGTCACGGGCATACTGCCTGAAGCGATGGATGTTCCGGAGGTCAGGCGCAGGAACGTCGAATCGGAGATCATCATCGTCCCCGGCATGCATGAGCGCAAGAAGATGATGTATGAAAGATCCGATGCCTTCATAGCCATGCCTGGCGGCATCGGGACGATCGAGGAGCTCAGCGAGATCTACACCTGGCGCCAGCTTGGATACCACAGCAGGAACATCGGGCTGCTGAATGCCTGCGGCTACTGGGATCCATTCATCGCCATGCTGGACAAAGGCACGGAGGAAGGATTCATCGCGGAGAGCGTCAGGCGCCTTCTGATCGCGGAAGGCGATGCCACCACGCTTCTGGACAGGCTTGAGAACGAAAGGCTGGAATCACAGCCGAAGATCAGGAAGGAACGGAATGAATAGGAACACGCGCGTATTGGTCGACTATCTCTACATCATACTTGGCTCCGCTGCGACCGCATTCGCAATCGTCGTCTTCTTCAACCCAGCCAAGCTTGCCCCAGGTGGCGTATCCGGCATCTCGACGATCCTCTTCCACACGCTCGGATGGGACCTCAGCACCACATCGTTCGCCATCACGATCCCGATCTACCTGATCGGAGTGAAGCTCTTCGGCAAGCAGTATGGCGTGCGGTCGCTTCTGGGCTCCGTGCTGCTCTCGTTCTTCATGTGGGTATGGACAGAGTTCCTCGGAACGGAGGGAATCCTAGACTACTCAAAGGAGATGTCGCTCTGGATATCAGCGCTCTACGGCGGCGTCATATCGGGAGTCGGAATCGGCATCGTGATGAAGTCCGGATCGAATACCGGCGGAACGGACATCGTCGCTCAGATCATAGCCAGATACACGCATATACCCCTCGGCACATCGATGATCATCGTCGATGCCGCGATCATTGCAGCATCCGCTATCTTCTTCGGAATCGAGTCGGCGCTTGTGGCTCTCATCGTCGTGTACATCGTGGGAATAGCCATCAACAAGGTGGTCCTCTCCATGGGAACCAACTATGCGAAGACCGTCTACATCATCTCCTCGCAGATGGATGAGATCGGCAGGTACATCATCGATGAATTAGGCCGCGGCGCCACGGTGGTCGACGCGAAGGGCTTCTTCACGAAAGAATCACGGCCAATGCTGATGACCGTGATTCCGAACCAGAACATATCGAGCCTGACACGCGTCGTGCAGTCCCTTGATCCACGCGCCTTCATGATCATACAGGAGACGTTCCATGTACTCGGCGAAGGCTACACGCCGATCGAGAAGATCGCGAACAACAGCGATGTCACAGCCCAGTGATCATCTCTCCCAGAGCTTCTCTGGATAGTAGCCGGACTCGATCTTCTTCCTGAGCTCCGCCATGACGTTGGCCTTGTCCTCAGGATAGGTCATGCCGAACCACTTGTCCGGGGTAGAGAAGACCTTCACCGAGCCCTTGCCGGAGGTGACCATCTCCGAAACGCCGTTCGGAAGGAGGCACTCGACCTTCATCTCCCTTATATTCTTGCGCTTGAAGTCCTCCCAGTACTGATCGAAGCTCTCGAAGGCCTTTGGCGTGAAGCCGAAGAAGTTCATCGAGACCGACTCCTCTCCGGTGAGCATCACATCGCCGGAAGGCATGTGGGAGACGACGCCGCCATCAGCGGTGTACTCGATCTTCGTATTCTCCTCCATCGACTCGAGCACGCCATCCTTGATCACGCAGATCGCCCTGGATACGGAGCCCGAAGGGCTCATCGTGTTCTTGAGGATGAATCCGACCATCGCGTGCGTGGTATCATCGTTGCTGAGCGTCGAGAGATAGTCGCCGAGGATGCCATATGCACTGCGGCCATAGTAGTCATCGGCATTGATGACGGTGAACGGCGTCTTCACGGCATCGCGTGCGCAGAGCACTGCCTGGATCGTTCCCCAGGGCTTCGTGCGCTCGGCGGAGACGGCAGCCTCCTCATCTGTCAGCAGCGCTGTCCTGTCCTGGAATACATAATCCGCATCCATATTGCGTGCGATCCTATCGAAGAGGCGCTCGCGGAAATCGTGCTCGATATCCTTCCTGATGATGAAGACGACCTTGCCATATCCGGCATGGAATGCATCGTAGACTCCGAAATCAAGGAGCGTCTCGCCATGCATGCCGACTGCATCGATCTGCTTTACTCCGCCATAACGGGAACCGAGTCCCGCAGCCATTACAAGAAGCGTAGGTTTCATTCTCTCTCCTCCAGCTGATATTCTCATTCCAGTCTAATCCCTTTGCCGCCCATTATCCACTCCAAGCTTGCTCCATATGCAGCGAAATCATCGGACAAATGCATTCCCTGAATCCATATAGCTCAGAAAACCTTACATAACCAAACTTTACGTTAGATTTAATTCTGTAAGATATATCATTGTTTTAGAAGGAATTATAAGTCAAAGCATCTTGAAAATCCATTGCGTTGGAGCTACATTTCCTAACGTTATGAAGAAGAATGAGCGGAAGGCATTCATCTATCTTGCACCAGCGCTGCTGCTGGCGCTGCTCTTCTCGTTCCTTCCGCTTGCCAAGAGCCTCATAGGATCGTTCCTGACGATATCGCAGTCGGGGAAGGTGCTCGGGCTTGCCGGGCTGAGGAACTACGCCTCCACGCTAACCGACAGCGCATTCCTTTCGAGCGTAGGCAATACGCTTCGCTTCATCATCATCTTCCTTCCGCTGAATACGCTTCTGACGCTGCTTGCCGCGACGCTCACGAGGAGGAAATCAAGGATATCCAGCATAGGAGAATGCATCTTCATATCCCCCCTCGCCTTCTCTCTCTCCGCGCTTGCCCTGGTCTTCAAGGAGATGTTCCGGGGCCGCGTGAGCATCGCCAACCGCATCCTCGGCACCGACCTCGCCTGGCTGGACAGCCCAGCGACAGCGATGATCGTCCTTGCCATCCTCGGCGTCTTCCTCGACTTCGCCATAGACTACATACTCCTTTCGTCCGCATACAGGAGCATCGACAAAAGCGTCATCGAGGCCGCGATGATCGATGGGGCATCCAGCATGCGGATCCTTTCGTCGATCGAGCTTCCATTGATCCGGAGCATGCTCGCCGTGACCGTGTTCATGGCGTTCAAGGATGCCCTGCTGATTTCAGCGCCGGTCATGGTGCTCACGGAAGGAGGCCCATTCAGATCGACCGAGACGATCATGTACTACTACTATCTGGAGGCGTTCCGAAGCGGCAACAGGGCCGCAGAGAACACGATCGCCGTCATCATGGTGGCGGCCTCGGCCATCATCATGGCACTCTCCGCAAGGAGGCGCCGCTTTGACTAAGGCCATAAGGATCATCCTGACCGCACTTCTGGCTGCGGCAGTGCTCTTCCCCCTCCTGTACACGTTATCCCTCTCGTTCTTCTCCCCTGGAGACTTCACGGCAGAGACGGCGAAGCTCCTTCCATCCAGCTTCTCGCTGCATAACTATGCGCTTGCCGCTGCCCACAGCCGCTTTCCGCGCTATGTGCTGAATTCATTCATCACGGCAGCGATGGCATCCATGCTGCGCCTCGCAGTCTCCACGCTCACAGCCTTCGCGATCACGCACATCAGGTTCAGAGGCAAGAGGCCGATCGCTATCGCGCTTGCATCGACGCTGTTCATCCCATCCGATGCCATGCTCTACGAGAACTACGTGACGACGGCGCACCTGGGGCTTCTGGACAGCTACCTTGGCATCGTGCTGCCCTCGGTGTTCTCCGCATCTTCGGCGATCATCCTCATCGGCGCATACCTTTCATATGACAGGGATATCTACGATGCCGCGCGCATCGATGGCGCCGGGGACCTGAGGTATATCGCATCCATACTGACGCCGCTGACGGCGCCTGCCGCCGCAACGATAGCGATCCAGTCCTTCATCGCCTCATTCAACAGCTATCTCTGGCCGCTTCTGGTCACGACGCGGCCACGGATGAGGACGGTGCAGGTCGGGATCACGATGCTTGGCTTCGCCGAGCATGGGGAGACCGGAGCGCAGTTCGCTTCGATCGTCCTGATAACACTGCCATTCCTGATCCTTCTCCTTGCCGGGAGGAAGGCCCTGATGAAGGCGCTCTCCGGAGGAATCGGATCATGATGATAGGGAGGAGGATATGAGGAAAGCTGCATTGGCCCTTCTGCTGCTGATGATGACGATCAGCGCATCTGCGGCAGGAAGCTCCGAGGACGATGGGATCATAACGATCTGGCATTCGAACTCCGGCGTGATAGGAACGGCATTCGATGAGATCATCGAGGACTTCAACGAAACCATCGGCAAGGATAGCGGAATCGAAGTCGAGGCGATCTACCAGGGAGCGGCGAACGATGTGCTGACCAAGGTGAAG
>CALXXR010000166.1 GCA_944392735.1 uncultured Spirochaetaceae bacterium | reverse complement strand
ATATGACCAAGGTGCAGGGGCTTGTTCGTGTTCGGGCAGGAGAACTCGAGCATCACGCGCTTTCCGGAAAGGTCGTCCACATGGCCATATTCCGCATCATGGCTCTCCGCATCCTCGATGATCGATGAAGCGAGGGCCGGGATATCGAAGCGGATGTTCAGGTATGGGCCAGCGATTAGCATCTCCCCTGCAGGATGATCCTTGCCGGAGAGGGCGGACATGATGTCCTTCGCGATGATCGCTGGGGCCTTGCCCGCGATCTTTGCATATGGGAACATCGGGAAGGCTGCGTCGCCCATCTCGCTCTTGGGAGGGATGCCGATCGTGAGCTCCGGGATCGACTCGGTGCCGAGATAGCTTCTGAGCTCCGATTCGATCGTCTGCTTCCATTCGTTCTTCAGTTCATTAAGCATAGTCAACCTCTCATATCCTGAGCGTCACCTCTCCAGAGGAGAGCGCTTCTATACTGCCGTCGGGATACCTTACCACAAGAGCGGCATGGTCATCCACATCTATCGCTACGGCAGGCCTTTCGACGCCGTTCTTCACAACCGTTATCGAGCTGCCGAGTATGAAGCACCTCGACCTGTATTCATCGATGAAGTCCTCCCCCTGTATGGCAAGGATCTCATCGGCGATGCGCGAAGAGAGCTCTGCACGCGTCACCGGCGCGTTGCCGGAAGGATAGAGGAAGATCATCTTCTCCTTCAGATCCTCGGGTATCGGCTCAGCACCCTGCTGCAGGTTCACCCCGATGCCGATGATGGCCTTGTCCAAGCCCCCCTCCTCCATGTTCACGAGCCCTTCGGTGAGTATGCCTACCGCCTTGTGTCCATGGACATAGATGTCATTGACCCATTTGATCGAGCATCCGATTCCAGTCAGCGCCTCGATTGCCCTGGCAACTGCAAGGGATGCCGCGGTGGTGAGCATATCGGGAGAAGGGATTGAGGAGCCTGGTATGGCAAGCGACATGTATACCCCGCCCTCGGGTGAGAAGAAGCTTCGTCCAAGCCTGCCCCTGCCACCCTCCTGACGGCCAGCAACGACAGCGAACGGAGCCTCCACGCCCTTGTTCACCAGATCCTTGGCCTCGGTCATCGTGCTTCTGCAGACCGGTCGGTAATAGACGGGGATGCTGAAGGCGCGCTCAAGCATCGGAAGGGACAGCACATCGCTCTTCTCCAGCCGATAGCCATCGGTTCTGGAGACCGTGATCCTGTATCCTTCATCCGCCAATCCCGCGGCGCTCTTGGATATCGCCATCCTGGAGCATCCTATCCTCTCCGAGAGCTCGGAGCCGGAGATGCCCGTCTCCTCCTCAATGAGTATGGACAGAAGCTCATCCTTAACGTTCATATGCCTCGATTCTATTTGAAGGAGCACTGTTCATCAATCAGTGCGGCGCCGGAAGAGGCTGAAGCGCCGGACGCTTCCTGCCGCTTCCATACCCTTCTCGGTAAGGCTGGCAGAGGAGAGAAGCCCATCAGCGCTCTGGCTGTCGCAGAAGGAGACGTACACGCCCTCTATGAGGCCCCTCTCCAGAGCCTTGGACACCAGAGCCACGAATTCCTCCTTCCCCAGTCCCAGATCGGATGGGGATGGGTGCCTGCCCTTCTTCAGCTCCGAAAGCATCCTCTTCTCGGCATCTAAGGCCATGGCACCTCCTACAGCGTACTGATGTCCACGATTGCATGGACATCGCCGGGCTTAAGGGATAAAAGCGTGGGATGATCCTCCAGATTGGGATTCCAGCTGTAAATGCCCACGTCGACATCGCTCATGTACTGAGTGAAGATGATCGTTCCGTTATCGGAGATGCTGAAATCCGATCCAGCTGCAGGCTTTCCCATGATCTGGAAGCGGCCGAATGAACCGCTGTCGAAGTCATAGCAGCGTATCGAGGAGCCATTGATGTTGTCGTCATGGCCTCCGATCCAGTACATGCGGCTGCCATTGGCCTCGAAGTGCCCGGCAGTACGATCCTCGCTTGAAAGCTGCACGATCTCCACATCAGGCAGGCCATTGCCGACCTGGACGCGCATTATAGCTTCGTTCACGTCATATGCGATCACATAATACGCCTCGAGCCTGCCTCCTCGCTCATACTGGGCGATCTTCTCCATCCGGCTCCAATCCGAAATCTGGAACGGTATCGGATACAACGTGCATCCATTGTCCCTCAGGCTGCCGTTCTCCACGACATACGACAGGCATGCGACATTGTATCCAGAACTTCCTGTGCTATAGCCACGGACACATTGGAAGTCATAGATGATCGAATGATCGAGGATGGCAATTCCCGGGTTATCGAACGGCACCATCGTCCCGGCATCGCCGTAGTCCATGGCGTAGTCCTTCGGAATGATATGCTGCGGCGAGTAGCCGCCCTGACGGTCGATGATGTACAGCCCTTCGCTTCCGCTGAGCAGCACAGCCTCGTCGGAAACGCCATAGACATCATAGAGGTCCAACGCAGCTGGGTTCGTGACTGCCGTCAGATGCCCGCCCGCGAGCTGCCCCTTGCCGATCGAATACAAGGTCCAGCCTGCAGTGGAGGAATCCATGCGGTAGCCGAAGAAGTAGAGGCTTCGGTCGCTTGCCCATGCCCTATCCACATAAAGCCAGTCGTCGGAGTATTCCAGCGAATTGATGAGGAAGGCCCTGTCCGCATTCTGATCGATGATGGCGAAATTGCTGCCATATCCAGTCGAGACCTCGACATATGCGGTCTTCTGCTCCATTATGGGGTTTCCATGCTCATCCTTCCGTCCGGTGTCCTCATACTCGACCCTAGGCTCCCTTCTGATGGCCACCACGTTCGATACACGCACGAAGCAGTAGCCATCGCCGAGCTCCTGGATCTGAGGATCCTGGAAGATGACGCGATTGCCTTTGCTGGTGATGAACACCATGGGTCTGAAGCATGGATCGTCGGCGGTATTGCACGACAGATACGATGGACCTTCGACAGCACCATCAGCGGAGGATGAATACGATGAAGCAGTCATATATGAGCATGACATGATCGTCTTCACGTCATCGGCTGCGAACGAGAGCTCATTTTCAGCCCCGCCATCGTGCCTGCCGATCGAGCCAGAGCATGAAGCGAGAAGAAACGCCAAGACAACAAGCGATATAAACCTCAAAGTCTTCATGCCTCCATGATAATACCTAATCCATGGATGATGAAGATGATTGGGGCAGTGAACTGCTCAGGAAGGAATCGCGTCAATCGCGACCGCCATACCTCGCCTTTGGTCTTTCAGCTTTTTCAGGCGTCATCGTGGTTGCCTCTTTGAATCTGGCTTTGGCCTCTGGAGTGCTCAGCCTCTTTACTGTAGGAGATCCGTTGTCGATGGCTTTCTCAAGGTTCCTGATGCCCCAGTCTGGATTCACTGTAAACGTTCTGCTGAATGATTCTGCAGCCATGCATATTCATCCGAAATCCTAATTCGTCAGGAGAACCTATTAGCTGATACATTCCGATAATACCATTCAAACCTTCAAAGCAATGCATGATGCAAGCTTCAATCAATGATCTACGTGCCCTTTTCGCATTTTTGGAAAATCCTCGATCTCGATTGCAAGAAGCATTGCAGGCAAAGTCGATGCAATGCGGAGAGGAATGGACCGATCATTTCCCGCAGTAGTAGCATCATTTGACTGGGTGTCATTCCGATGATAAGCTTATGTCACATATATTATATATTATTTGTGACAAATGTAAGGATCATGCCATGGCTGATGGATATGCAGGAATGATAAGGAAACGAATACAGAATGCTCCGGAAGGCTCAGTCTTCATCGGTTCTGACTTTGCAGATATCGCGGATTCGGCGACGATACGCCAAACTCTGAAGAGGCTCGCAGAATCCGGAGACCTGCTCCGGATTATGCATGGAGTCTATGAAAAACCACGGTATAGTCCTGCCTTAGGAGAAAATGCCGCATGCAGCCCATCAGCGGTTGCTGAGGCGATTGCCCGAAACAATCATTGGACGATTGCTCCTGACGGGAATACCGCGCTGAATCTCCTAGGACTTTCGACACAGGTTCCATATGGATGGTCATATTTCAGCGATGGCCCCTATAGGACCTATGAAATCGGAAAGGTGAAGCTATCATTCAAGCATAGAGCAAACAGGGAGATAACAGGGCTATCCTACAAGACGAATCTGGTGGTTCATGCTCTGAAGGCCTTAGGAAAGGACAACATGGACCAGCAGACGATCGATAGGATCTCCAAGAACCTTTCCAAGGAAGAGAAGAACCGCTGTCTGGAAGAAGCAAAAGAGTGTACGGATTGGATCTATCACGCAATCAAGGAAATCTGCCTAGGGTAAAACCATCATTTCAGATCTAATGGAATCCATAGGAAATCTCGAGGCGGAAATCAATGAGACCATGCCACTATGAATAATCACATATGATATTGCCGTCCACGCGAGTCTATGACGCAGATTGCAGGGAAATCCTCGACTTCAAGCTTCAGGAGCGCTTCAGGGCCAAGATCCGGGTATGCGATCACCTCGGATCGCTTGATGCATGATGCGTAGAGCGCGCCGCAGCCGCCGAATGCCTGGAGATAGAGCCCCTGATGATCCTCGATGGCCTTCCTCACCTCCTCCCTCCGTGGACCTTTGCCGATCATCAGCCTCAGGCCATGGGAAATGAGGAATGGGGAGAACGAATCCATCCTCGCGCTTGTCGTGGGACCAGCAGATCCTATCGGAAAGCCTTCCGGAGCGGGGCTTGGCCCCATGTAGTAGATGCCGCTTCCCTCGAATGGGAATGGAGGATCTCCTCCTGCCGAGATCGCTTCGAAAAGCCTCCTGTGCACCTGGTCGCGTCCGACATAGAGCGTTCCGGATACAACGACGTCATCTCCAGCCTCGATCGCCCTCAGCTCCTCCTCAGCATACGGAAGATGCAATGCCCTTCTCATATCTCCCCCCTCTCAAAGACGATCGTCGCCTTGCGCTCCGCCCAGCAGTTGACGGTGAGCGCAACAGGAAGGCCCGCTATGTGCGTCGGCGCGGAAAGCACATCGACGCCCAGTGCCGTCGGATATCCGCCGAGCCCGCCGGGACCGATGCCGAGGGCATTCACCGCATCCAGCATCCTCCTGCTCTCCTTGCCATGGAAGAAGGCCTTCTTCGAGAGTAGCGCGGCCCTGTCCATCGTTCCTCCGACGCCGACTCCGAGGAAGACGGGAGGGCATGGCTTTCCGCCAGCTGCCCTCATCATATCCACGACAGCTTCCACCACTCCATCCTCGCCTGCGGTGGGATTGAGCATCCTCACGCTGGAGCAGTTCTCAGAACCGAATCCCTTGAGGAGGAAATGAAGCACGACGCGATCCCCATCGACGGGCTCATAGTATGCAAACGGAGGGAGATTCGTGCCTGTATTGGCACGGGTGCCGACTGGATCGGAGACGATCGAGCGGCGGAAGAAGCCATCTTCTGCAGCCTTGGCGGCTCCCTCTATGATGAGTGCCTCCACTGCCGCAAGCGACGCATCGGAATCCCTCCCGATCTCGGCGAGGCACCAGAATGCGCCCGTGTCCTGGCACATCGGAAGACCCGTCTTCCTGGATATCCCAAGATTGCGCCTGATTGCGTCCATGACGCTTTCGGCCTTGCCGCCTGACGGCATGGCCTCCTCCAATCTCTTCTCGATATCATCGGGAAGGACCCTCGCCGCCTTGATGAGCGCGGCGCTTATGCGCTCCACCGCTTCAGGCCTGATCGCCCTGCCTTGTTCCATGCTCTTCCATCCTCCTCTCCAGATGCTGAAGGAACTTCGACTTGTCTGGGAACACGCGGGGCGCCAGCAGCCTGTGGTACGGTGTCTCCGATATCAGACGCTCGACCACAACATCCGCCCTGAGATGGCGCAGGAAGATCTCTGTGCTCTCCAGCGTCCGCTCCTCCGACATCACGGTGATGTCCCCGGCAAGATATGACGAGGCGATGAGCGTGCCCCCAGCCACATGAAGATTATGCACCTTCACCGCCTCAGAGCCAACGTCGCCTATCAACCTCGCAGTTCGTATGAAGTCCTCCCTTCCCTCTCCGGGAAGCCCAAGGATCGCATGCGTCGCGACCTTGAGATGATGATCATGGGCCCTTTCCACTGCATCGACGTAATCGGCGACCGTATGCCCCCTGTTTATCGCCTTGAGCGTCCCATCGGATGCGCTCTGCAGTCCGAACTCGACCCATACATCGAGATCTGGAGATATGTACGATTCCAGGAGCGCCAGCACATCCTCCCCCACGCAGTCGGGACGCGTCGATACGATCATTTCCCTGAACGGCATGGCCGAGAGCCCCTCATCGTAGATGCGGCGGAGGTTGTCGACGCTGTCGTAGGTGTTCGTCCATGACTGGAACGAGAGGCTGAAGAGGCGCGCTCCGTACCGTCTTCCAAGGAACTCCCTTCCACGCTCTATCTGCTCCCGGATCGAGAGAAGGCGAGGAAGGATCGTATCGGCCCTCTTCGCATCATATGCGGCCGTGCGCCTGTATCCCGATTCAGCCGATCGCTGATAGACCGCGATCGAGCCGGTGCCGTCGCAGAACGCGCAGCCGCCATGGCGCTCCCTGTCGCGGTTGGGGCATGAGAAGCCTCCGTCGACGCCGATGCGGTAGACGGGCTCCCCATACCTTGCCTTGAGATAGGAGGAATATGCGTTCCAGCGCGAATACATCACTCGATACCGACCATGAAGGAGACGCGCGGGGTTGCGGAGATGTAGAGCCCTGCCGTGATCTGCCCGAACGACGTGGCTATTCCGGCACCGAGGTATCCTCCTATATCCATCATGCTCGTATCCATCGAGAGCTCGGAGTATGGCACGAGGCTCCTCGATGCCTGGTGCTCGAGATCGTCATGCCTGCCTCCGAAGGCTTCGATGAAGATTCCGGCATCGACGAAGAACGAGAGCGGGAGCGGAAGCCTGATGCCGCCCATGGCGTAGATGCGGTCGGAGACGGCGAGCCCCATCTTCGTCGATGCGTATGCAGCGGCGAGATCGATCGGCCTTCGTATCGTCTCCGTCTCGAAGTCGAATATGAACTTGAAGATATCGGTCGGGCCGAAGCAGCCGAAGATGTCAGCAGAGAATGCATATGAGAGCATCGGGCTGGGGAAGTCGCCGCCGAACTCCAGCGTTGCGCCTGCCTCGAAGCCGTTGTCCGCAGCGGAGGCGCCATCGTACGCGTCGAAGACGATTCCGAGTCCTATGTATGGATGGACGAAATGCCTGCGCCCGAAGCCATCGCCGCCGAGGTATGTGTATTCAAAGCCGATGATGGCATCCATCCTCAGCTCGCGCATGGGAAGATAGCCGATGCCAGCGCGGAGGAAGAGCTCGACGTCATCGCTGAATGTGTAGTCGATGGTGCCTGGGATCGAGCTGTATGCCTGCTGTCCGTAACTCAGTCCAAGGTTGCCATAGAGGAATGCCGATGACATGAACGGATAGGACACCCCGCCCTCGACCGTGATGCCCTCGTTGACGATCACGCCATAGTCGAACATGAGGCGCGGCAGCAGCGCGGTCGTGCCCGATATCGTGAAGTATGGCGTGTAGGCGAAGAACGGCTCTCTGCCATCGGATCCATCGTAGCGCACGCCGATGCCGCCGGTAAGCCCAAGATAGAGGCTTCCCGAAAGCGACGGATAGCGCTCTCCCTCGACCTCGATCACCCCGTTATGGATATCATATGTCACGGCCTTGAGCCCCTCGTGGCGCCGTATGTCGTCAAGGAGGGATTCGAACTCGGTCATCGTATAGTAGTCCATCGACCTTCCCACGAACTCCTCGAGCTCGGGAAGCGCCGAGACGGGGATCTCCTCGTCGATCGTCACTCGCACGATCTCCGGTGCTTCGATGGAGCCGTAGCCGATCCTATCCATATCCGGGATCCACTCGGCAAGCTCATCCTCGAGGGCATCGAATACGCCCATATTCTCCTCGACAGCCCTGCGCCCTGCATCGAGTATGGCCTCCGTGCTGCCGAAGCCGAGGGATGAGAAGCCTGCTGTGTCTGGTACGATGACCCAGTCGGCCTCATCGTAGTTCTCGACGGAATTGGGCTCCGTCAGATAATCGGAGAACTGGGTGAACGAACCGGAGAGCGTCGACATGTCGTTGCGATGCTCGCCATGGATGTGGCGCGCATCGTTGACGTCGACTGCAAGCACGATATCCGCTCCCAGATCCCTCGCGATGTCCGTAGGCAGGTTATCCTCCAGGCCTCCATCCATGATGTAGCTTCCATCATCGAGCCGCACAGGGGAGAAGACGACCGGTATGGCCATGGATGCCCTGACGGCGTCGAAGAGAGAGCCTGTGGAGAAGACGACCTTGCGCTTATTCGTTATATCCGTTCCTATCGCCCTGTATGGGATGGATAGATCGTCGAAGTCCCTCACGTCCAGCACCTTCGACAGGTGGCGGCGCAGGAATCCGTTGATGTACTGATCATCGACGAGTCCGTTCGAGGCACCGAATCCAGATGACCCGAACTCGACGGTGAGGAGGTTCGTATCATAATCCGTGAACGGGCTTGGAAGCGTCTCCGAGCCGCGCACTGCATAGAGATGGAGGAAGTAGCTCATCAGGTCCGTGCTCTCAACGAGCCTCTCCAGCTCCTCGCCAGAGTATCCTGCGGCATAGAACGAGCCTATCACGGCGCCCATGCTGGTCCCGACGACGAGATCGGGGACGATCCCTCGCCTATCCAGCTCCATGAGGATCGGTATGTGGGCGATGCCCTTGGCGCCGCCGCCGGAGAGGACGAGCGCGAAACGGGGGCGTGCTGAGGCAGGCAGCAGAACGATGGACAAGAAGATGATCAATGCCGCTATTGCCTTCCTTCTCATGCGCACCTCCTATTCCAGCACCTTTCCTATCGCATCCCTGCGGCCATTGACGAATGAGGCCGCATCCATCTCCTTCTTCATCGGCGGCAGGAGCCTCGTAGCGTAGATGTACCCATCCGACAGGGCGATCCTGAGGCCCTTGCCCTTCTCCAGCGACACTATTGTACCGCACCTTTCCGGCACGGTCTCCTTCTGGATCGAGAATCCGCTGCCCCAGACGCCAGTTATGTACAGCGGAGCGCCATCGAGCATGGCATATGCCTTCGGCCATGGCGAGCAGGCGCGGATCTGGGCATGCACATCTGCCGAACTTCTGGAGAAGTCGATCCTGCCATCATCCTTGGAGACGAACGACGTATAGGTCGGCTCCCCCTCCTGAGGCACGGCATGGGGAACGCCGAGGAGGATCGGGAGGACGAAATCAGGGACGAGGCCTGCGACACGCTCCGAGAGGCTGCCCTCCGTCTCAGTGCCATCGAGCTCGATCGGGAGGACTCCGAGCACATCGCCCTCATCGATGCCAAGCCCGATCCTCTGCAGCGTGATGCCCGTCATCCCATCGCCATCCCTGATCGCCTGGTATATGGGGGAAGGTCCCCTGTGGCGGGGAAGCAGGGATGGATGGACATTGAACGTCTCCTTGAATATCGAGAGGAACTTCGGTCCGAATATCTTGCCGCAGCAGAACGAGAGGAGCGCATCGGCGCCGTAGGAAGCCACATGCTCCCTCGCCTCCCTCCTTATCGTCTCCGGCTGGAACACCTCCAGCCCAAGCTCGAGCGCACGCGCCTTGACGGGGCATGGAATCAGCGCCTTTCCCCTCTTTCCTGGGGCATCCGGCGCGGTTATGACGAGCGATACCAGATCATGCTCAGCCAGCGCTTCGAGAAGCGGTACGGCGATGGCTCCAGTTGCGGCATATACGATCCTCATCAGACCCTCGCCTTCTGCCTTCTTCTCATCCTGTTCTTCTTCTCATACGCCCTGACGACCTTCTCGCGCTCCTTCTCATCGAGGTGGTCGATGTAGAGCTTGCCATGCAGATGGTCGTTCTCATGCTGGATAGCCCTGGCAAGAAGGCCATCGGCTTCGATGGTGAATGCCTTGCCTGAGACGTCCTGTGCCTGGATGGTCACGCGAAGCGGCCTGATCACATCATGGAATACGCCGGGGATGGAGAGGCAGCCTTCCTCATACGGCCCTTCCTCGATGCTCGTCGCTACGATCGAGGGATTGATGAAGATGATCGGCTCCTCACCCCTGAGATGTATGGCGAAGATCTTCTTCGGCACGCCGATCTGGGGGCCTGCCAGCCCCACGCCATCGGCTTCGTCGAGGGTCTCGACCATAGCGTCCGCAAGCATCCTGAGCGCGTCATCGAATTCCGTTATGTCTGAGCATTCCTCCCTGAGGAGCTCATCGCCTAAAACGCAGATATCCAACATGCCTTGAATGGTATACTTCAGCAGATTTCTTGGCAACCGGCACCGCCGTCGAGGACGATATCGGCACGGCCCATGATGCCGAAGGCTGCGATGTACTTCTCCTCCATCGGTATCCAGCGCGCACCGAACGCCTCGGCCTTCTCCGGGCCTCCGCGCTTGAGTATCCTCTCCAGCTGCTCCTCTTTGTCGATATCCAGGAAGATGGACAGGTCCCAGTAGCATCCGAAGCGTGGGCTGAGGCTGTATGCGCCTTCCACGACGATCGTGCCGGAAAGGACGATGCTGCGGTGCGTGCAGTAGTCCATCGATGAGCAGTCGAACCTCCTGTACGAGAATGCCTCTCCGGTGCGGAGGAATGGCAGGACCTCGCTCTCGAAGCGTTCATAGTGGACGTTCCCTCCAGGTTCGGCAAGGCGTTCCGGGGTCCTCAGCTCCAACGGAAGGAAGAAGTCGTCCATATGCACGACCGTTGCCCCCAGCCTTGATGCGATCTTCCCTGCAAGCGTCGTCTTCCCTGCTGCGGAGCGCCCATCGATCGCGATAATGCGGGCATCCACTTCCTCGATCGTCTCCAGCAGCGTCATCCCATCCTCCTGTCCACGAAGCCGGCCTTCCTCAGCGCCGCGTAGATCAGCGGGATCAGCACGAGCTGCATGATGATCGCGGGAAGGCATGAGACGAAGTAGCTCGAGATCCAGGCAGGGAACGAGTACGATCCGCGTGCGAATATGAATGCACGTGCCAGCCCCGCCGTTATGCGGCCGAAGAGCATTGCGGCGACAAGGCTCACGACGACCCCGGAGAGCTTTCCGCCCCGTCCTGCAAGGCGCATCATCAGACCGGCCATGAAGCCGTACGAACCGAGCTCAACCATCATCTGCGGCAGCATGGGAGCGCCCGGCATGCCTGTGAAGAGCGAGGAGAGCAGCGGCCCCGCGATTCCGCATATGAGGCCGAACGGCCATGAGGTAACGATGCCGCAGAGAAGCACCGGCAGGTGCATGGGCGAGAAGAGGACGCCGCCCTGCGGGATGGCATGGAAGGCCATCGGCAGCACGACGCAGAGCGCGATGCAGACAGAGCATGCAAGCGTTTTCCTGAGATTATCCATCAGAGAACTCCTTTCAGCGCGATGGCGCCGATCAGCAATGATATCGATAAGAGGAGCGAGAAGGCTTCCCGTCCCCCGAATGAGAGGCTTATACGCCTCCGCCTCAGCCTCTCGCCCCTGTAGCCGCGCGCCTCCATGGCCGCAGCAAGCTCATCGGCTCTCCTGAAGGCGGAGAGGAAGAGAGGGAGCGCAAGCGGGATGAGCGACAATGCCTTCTCCTTTGCCTTCCTCCCCTCCGGCACCGCACCACGCGATGCGGCGGAGAGCATTATGCTGCTGCTCTCGGCAGCAAGCACGGGGATGAAGCTGATGGCGATCGATACGATCGCGGAGGCCTCGTCCACCGGAATGCGGAGGATGGACAGAGGATGAAGGAGCGTCCTCAGCCCATCCGTGATGGCTATCGGCGTCGCGACAGCGGTCAATAGCGACGAGAGCTGCGTCAGGAGGATCACGCTCAGGACCATCCTTGCCCCCATGATTATCCCGTCGGAGGAGAACATCACGATCCACCAGGACAGATACGGATCGTCGGAGGGCTGGAAGAAGGCATTCATCAGGAACACCGTGATGAAGAACGCCCTAAATCGCCAGAGCGTGCGGATGCTTGGCATAAGCGGCACAGCCGCGATGCGGTAGAGCAGCACGACAGCTGCCAGCGACAAAAGATATCCACAGATGCTGTCCGATATCGCGATAGCGGCGAAGATGATGGAGAACGACAGCATCCTGATGCATGGATCCAGGCGATGCAGGGGCGAGGATCCGGGGACATACGCTCCAAGGAGATTCATGCCATCCTCCCCTTGATCAATGCCGCCAGCTCCTCGACCGGCGGGATGCAAGGCAGTCCCAGCGCACGGGAGAGGACGGCTCCGGGAAAGGACAGCACATCGACAGGAGCGCCATCGGAGACGATCCTTCCCCGGTCCATGGAGACGATCCGGTCCGCCCTGGATGCAGCTTCATCGTCATGCGTCGCCATCACGACGATGCCCTTTTTCCTGAAGCGTTCGACGATGCCCATGAGATAGCCATACGAAGGGGCATCGAGACCAACAGTCGGCTCATCCATCAGCAGCACCGATGGCTCGGAGACGACCATGCCGGCGATGGCTGCCCGTCGCCTCTCGCCGCCGGAGAGCGCGAACGGAGAGACCCCCCAGAGCTTCTCATCAACCAAGGCCTCCCTCAGCGCCGATGCCGTGCGATCCCTCCGCTCCTCCCGCCCCAGCCCAAGGCGCCTCAGGGAGAAGGAGACATCATCGAATACGCTCTGGGCGAAGAGCTGCCGCTCAGGATGTTGGAATATGATGCCGATGCGCCTGTCGTATCCTGTGACGGCCTCCCCATCGAGCATAAGGCTTCCGCCATCCATCCTCTCCAGTCCGGAGAGAAGGGAGAGCAGCGTGGTCTTTCCAGCGCCGCTTGGCCCCATCACGACACAAAGCCCATCATCGAACGAGATGGAGGCCTCCAATGAAAAGCCATCCCTTGTGAGCGTTCCATCCTTCAGAGCAAGCTGCATAGCGCCTCCTTCAGGCCATCATCGGATATCGCAAACCGAGCATCGATGCCCGCCTCCCTCAGCGCCGATGTGAGGCGAAGCGCATAGGACGGCCTTATCGAGCAGCTTGAGAGGAGATCCATGTCCGAGAGCACATCCTCCGATGGTCCATCGGCTGCGATGCGTCCTCTTCTAAGGAGGATGACGCGGTCTGAAAGCGCCGCCTCCTCAGCGCTGTGCGTGATGGATACCACGATCCTTCCCTCCTTGAGGGCAGCGACGAGGTCATGCATGCTCCGCTGTCCTTCGAGGTCCAGCATCGAGAACGCCTCATCGAAAATGAGTATATCCGGGGAGATGGCGATGACGCCCGCAAGCTGCGCCCTCTCCTTCTCGCCACCGCTGAGAAGCTGGGGAGCGCTCCTGCGCCTGTCCTGGAGGCCCGTAAGCGAAAGGCTGCGATCGACGCGACTCATGACCTCCGTTCGGCTGAAGCCGTAGTTCTCAGGTCCGAACGCCGTATCCTCCTCCAGCACAGGGGAGACGAACTGGCTGTCAGGATCCTGGAAGACGATTCCGATGGAGCGGCGGATGCTGAAGGCATTATCCTCCGTGACTTGGCGGCCATCGATCTCGATGCGTCCCCTTCTGAGCGGAAGCAGCCCCGCAATGAGCTTCATGAGCGTGGATTTGCCGGAGCCGTTGGCGCCGAGCACTGCAACGGTCCCTGGTCCGGGTATGGTGAATGAGAAGGAAGAGAGCACATCCTCTCCTCCATACGAGAATGAGATATCCTCTGCCGCTATCGACGGCATCTGCGCTCCAGCGCCCTTCTGGACGCGGCTATCGATGAGGTTCTTTGAAGCCTTCAGGCCTTGAGGACGGCTTCTGCCGCCCTGATCACTCCGTCTATCATAGCAGAAAGGGAGGTGTCGGGTACACCCACGACGATGTTGCCGCAGATGTTCACTGGAACGAGTATCCTCTTCGCCCTCGCCTCGCCCACGGCCTTCGCCATCGTCGGCGTGACCTCGCCATACATGCTGTCGGCGATGCATATCCCGATGGGTCCCACGATGATGTCTGCGGTGCGCGAGAGCACGACCACAGGGTTCTCACCAGTCGCGCCATGGTCTGCACCGGCGCGGAGCATCTGCTGCGTGGCGATGCTGTTGGTGCCGGCAGCGTTTATGCATGCCTCCGGGAAGCGGGAGCGGAGCGCGGCGACCAATGCCTTCCCCAATCCTCCTCCCTGTCCGTCTATGACGAGTATCTCCATACTGCGAATGATTGCAGAGCCGAGGCGGACCGTCAACAGCTACATCAAGGAGACGGGGTCCATATCGATCTCCATGTACACGGAGGAGGGAACCCTGAACGATGAGACGAGCTCGTGGGAGAATCTGAGGAGAAGAGAGGCATCAACCGAGCGGATGAGCAGGTGGTATCTGTAGTACTGTGCCTTGCGCTCCACCAGGCATGGCGACGGGGAGAATATCTCGATATCCTCATACCCGCCCTTCTCCTCCAGATCGAACGCGGCCTTCCCCAGCGCCGCCGCAGCCGCCTTCGCCTTCTCCTCGGTTCGGCTTCGAAGCGTGAGGTTGAGCAGCCTCGAGAACGGGGGGAAGCCCGTGAGCCTCCTCTCATCCATCTCCTTCGAGTAGAAGAGATCGAGATCGTTCGCCGCAGCAGCAGCGATCGCCGGAGAGAACGGCTGCGCCGTCTGGATGATCACATATCCGTCATCGCGGTAGCGCCCCGCCCTTCCCGCGACCTGATGCAGCAGGTCGAACGTGCGCTCGGATGCCCTGAAGTCCGGTATGGAGAGCGATGAATCGGCATTGAGGATGCCGATGAGCGACACAAGCGGGAAGTTGAGACCCTTGGCTATCATCTGCGTTCCAAGCAGGATGTCTATCCGCCCATCCCTGAAGCCCTGCAGTATCTCCTGCGTCCTGCCCTTCCCGCTCTCCGCGATATCCGTATCGAGGCGCGCGATGCGTGCAAATGGGAAGAGGGCCTTCGCCTCCTCCTCTATGTTCTCCGTTCCGAAGCCATGGGGCGAAAGATCGCGCGAGCGGCACTCGGGGCATACCTTGACCAAAGGCTCCGAGAAGCCGCATGTGTGGCAGACAAGGCGTCCTTCCTTCTTGTGGTACGTCAGCGAGACCGAGCAGTTCGGGCATTCGATGACATGCCCGCAGCTGTGGCAGACGTAGTTGTAGGTATAGCCTCGCCTATTGAGGAAGAGGAGCACGCCCTTCTTCTGCGACAGCGTGCGCCTGATCGCATCCTCCAGCTCATGGGTTATGGTGCGCTTCTCCCCCAGGCTGTTCACGACATCGATCCGCGGGTAATGCCCCGAACCGACGCGCTCCGGCATATCGATGCGCCTGATGCGCTTGTCCGCCATCATCTTCCAGGCCTCGAGCGAGGGGGTTGCCGATCCCATGATGAGGACTGCTCCCTCCTTCCTTGCCCGGTACTCGGCGACCTGCCTCGCATGGTAGCGCGGGGTGCTTGAGGATTTGTACGATGTCTCATGCTCCTCGTCGATGATGATGAGCCCCAGGTTGCAGAACGGCGCGAATACGCTGCTCCTAGCGCCTATGACGATGTCCGTCTCGCCGCTCATGATGCTGTGCCATGCCTTCAGGCGCTGGGACGGCGTGAGGGAGGAATGGAGTATGGCAACGCGTCCGGAGAAGCGCGAATACACCTCCTCGGAAAGCTGCTCTGACAGCGTGATCTCCGGCACCATGTACAGCACCTGCCTGCCCGCCGCGATCGTGTCCTCGGCACGCCTGAGGTAGACCTCGCTCTTTCCCGATCCCGTGACGCCGAAGAGGTAGAAGAGTCCTGCCTTCTCCGTGCGGAGGACCTCCAGGGCATGCTCCTGCGATGGCGATAGATGCTCTATGGGCCTGAATGACGTCGTCTCGTAGAATGGGCTCATCTCGCTCTCGCGGCGGCCGGAGGGGATCATCATCGAGAGGTTGAGCCCCCGGGGTGAGAAGTACATGCGGCTCATCCATCCCGCCAGATCCAGGAGGCTTCTGTCGAAGACGGGTTCCTTGTCTATCAGCCGCTCGATCTGCCTGAGCTCATAGTCCCCAGCAGGCTTCTCGTCGAAGGCATCGATGATGAAGCCCGTCATGCGCCTCCTGCCGAAGGGCACGATGCACCTCACGCCGAAGACGGCTCCATCAGAAAGGCTCTCGGGAATGATGTAGCTGTATGACGCCTCATAGGGGAGATCGAGTAGGACCTCTGCGTATCTCAAGCCTGCCTCTCCTCCGTTCCTATGCACCTGCGTATGAAGAGCATATCATCCCAGATCGCCCTCTTGAGGCCGGGATTCCGTATATAGTCGATCGGGGTATATGTCGCATAGACGGGGATGTGGTTCACGACGAAGCGCCTCTGGCGAAGCGCATCCATCGGCTCATCCCTGCGGAGCATGTACGCTGCCGTATCGCGGCCAAGGAGGACCATCGCCTCCGGCTTCATCGCCGCCATCTCCTCGCGGAGGAATGGACGGCAGGCATCGGCGGAATCCTTCCTGAATCCACCTGTCGGACACTTGATGAGCGTCGTGAGCGCCCACTCCCTCTCCGTCAGCAGCAATGACTTCTTCCACCAGGCGATGAAGATCTCCTGGCTATCCGGGGAGAATATGAGCTGTCCCTCTGGCTGCGGTGCGATGAAGAGGACCTTGGGGGATATGCGGAATACGGGCTCTGCGAAGGTGCGCCTCGCTTCATAGCCCTGGCATGAATGGCAGGACGCGGCCTCCCTATACAGGCCCTCGAGCGGCATCTCCGCCTTCTTCTCCACCTTCCTCTCCTTGAGCCTGTAGGAGACGAACGGGATATCCTCCCCCAGCGGATCGGATGAGGCGATGCGGATCGCGTCGTCGATGAGCGACATCAGATATGCTTCGGTGGACTTATCTCCCATGCTCTTCCTCGAACCACTGGTATTTTCCCTCATCATAGCTCACATCGGCAAGATAGAGGCCATCGGGAGCCGCCGTCTTCAGCGCGAGCGACCTGTCCCTGCCCTCGAGGCGATCCCTGAACGATGATGGATCCTCCCCCAAGAGCGCTGCGCCGACCATGGTTCCCACCATGCTCCTCACCTGATGGTACAGGAACGCGTTACCGGCTGTCCGGTATCGCAGGATGCGGCAGCCGAATCCATCGCGGATCCCATCCCACTCCGAGACGTAGATGTCGCGAACCTTCGACGGCGATGGATCGCGGGCCGAGGCGAACGTCGTGAAGTCATGCGTGCCCTGCAACGCTGATGCATACGCTGAGAGCACATCCGGATCCGGAAGCTTCTTCAGCGGCGTCACATGCCCCCAGTCCCAGGGCAGCATCGCCCCAGATTCCTTGATCAGATACCAGTACTCGCGGGACATCGTCGAGAAGCGGGCATGGAAGCCCTCCGGAGCCTCATTGGATGAGAGCACGCGGATGCTCTTGGGCAGCCTCGTATTGAGTATGACGGCATATAGCGCCGGATCTATGGACGACGCGGTATCGAAATGGCACGCCTGCGAGAGCGCGTGGACGCCCCTGTCGGTCCTGCCTGAGCCATAGACCTCGGTCCTGGTGCCAAGCAGATCCGAGAGCGCAGATGAAAGCGTCTCCTGCACGGAGACCGCGTTGCCCTGGGCCTGCCAGCCATGGTATTCGGATCCATCGTATGATACGCGGAGCATGATGCGCCTCTCGCCCTCCCCGGGGAGGCTGTACTCCGCCGGGCGCCTCCAATCACTGCGCATCTTCGGCTACCACCATCGCGACAGCCATCTCGCGCTCATGGCTGAGCGAGAGATGAAGGACCATGCCTGCTGCAAGCTCTGCAGCTCTCCCACGGAGCAGGAACCCCGGCTTGCCGTTCTCATCCTCCACGATCTCGATATCCATGAGCGAGAAGCCCCTGATGCCGGTTCCCATCGCCTTTGCGAATGCCTCCTTGGCCGCAAAGCGGGCGGCATAGTACTCCGATGAGCGCAGCGGTGCATTCTCGATCTCGCGTTCGGTGAAGAGCCTGGAGAGCATGCGCTCCCCCATATCCTCGAACCTCTCAGGGGCGGAGATGTCGACGCCGATGCCCCTGATCACTGAATCTCCTCGAAGAGTATCCTCACGCTGGAGGGGCGTGCGCTGACGACGAGGCCGTCGCGCGTGTAGATGTCATCGCGGTACTCGAGCGTGACTGGCACCCTGACGATGCCTTCCCCATCGACTGAGGAGAAGTCCGCCGTCGCCTTGATCTCCGATGGATCGACGAGGTAGATGATGCTGTCCGATCCCGTGATCACGGCATCGATGGTATCCGGCACGAGCGAGGCGGCCCTGTAGCCTGTGGGGAGGATCACATCCAGAGGGAGGGTCACCACGCGGTCATTGACGTTCATGAAGCGCACCGAGAGCACGATGAAGAGCGCGATGAGGAAGGAGAATATCTTTGGGATCCAGTTCTGCAGAACCGATGAAAGCGCCTTGCTCTTCATGCGTTGTCTCCTCCTTCCGAGCTCTCCTTCTGCTGCGTCTCGTCAGGAAGCACGTCGCGGTAGCTGAGGAGCTTAAGCAGCGTCTTCTTGATCGTGTCCGATGAAAGGTCGTAGTAGATGTTGGCGTTGTATGCCAGAGAGATCGCTCCGGTCTCCTCCGACACGACGAGGATGACGGCATCGGATTCCTCCGCCAGTCCAAGCGAGGCCCTGTGCCTCGTGCCGAACGTCGCCTTGATGTTCCTCTGCTCCGACAGCGGCAGATAGCACGCGGCGTATGTGATCCTGCCTCCCTGCACGACGCAGGCTCCATCATGGAGCGGGGTATCGTGGTCGAAGATCGTCAGGATCAGCGTCGATGAGAGATCGGCATTGAGCTTTGTTCCGGAGTCGAGGATCGACTGTATGTCCGTATGGCGCGGGAAGACGATCAGGGCGCCCCTCTTCTTCTCCACGAGGATGTTGCAGGCATTGAGGATCGAATCGATCTGGTCGCCCGTCGTCTGCTGTCCCCTGAAGAGCCTCGACTTCCTCGATGAGGATGACGAGAACGCCCTCCTGAGCTCCGGATGATAGAAGACGCACAGCAGCATCAGAAAGGGAACGCTGACGGTGCGCATGATCGAGGTGAGCACATCGAGCGAAAGCACGTCGCAGAGGAGGTAGAAGACGGCAAGCGCGAAGAGCATCCCCAGGACCTCCGTAGCCTTCGTATCCGAAATGGCGAGATAGAACCTGTAGACGACGAACGTCAGGACACCGGTCTCAACGAGCATCCTCAGCAAATCAGCAACTGCCAATCCTTCAAAGACCTGAAACACTCACCTCTCCTCGTCAGGCATCCAGCCAAGGGTGCATCTGACAGCCTTCTTCCAGAATTTTACCTTGTTTTCCCTCTCCTTGTCATCCATCGTAGGAAGCCATCGCATCTGCTCCTTCCAATGTCCGCGGAGAGCATCGAGGGAATCCCAGACGCCCATTGTGAGCCCTGCGGCATATGCCGATCCGAGCGATGTCGTCTCGACGATCTGCGGCCTGATGACCGGCACGCGCATGATATCCGCCTGGAAGGCCATCAGAGGGATCGAATTCGTCATGCCTCCATCGACCTTCAGGCTCGATATCCTCGCGCCGCTGTCCCTCTCCATCACACAGAGGATGTCGTTCGCCTGGAACGCAGTCGCCTCCAGCACCGCCCTGCAGATATGGGCCTTCGTAGCGTAGCCGGTGAGGCCGGCTATGACGCCACGCGCGTCGCTCCGCCAATATGGCGCGAAGAGGCCGGAGAATGCGGGGACGATGTAGACGCCGCCGTTGTCGGGGACCGTAGCGGCAAGGGCATCCAGCTCCTTGGGCGATGAGACCATGCCCAGCTGGTCTCGCGTCCACTGCACCAGCGATCCCGCGACGGCCACCGAGCCCTCGAACGCATAGCTCATTGCACTGCCCTCGATCCTATACGCGGCCGTCGTCAGCAGCCCATGCTCAGAGAAGCATGGATCGGAGCCGATGTTCATCAGAAGGAAGCAGCCCGTGCCGTAGGTGCACTTGGACTCCCCTCTGGAGAAGCAGGCCTGACCGAAGAGGGCCGCCTGCTGATCGCCGAGGATGCCAGCAACGGGCACCTTCGCACCCACAGGTCCATCCTCCTCCGTATAGCCGTAGACGGCACCGGACGATGCGGCGATGCGGGGAAGCCACGACTCCCTGATGCCCGTGGTCTCCAGCAGCATTTCATCCCATTCCCCGCTCTGTATATCCATCAGCATATAGCGGGAAGCGTTTGTGGCATCGGTGACGATGGCGCTGCATCCCGTGAGGCGTGCCGTGAGATAGCTGTCGATGGTGCCGAATACGATGTCGCCGCTCTCTGCCGCGGCCCTGACGCGTGGAACGTTGTCCAGGAGCCAGCGTATCTTGCTCGCTGAGAAGTACGGCGAATAGAGAAGCCCCGTGCGTGATCTCAGCTCATCCTCCGGAAGCTTCTGGGAAAGCTCCTTTATGTACCCCTCGCCCCTGAGATCCTGCCAGACGATGGCGTTGTAGATGGGCTTTCCAGTCTTCCTGGAGAACGGTACGATGGTCTCCCTCTGGTTGGTTATGCCGATCGCGGATAGCGCGGAGCCCTCCAGCCCTGCCTTCTCCAGCGCATCGGAGATCAGGAAGCAAGCATTGCTCCATATCTCCTCGGCATCATGCTCGACCCAGCCCGGCCTGGGGTAGATCTGGCGATGCTCCTTCTGGGAGGAGGAGACGATCGAACCATCCTCGTCGAATATCATGAAACGGGTGCTTGTCGTACCCTGGTCTATCGAGCCGACGTACTTCATAGACGACAGTATACCATATCAGAACGGCAGGCTGGATGAATCCCAATCGAAGCGCGAAGCCTCGAGCGTCTTCCTGTCCGCGATTGCCGCGGCGTGGAAGCCGCCCTTCTCGAGGGAAGCGCAGAACGATCGTCCCGCCTCGGCAACGTCATCGGCTGTCAGCGATAGGACCTCCTCCACCTTCCTCTCCCTGTCGGCATCGCTGATGCGGTAGATCATGCGGCGGATATCCACTAGGGATCGGATCGCGGGGGACATGGGCCTGAGGTCCCTGGCAAGGACGCCGATCACGGC
>CALXXR010000165.1 GCA_944392735.1 uncultured Spirochaetaceae bacterium | reverse complement strand
GAGGCGGCAGAGGTCAAGGCCGAGTAATAATGTTCGGCTTCTCCGACGAGACATACATCGATATAGCTTCCGGCAATGGGGGACACGGCTGTGTCTCCTTCCGCCGGGAGAAGTTCGTCCCCAAAGGCGGACCCGACGGCGGTGACGGCGGGCGCGGAGGGGACGTTGTCTTTGTCGTGAAGGACAACCTCAGGACTCTCGGACATCTCAAGCTTCAGCGTTCGTTCAAGGCTGAGAACGGCCGTCCAGGCCAGGGCGCTCGCTGCGCCGGACGCGACGGCAGGGATGTCGAGATCCCCGTTCCTCCCGGAACCGTGATCAGGAACGCAGAGACGGGTGAGCTCATCAAGGATCTCACCGGACTGGACAGGTATGTGTTCCTTGAAGGCGGCAGGGGAGGCCTGGGCAACTGGCATTTCCGTACTGCGGTCAGGCAGACGCCGCGCTTTGCGCAGCCTGGCGGCAAGGGCACGGAGATGCGAATCGGCCTCGAGCTTCAGATCATAGCGGACATCGGACTCGTCGGCTTCCCGAATGCGGGTAAGTCGTCTCTGATCAACCTCTACACCAACGCCAGATCCAAGGTCGCGGGCTATCCGTTCACGACGAAGATCCCGGTGCTTGGCGTTCTCCGCGAGGGCGATCAGGATGTCGTGATCGCGGATATCCCGGGAATCATCGAGGGCGCGAGCGAAGGCTCCGGCATGGGCTATAAGTTCCTGAGGCACATCTCCCGCACCAAGGGCCTCTGCTATCTTGTCGACCTTTCTGATGACAACTATCTGGAGGCATACGACATACTCTCGGCAGAGCTCATGAAGTACAGCGAGGAGCTTGGGTCCAAGGAGCATATCATCGTTGGCACCAAGATCGATGAGCCCGATACCGAGGAGCGCTTCGAGAAGCTGAAGGCGAAGTACTCGGATACGCTCGTGCTACCGCTCTCCATCTACCGCGACGATCTTCTGGAGCCGCTGAAGCATGCGCTCTTCCGCCTCACGGGCGCTAAGGAGGAGACCGGCTTCACGGCCAGGATGGATATGGATGCCCACTATAGAGACGAGGAATAGGACAGCCCTCCTCGGGGGGACATTCGATCCCGTGCACATGGGGCATGTCCATCTCTTCCATGAGGCATATGAGCGTGCTGGAATCGGACGCCTTGTCCTCATACCTGTATGCCTATCCAACTTCAAGCGCAGCACGCATCCGGCATCGTTCGATCAGCGCATGGATATGCTTGCGCTTGCTGTGGAGGACTACAGAATGATGTATCCCGATGACCGGCTTGATGTGGAGATCTCGCGATACGAAGGCGAGAAGGGCGGGGTGAGCTACACCTCCGATACCATCAGGGCCTTCTACACAAGCTATGCCGATGGCGGCAAGGTCAACTTCATCATCGGCGACGACATCATCCCGACGCTTGGCCATTGGCATGATATAGAGTATCTCAGGGGACATGCGAGGTTCCTCTGCTTCACCCGCTTCGGAAGCGTGGAGAACAGCTCCGGCGCGGAGGTCGTCTTCATTCCAAGCGATGCCTGGCATGCATCGTCTTCGGAGGTGCGGGCCGGCAATCTTGATATGCTCAGCCCGTCTGTGAGGAAGTATGTCGAAGAGAATAGGCTATACAGAGCTTGAGGCCAAGGTCAGGGGCATGATCAAGGAGAAGCGGTTCGTCCATTCCCTTGGCGTGGTGGAGGTGTCAAGGATGCTTGCAGAGCGATTCGGGCTATCGTCCGACGACGCTGCATACATCGGTATCTACCATGATGCATACCGCTATCAGGCGGATGGCACGGCTCCGGCATACTGCAGGGCCCATGGAGTGGAGGTCTTCCCCGAGGAGGAGAAGGAGCCGATGCTCCTGCATGGAGCGCTGGCAGCCATCCATTTCCCTCAGGATGCCGAAGGCGATGTCCCGGAATATTTCCAGACAGCAGTGCGCCACCATACCCTTGGACACAAGGAGATGGGAAGGTATGGAGCCATACTCTACATCGCCGACTACATGGAGCCTGGCAGAAAGCATCTTGACGATGATGACAGGCGGAGGATACTCTCGGGTGAGCGCCTTGAGGACATGATCATAACCATCATGGACATGCAGGGCGAATACTTCAGGAAAGAAGGAATCAAGAGCGCGGCCGTCTCCGATGAGCTCTATCGGTTCATCAAGGATGGCGGTACGCTATAAAGGATTGATATGAAAGAGAATACGAAGATAAATGCAGATAAGCTCAAGGCTTTTCTCGAAGACCACAAGTGCACGGACGTCGCAGCCATCGACGTCTCTTCGGAGTGCTCCTGGACGGAGTGCTTCGTCATCGCGACCGTATCGTCGGTAGGACACCTCAGGGGCGTCGTGCATCAGATCTGGGATGAGATCAACGACCTTGGAATGAGCGTGATCAACAGGCACAAGTCCCCCGACACGAGCGGCTGGGAGCTCATCGATTGCGGCGATATCGTCATCCACCTCATGTCCTCCGAGCTCAGGGAGTTCTACAACCTCGAGAAGCTCTGGAAGGCGACGGAGAACCTCGTCTGATGGCCGACAAGAGAGCAGAGAAGGTAACGGCGGAGATCGAGCGCCAGCTCGAGGACCGCGGCTACTGCTCCGTGCCCGATGTCCTTGTCGGCATCGGCATGCTCGACGAAAGGAAGCTGCATGAGTGGACAAAAGGCAATGTCTTCTGCCTCGAAGACGTCTGCTCCTCCGATCTTCCACGCCTCCATGCAGTCCTCAGGTCCGTCAAGGCCTATGCAGAGGAGGTAGGCCTCAAGCCATCCCTTGCGCGCTATGTCAGGGATGGCAAGGGCTCCATGCCGCTGCGCTTCACCAAAAGCGGCGATCCCGTGCTGGAGCGTCTCTATTCAACGCACTATCTAGACCCCTGGAAAGCACAGGAGATCAGAAGGCGCAAATAGCCAGCACATAAGCACTTAGCACGTGCCTCCATAAATAACCCTCCCTTTTTTGAAAATTCTTCAGATAAATACTTGACAGAATTGAACTGGGGGGGGTAGTCTGTTAACAGATTAATTTGGAGGAGAAGAATACGATGAAAAAAGTATTCATAGGAGTGCTCGCAGCACTGATGCTCTTTGCATTCGTGGCTTGCGATAATAGCTCATCATCTGGGCTTGATCAGGTGGTTGTGTCGATATCTGTTTCAGGAACACCGACATACTTCGCAGGTGAGACAGCCGACATCGAGGACTATACCGTAACAGCAACAACACTTGGTGGATCTACTTTCACAGTTGATCCTCTGTATCTCTCGTGGGCAGAGGCCAAGACTGCTCCCGTAGCAGTGGCAGGTGACGAAGATGGAGAGAAGGTTCTTGTAGGTGGCATCCAGTACAATGGTGTCTCTTATCAGGATTCTCCTGTAGCACCAGCATATGCTACTGTATACACACTTGATAGCATTGTTGTTGAGGGACCAGCTAACAGCGAGTACTACGGTGTGGTTGAGATTGTTTCCAGCAATGGAACACCGGCTGCTAATAGGACACAGTTCAAGACATCCGATTACACTGTGACTGGATATGCGGCTGATGAGGCTTACTCACGTGTTCTTAGCTATGCTGATGGCGAGTGGACAGTGAAGTTCGGTGCTGCTTCTACTGCCACAAATAAGGTTGTTGAATTTACTGCTGCCTATAAAGATGCTGATGGTTCGGCCGTTGTAAATGACGCAACTGACAACAAGATTGCTGCCACAATCTATCCCGACTATGTCACGAATTTCACGCTTGCACTCAAGCCGAAGGCAGAGGTGATTGTTGGGACAACAGCTTCTGATGTTACAGCAAAGAACTATATTGATGTAACTGTCGAATATAAGAGTGGTGTTGTAGCGTCAACAGCAACAGGATCTGATAATAAGGTTGAAATGGATATCCTTGGACTCAAGTTCGAATGGATTGATACAACTCTTGATGAGGGAAAATTCAAGGAGAACACTGAAGCAAAGATCAAGGCTACCGGTACAATCGGTGTAAATGCAGACTCTGTTACAAGGGAAATTGGAATTACTCCAAAGGCAAATTATCTTAAGGCTTTCTATGTGAAGTACAATGGTACTACTGTTGAGGCTGGTCGTCCAATTGTTTCTGCAGATATCACGCTTGATTCATCAAAGGGAAACAATGGTTCTGGTCTTGAGTGGGCTAGTGGAGCTGCTCCAACCGATTTTGATGATTCGACACTGACATTCCTTATCAACGGAGGTGAAAGCTTCACTGTGCCAAAGTACCTTGGTGATAGTGAAAGCTATCCTG
>CALXXR010000164.1 GCA_944392735.1 uncultured Spirochaetaceae bacterium | reverse complement strand
CACAGCGCCGAGAGTGTCTGCAAGGCATTTGCCTTATGCGTTGCATGGCGCTAACTTATGGATAGGAGGAAAGATGATGAGAATCGTGCTTTTCGATGCAAAACCTTATGACAGAGTGCATTTCGATGAAGCGAACAAGGCGTTCGGCTTCGATATAGCCTATCTCGAGCCATCGCTTTCGGCACGTACCGCGATCCTTGCAAGGGGTGCGGATGTCGTCTGCCCGTTCGTGAACTGCACCGTCGACAGAGAGACGCTGGATATACTGGCTTCCGAAGGAGTGAAGCTCATCGCGCTTAGATCCGCAGGCTTCAACAACACCGACTTCCGCTATGCGCAGGAGAAGGGCATACCCGTGGTGAGGGTTCCAGCATACAGCCCCCATGCCGTTGCTGAGCATTCGTTCGCCCTGCTGCTGGCCTTGGTGAGGAAGCTGACCCACGCATATGTAAGGACCAGGGAGTTCAACTTCTCGCTTTCCGGCCTTGTGGGAATGGATCTCCATGGAAAGAAGATGGGCATCGTCGGAACGGGAAAGATCGGACGCGCCGCCATCGACATCGCCAAGGGATTCGGCATGGAGGTGCTGGCATACGATCCGTATCCCGCTCAGATCGAGGGGGTGAGGTACTGCGGCCTCGATGAGCTTCTCTCCCAATCCGATGTCATCAGCCTCTACTGCCCTCTCACGAAGGACAACAGGCATCTCATCGGCGAGAAGACACTGAAGACGATCAAGGAGAGCGCATACATCATAAACACATCGCGCGGAGGCCTCATCGACTCGGAGGCGCTTCTCGAGGCGCTCAAGGAGAAGAGGATCGCGGGCGCTGCACTCGATGTCTACGAGGAGGAGGCCGGCATATTCTACACCGACCAGAGCGATGAGGGGATCGCAGACGACACCCTCGCCCGCCTGATAAGCATGCCGAACGTGATCATCACTTCGCATCAGGGCTACCTCACGAAGGAGGCTCTCGGAGCCATCAGCGAAACCACGCTCGAGAATGTGAGGGAGTTCGCAGAAGGCAGGCCGCTGACGAATCAGGTCAAGTGAAAATAATACAGGAATCATATCAAAGTGATTCCTGTATCATATCGAAATCAAATGGAATGCCCGGTATTTCCGGGCATTTTCCTACAGATCAGCCTTCCAGAGTCCATGGAGGTTGCAGTATGCATAGACCGCTACGGCATCCCCGTTGTTGCAGAAGATCTCCTCGGGCCTGTCACCGGCCTTAAGGTACTTGATCTTCACGCCCTGCTTCGTCTCCACGGCGATCCACTCGATCAGGTGCTCCTGCGTCATCGGGTGCTCCACCGATCCGACCTTGACGGCTATCTCCTTTTCGCCGACAGTCGCCACCGGAACATGCTTCTCCGTCGCGGCATCCGTCGTATTGGCCTTGAGCTCCGCCATGGCATGGCCGCAGCATGAAGGCGTGCAGCCTCCCTTCCTGATCATCATCACAATCTCCCCGCAGTCGGGGCACCTATAGAATGAAAGTCCCATTTCCCTACTCCTTTCCATATATTGGATACCCTAAGCCTGACTGCTCCCACAGTCAAGCCTGTGGGGTTCCAGTGAATAGGCTTGCACCATATCCATACACCATTCTCAGGCTTTGGGACCATGGCTGCCACCCAGAGCACCGGAACTGCCGGCCAAGCATCCCGCTGGACACATTGGCGACCGGCTTCTGCCTTTTCCAAGGCAAGGAGAGACAGTCAGCTCCCCTTGTTTTATCTGCATTATGCATTATATCATCTTTCTGCTGTCCCCTCTGCATCTTCTTCTTACACTCTGATCCCGCTGTTGAGCACCTTCTTCCCTGAAAGCCTTATCCTTTCCATCTCGCCATCATGCAGCTTCCTCATGTCTGGGAAACGGTCGATGCACTTCATCCCGTCAATCATCAGCCGCCCCGTCTCATCCATCGATGCGCAGTGCAGCAGGAACGAAGAATACAGGTCCCGCTGCACCATCGTCCCATCGGAGAGGCGGAACATCCTCTGTGAGAGCTCCCTCCTCACATACTCCCCATTTGTGTGGTCGTACTGCGAGGCCCTGTAGTCCATTGGAACCTCAAGGTAACGACCTCCAGTGGATGTGAACTTCATCTCCACTTGGCTCTGGAAGTAGCCGGGACAGCGGTTCCCGACAGACTTGCCGAACCTCTTCTTCCTGTTAACCTTGCCCGTCTTTTCATTGACGGTCGTCGCCTTCGCCCTTGCCATCAGCCTCTTCGCATTCTTCGGCTCGGTGATGAGGACATCGCCAAGGCTCCGCATGTGGCTCACATCCTCCCTGATGGCAAGATGGCGGCTGATGGAGTTCTTCCTCTGGAGTTCGGAAAGCCTCTTCCTTTCTCTGATGTAATTCTCCGAGAAGACCCACTTCTTGAAACCCTTCCTCACTGTGCCGTCCTCATTGTAGTTCCGGGGATTCATTGCCCTCCTTGAACGGTCAAGCTTCCGCAGGAGAAGTCTTTTCATCCTTTCGCTCTTTGAAATCGCATTGCCTCTTTCTGCAAGGTTCTTCAGCCCGCACGCCTTGTCAGAGGTGTAGGCGATGGTCTGCGTGCCGATGTCGCAACCGACAACACCGGTGCCATGCTTGTGTCGTGCATGGCCTTCCTGGTCAAACTTCGGTTTCGCCCTTCCTTCAATCGTGAGAAGGATGAAGACCCTGAGCATTCCCCTTATCTCCTCGCACCTAAGAGCGGCATAGCACGGACGGTATGTGTCAATTATCTCTCCTTCATCCCCAAAGAGCTTCACCGCTTTTGCGTCAATCTCATCGCTGCTTGAAAGATAGTGAAGCACAGCAGTTATTTCATCTTCCTCAAACCTGTCCTTTATGATTGGGGATAATGTCATGCCAACACATGAGAGAACAAGATGATTTTCAATGGCCTTGACAGTGATTATCCTCTCAATCTGCTTTGCCCTGAGGATCGGCAATTCTCCCTTCTTCATGAAATGGATCATCTTACCATCCTCATAGAGGACTTTCTCTACACCTCTCCATATGTCTTCAGCCCTGGTGAGTGCGAATACGCTGGGAAGATTGTATTTCTTCCCTATAGGAATCATGGCCTTGCGGCAGAAGGCCCACGACACTGCATATTTATCCTGCATCGCCTTCATCTGTGAGGAAAGAGAAGCCTTCAATGCCTTATCATTGCCTTCAGAGGCTTTGCCATAAAGAGTTCTGAGTTTCCTGTATTTCTTTGTTCTCAGAAGCTGACTGAGATTGTTCCTCATCAGTGCAATGAGCTCATTGCCGGCAAGTCGGAGCCTGTTTGAGATATTGAATACTCTTCTCTTATTATCTTCAGTCATGTCTGTCTCGATGACGAGGACATGCCTTTCGCTCTCCTTCCTGAAAGCTTTCAGGAGCTTTTTCATGTCTTCACTTCCCACTCTTCTGCTCCTCTATGTATCTTTTAACCGTCACCTCGCTCACATGCCCAACCGATGATATGAAATATCCTCGTGACCACAGGACTCCGCACCTTGAATAGAATTTCTTCAGCTTCGGGAAAGCTTTGAACATCTCAACCGCGCTTATGCTTTTGAGGGTCCTCACGACATCGCATGGCGCAACCGTCTGCAGACAGTCTACGAATATATGGATATGGTCGCTCATCACTTCAAGTGCCTTGATTGAATACCCGTATCGCCTGCAGATATCCTCAAGAATCTTCTTCAGCCCAGACTCCGCGTCTCCTTCAAGTACATCAAACCTGAATTTCGGACACCATATGATATGGTACTGGACAAGATACTTGCAGTGCGATGCGCTGTGGTAACCATCACTCGCCATCATCCTCTCCCAGCTGGAACTTCTCCTTTATCGCCCTTCTCATAAGGTCAAGGAAGGTGACAGTCCTGCCTTCCTCCACAGAATATATCCTCGCAAGGTTCTCAAGCTCCTTCTTCCATTCACTCGGAATCGATATGTTTATCTGTACATTCAAGGATCTGGGACGTGCCATTGGAATCTCCTCATGCATAGATCAACTAATGAGAATATGCATTTGTCAATCTTTTTCTTTGACGCCTGCATCTTCAATGCTATCATTTCGCCATGGAAGGGAAGCATATCTGCCAGAGCTGTGGGATGATCATTGATTCACAGGATCTATTCGGCACTCATGGGGATGGTCACAGAAACGAGGACTATTGCATCAGCTGTTATAGGAACGGAGTCTTTACCGGCTATTCGCTCGCAATACGGCAACAGCCAGCTCTCAAACGGTGGATGAAGGATGAGGACAAGGCAACATGGATCCTTGACCGATGCGGCTTTGTCATCCTCTCAACCATCGATGAGCGGGGATTCCCGCGTCCTGTAGCCATCGATGTCATTTCGCATGAGGGAATCAGGGAGATATGGATGACGACATTCAGACATTCTGAGAAAGCAAAGCATCTTGCTGCCAATCCAAAAGCAGGAATCTCTTTCGTAAGGGAAGCTGATAGTGTAAGCCTCACAGGAATCGCAGAAGTCATCACGGAAAAGGATACGCTGAAGCGATTCTGGAAGGATTTCTTCATTCATTACTATCCAGATGGAACGGATGATGCGAACTATTGTCTGATCAGATTCTCCGCAAAGAGGGCAAAGCTCTGGATTGATGGAATGTCTTCACTCATCTCATTCTGATCCTGTTGCTTTCATCCCATCGGACTGCCGGCAATGGCTAGCGGGAGATGGTTCCGTGCCCGCCGCTCTCCATCAGGGCGATCACATCCTCGCGGGAGACGTAGTTTATATCCTGCATGATCGTGTGGCAGAGGCAGGATGCCGCGGTGGCGAAATCGATGACCGTCTGCAGGTCGCCTCCAAGCTCCTTATCCTCAAGCGCATAGAGGATCCCGGCCGCGAAGCTGTCCCCGGCGCCGATCCTATCGACGATGGCCGTGATGTCGTATGGCGCATATTCGCCGCCAACGCATGGAGATACATACTGCAGTCCATTGGAGATGTCATAGAGCGCCGCGCCCCACCTGTTATGGGTCGCGCTCAGCGACTGCCTCATCGTGGTCAGCAGCATCCTCACATTCGGATAGCGCCTGCTGATCGCATCCGCGACATATGGCTGCTCGTCTATGCGGGAATACGACTCGGGGCAGCCCACATCGACGCCAAGGAGCGTCTGGGCATCGATCCTGGCGGCGAAGAGGATGTCGACATACTCCATCATCTCCCTGATCACGCGCCCTGCCAGCTCCTCCTTCGGCGTTCCCGGCTCCCAGTTCCAGAGCTTGGAGCGGAAGTTGCAGTCGAACGAGACCGTAAGCCCATGCTCCTTCGCCTTCCTCATGCACATAAGCTGAGCCTCAGCTGCGGTTCTGGAGACAGCTGGGGTTATTCCAGAGACATGGAGCACGGAGGCGCCATCGAAGATCGCATCCCAGTCATATGCGGAGCCGGGCGTGGAGGAGAAGGTCGATCCCTCCCTGTCGTAGATGACCTTGCTTGGCCTCTGGTCCGCCCCCGTCTGGACGAAGTAGATGCCGAGCCTTCCCCCATCGCTCTGGTGAACGTATCCGGCATCGATGCCGAGGTTCCTCAGGTTCCCGATGCATGCCTGCGAAATATCGTTGCGTGGCAGCGCAGTGACGTATCTGGATCTGCCGCCGAGAAGAGAGATGGATGCCGCCAC
>CALXXR010000163.1 GCA_944392735.1 uncultured Spirochaetaceae bacterium | reverse complement strand
GCCATGAGGTGAGGCTTCCGCTTCCCGAGGATCTGGAGATCAGGTACGCGGTCGCCAAGAAGCGCGAGAAGTACAGGATCGCTGCGGAGAATCCGCTCAAGGCTGAGGCCGCGAAGCGCATCATCGAGCGCCACGAGGGCGAGTCGATACTCATCATCGGCCAGTATCTGGAGCAGCTGGAGGCGTTCAGGAAGGAGTTCGGCTACCCGATCATCACCGGTTCGACGCCGACGAAGAGGCGCGACGAGCTCTATGCCGCCTTCAGGGATGGCAGCGTGAAGGTGCTCATCGTCTCCAAGGTCGCCAACTCCGCGATCGACCTGCCGGATGCCTCAGTCGCGATACAGATATCCGGCACGTTCGGATCCAGGCAGGAGGAGGCCCAGAGGCTTGGAAGGATACTGCGCCCGAAGGAGAGGGACAGCCACTTCTACACCCTCGTAACCGAATACACCGAGGAGGAGGACTTCGCCCAGAACAGGCAGAAGTTCCTCTCCGAGCAGGGATACAGCTACACGATTGAGAAGGGGGCAGGCTATGTCGTCCCGTGAGCTTCCATTCTCATTCTCGTCGATCCTCTCTGCAGATCCGGAAGCCGTCGCAGCAGCCGTATCGCCCGAGGAGGGCATGGCGCTGGCAAAGCTGCTTCTCTTTCCCTGGCGCTTCGATGGCGATGAGGCGGCGCCGCTTCTGGACAGGGGCCTTGCCGAGGCGGATGGGGATTTCTTCAGGGTGACGAGCGCCGGCATGAGGACCGTCTCGCTCTTCCCGCTTCTGGGAAGGAAGGGGCCAAGGCATCCATATCCCGAGGCGTTCTTCCCATTCCTCCTTTCCACCGTCGCCTCCGGAAGGCTCCATGGAGGAAGGAGCCAGAAGATGCTCTCCTCCCCCTTCTTCACATCCCTCTTCCCATCCATCGCCCCAGAGCGCATTGGAGAAGCGGCTTCAATCGCGCTTGAGGCCCTCATCGATGCAGGCGACGTAGTCAAGGAGGGACGGGAGCTGGGGATATCAGTCGAAGGGTCTCTCCGCTTCATGGCGCTCTCCGAGGAGGAGCGCATCGCAATCGTGCTGGACAGGAGGGCGCTCTGCGACCCCGCCCTGATGCGAAGGCTCGCGTGCATCGCGTTCGCCGCGACAAGGCTCTCGGGAGCAGATGAGGAGAGGACCAGGGATCTTCTCGACGCTGCTGGCGTAGATATCGAGATGCTCAGGACGCTGAGCGTCATCGACATCGATGATGGCCTTGTCACAGGACGCATCCCGGAACGCATCAGCTCATCCCCCGTCATCTCCTCCGACTTCACGATAACATGCCCCGGTCCCACCCCGCGCTCGATCCATCTCTACGCCTCTCCTGAAAGCTCCGACACGATCTCCACGTGGAAGATCACGAAGCAGTCGATGAGGACGGCATTCTCGCTTGGCATGACGCCCGATGACGTGGAGAGGGAGCTTTCCTCCCTCTCGTCCTTCCCGCTTCCCGACACCATCATCCCGAGGATCGAGGGCTGGCATTCCTCCTTCTCATCGGTCAAGGCAAGAAGGGCGCTCATCCTGACGGCGGACGAGAGGAATGCAAGGATCATCGAGGCTCTGCCGACGATCCAGATGCACATCATCGATCGTCTCGGAGATGGCATATTCCTGATGAGGCAGGATACGGAGATGCTCTGGAGGAGAGCTCTCGAGAACGCAGGCTTCGATATGATGGGTCCGACCGAGGGCCCAGCATTCTCAGAGGAGGAGGAACGGCCATCGCTCATACCGCCTCCGACCTTCGCTCTGCCCGTGATCCCCGATGAGAGGGAGATCCCATTCGACTCCGAGAGGCGAAGCAGGCTCCGCGCCTCTTCGGATACGCCCCTGCGCACCGCGCTGATCGAATCGGGCTTCATCGTGCATGAGGACGATCCGACGCCATCGGTGGAGATGGTGAACGGACTGTACTATCAGGAGAAGATGAGGCTCATCAACGCGGGCATCGCAGACGGAATGAAGATCTATGCTGAGAGCACGGACGGAAGCGTCGTCATCGCGCATGCCGAGAAGCTAGACGATGGGATGATCGCCATCGGCGGGAAGCAGATGGATGGTGCGAAAATCTGGAAGGCAGCCGCCCTGCCACCATCGGTCAGAGACCTGGAGCTGCGTCCTTCGGATAGTGGTAGCCGGTGAAGAGCTCGAACTGCAGCTTGCCCTGATCGAGGAGCATCTCCTCACCATAGTGGAGCGTGCACCCCGCAGCCTCGGCATCGCGGAGGAACTTCGTCATCCTCGGCTTGTAGATGATGTCGTAGGCGATCTCCTTGCCGGTGAAATGGAAGTCGATGGGGGAGATATCGAAGTCCGGATAGAGTCCGACGCTCGTGGTCTGCACGACGAGATCGACCTTGCCCTCATACTTCGATGCATTGTCCAGCGTGTCGTATTCGCAGATGTTCAGCCTTGCAAGCTTCTCCGCGCGTGTCAATGTGCGGTTGAGGATCGTGACCTTCACGCCCCTGTTTCGAAGCGCCCAGACGATGGCCTGCGAGGCGCCACCGGCACCGATGACGAGCGCGTTGTGGATCCGTCCCGACTCGATGTCCTTGAGGATCGGATTGAGGAATCCATAGTAGTCCGTATTCATCCCCTTCCACATGCCAGGCATCCTCACGACGGTGTTGCACGCGCCGATCTGCTTCACCTCCCTCGAGATGTTGCCAAGGTACATGAGGACGGAGTCCTTGAATGGGATGGTGACGGAGAAGCCGCGCATCCTGAGGTATTCTGCAAGCGCGAAGAAGATGCGCACGTTGTCCACCAGGAATGGAAGGTATATCGCATTGTAGTTGATGGCATGGAACCCGAGGTTGTGGATCAGCGGCGACGATGTATGCAGCACCGGATTGCCGATGATGCCGTAGATTCCTGTCCTCTCATCGACCCTGTCCGCCCTGTACAGCAGCTTGAGATCCTTTGCGCTGACCTGCCCCGGAGCAACGGCCTCGCCTGAGCATGCGAAGGTAAGCAGGGAGCCTGCCTTGCGGTAGAGTATCCTGATCGGGATGCCCCAGTCGCCCATGCCGATGATGATCTTCGGCACATCCTTCAGCTCATCGGCGATGCGGAAGAGCTTGAGAAGGTCGTGTATCGAATGGGGAGTCACCGCCGCCTTGGCGACATCGCCCCTCTCGGAAAGCCTGTATATGCGCGAGTAGATGTCATCGGGGATGCCGGAGAAGTCGTGGAACGACCTGATGATCCTCACGCCCTTCTCCCTGGCCTTGTCCTCGACCTCGTTCCTCTTAATGTCCTCCTCTATGTCGATGTATGAGAAATCGCCATCGAGGGCGGAGAGGAGGATCTGGCGCCTTTCCTTCTCCGAAAGCGTGCACCGGCCTCCATCCTCCTTCCTTCGCATCGTGAGGATCAAGGGGATGCCTGCCTGCTCTGGGAACGAGGCAGCCTTGAGCTGCTCCTCCGGATCGAGGAGATCCAGACGCAGCTCAGCCATGTCGATATACTCGCGGTTCTGCCTGATTTCATCCAGGCATGAAGAGAGCGTATTGCCAGAAAGGGTTAGACAGATCAATTTTCCAGTCTCCGTGACCTCATCTCCATCAGAGGATGGATCTCATTCCTGCTCAGGGCATCTGTCGACGACAGAACATGCAGGCCACCTCCGCCGGCCATGCGGTTGGTAATCCGGAGATTACCTGTATATTATAGCCCTAGCGCCTACGGTGGTAAAGACGATCGCCCTCCCCCATGGCTTCACGAACCCCTTCTTTCCTGATATGTTCCCATATGGAATCATGAGAACGCTTCAGGTACAGGATGTCAGCCTAGCCTTCGGAGACAGGGAGCTCCTGAAGGATGTAGGCTTCACGATGGGAGAAAGGACAAGGGCCGCCCTCGCAGGTGCGAACGGCTCCGGCAAATCCACGCTGCTCAAGGTCATATCAGGCTCGATCAAGGCGGATTCGGCCACGATCTCGATGACGAGGGGCGCCAGGGTCTCATACCTGCCGCAGTCCGACATCGTACTGCCCGAGAAGAGCGTGTATGAGGCAGCCGAGGAAGGATACGGACGATTCTCATCCGTGCTGGAGGAGATCGCAGTGCTGGAGGAGAAGGCCTCATCCGGCGGCGCGGACTCCCTCTCTGCCGCGGAGAGGCTCTCGGAGTGCCATGAGATGCTCTCCGATTCAGGATACTACGGAAGGAAGCAGCGCATAGAGTCGGTACTCTTCGGACTGGGGTTCGGCAAAAGCGATCTCGAGCGCCCAGCACGCGCGTTCTCCGGCGGCTATCAGATAAGGATAGCGCTTGCGCGGATCCTCCTGGAGGACCCCGACTTCCTCTTCCTGGACGAGCCTACGAACTATCTGGATATCGAGGCGCTGGTGTGGCTCGAGGAGTATCTCAAGGCCTTCGACGGCGGACTCATGGTCGTCTCCCACGACCAGGGCTTCCTCGATGATATGGCAACGGAGGTCTATGAGCTCTTCCAGGGGCGCCTGACGCGCTACAGCGGCAACTACTCATCCTACCTCGCGAAAAGGGAGGAGGAGATCAAGGAAATCGAGAAGGCGTACAGGAAGCAGCAGGAGGAGATCGAGCGCACCGAGGCCTTCATCGAGCGCTTCAGGTACAAGGCCACGAAGAGCCGCCAGGTCCAGTCGAGGGTGAAGGCGCTGGATAGGGTGGAGATGATCGAGATCCCCCAGCACCTGAGGAAGATATCCTTCTCTTTTCCCCCTGCCCCGCACTCCGGGAACGACGTGCTTGCTGTCGAGAACCTCTCCAAGAGCTATGGGGACAATGCCATATACACCGATTTCTCCTTCCTTGTGAGGAAAGGAGAGCGCCTCGCGATAACAGGCCGCAACGGTGCTGGCAAGTCGACGCTGCTGAGGATCCTCGCAGGCGCTGATGCTGATCATTCCGGCATCGTCAGGGATGGAGCGGGCGTGAGGAAGGCATATTTTGCACAGGATACGGAGAAGACGCTGGATGACGCGAACACCGTGCTGGAGGAGGCCGAGAGCCTTGCCGACACCAAGGACATACCGGATATCAGGAACCTGCTTGGGGCATTCCTCTTCTCCGACGACGATGTCTTCAAGAAGGTGGCGGTCCTCTCCGGCGGGGAGAAATCCAGGCTCGCGCTCCTGAAGATACTCCTGCATCCGTCCAACCTGCTTCTCCTGGACGAGCCTACGAACCACCTCGACATCAACGCAAAGGAGATGCTCGAGAAGGCCATCGCCTCATACGGCGGAACGGTCATCTTCGTGAGCCATGACAGGCACTTCATCAGGTCGCTGGCGACGAGGATACTCTACCTGTCGGAGGATGGGCCGGAGTTCTTCGATGGAGACTACTCGTACTTCGAGTACAAGATCGCAGAGAAGGAGCGGAAGCTTGCAGAGGAGAGCCATGGCAGCCATTCTCCCAAGGATGAGCGCAAGCAGGCCTCCACGCTCTCCCGAGAGGAGGAGAACCAGAGGCGCAACAGAGCCAAGTCACTCGAGAGGGAGGCTGAGAAGCTGATGGCCCAGATCGATGGGCTTTCCGCATCGATCGCATCGCTGGAGGAGGAGATCTCGAAGCCGGAGAACTACTCCAATGCCGAGAGGATCACGAAGCTCCTTGCAGACAAGGAGAGGCTCGAGGCGGAGATGGCGAAGAAGGAGGAGCGCTGGATGGAGGCTACGGAGGAGGCGGCAGCATGCAGAGGATAGCTGAACCGGACGATACGCAGCTTGCATTCGCATCCCTTTTTCCATCGCTCGTGCTGGCCTCCTCCTCTCCGAACAGGAAGGCCCTTCTCGAGAAAGGCGGCTGCAGCGTACGCGTCTTCGTGCCCGATGCCGACGAATCCCGCATCGGACGATCCCCTCTCGAGATCGTCTCCTCGATAGCTGGACGCAAGATCGATGCCTACCTTTCCTCAAGCGCATTCGACCCCACCCTACCTGCCATCGCCGCGGACACGCTTGTGCATATCGATGGAAGGCTCTTGGGAAAGCCACAGACAAGGGATGAGGCTGTATCGATGCTCTCAGCGCTCTCGGGACGCACGCAGACCGTGATATCATCCGCAGGGCTGTACATGCCGGAGATTGGGAGGATGGTCATCGCCGATGAGGCCGATGTCGTCTTCCGGCCTCTCGCGGAAGGGGATATCGAGGCCTATGCAGATACCGGCGAATGGATGGGGGCCGCAGGCGGCTACAGGCTCCAGAAGACGGGCTTTTCCCTCGTGGAGAGGATCGATGGCGACTGGACGACCGTGGTCGGACTACCCCTTCTTGCGATAATGAGGGCATCCTGCAGACGATGATATGCAGGATGCCAAGCCTTCCTGAGCTAGGGGTGGATTCCAGCCGAAGGCCCATGCGCCATTGTGCGCATCTTCCTGCATTCCTGCATGCCTTTGCGACGAAATGATCCTCCGAAGCGATGAATCGGTTATAATCGGGGGCATGGACAGAGAAGAGAAAGCGCTTTCGATCATCAGGAGCTTCTCCATACCTGGAGAGCTCAAGGCAATCAAGGCCAACAGGGATGGCCATATCAACACGACATTCATCTCGACGTTCGAGCATGAGGGGTCTGTCAGGAAGTACACCCATCAGATGATCAACAGCACCGTTTTCCCGCGCCCGTGGGAGATCATGGAGAACATCGTCGCCGTCACAGAGCACATCAGGAAGAAGACGGAGGGGATGAGCGAGCACGAGCGCAGGGCGCTTGCCGTCATCCCCGCAAGGGACGGCAGGAGCTGGGCGCTCGATGAGGATGGCATGTACTGGCGCACCTACGGATTCATCGACGGCGTGCAGACATTCAACAAGGTCCCTGGAGAGGAGACTGCCTACCATCTTGGACGCGGCATCGGCGACTTCCAGTCCTATCTTTCAGACTTCGACAGCTCGAGGCTGCATATCGCAATACCCCGCTTCCATGATATGGGGAACCGCTACAGGCAGCTGGATGAGGCGGCGGGGAAGGATAGCGTCGGAAGGCTTTGCCTCGTGGAGAAGGAGATGGATTACCTCATGTCCAACAAGGAGCGCGGCTGCCGAATCTGGGATGCCTTCGAATCGGGAAGGCTTCCATCTCGCGTCACGCACAACGACACGAAGATCAACAACGTGCTCTTCTCCGAGAAGACTGGAGAGGCTCTCTGCGTCATCGATCTCGATACGATCATGCCGGGCACCATCCTCT
>CALXXR010000162.1 GCA_944392735.1 uncultured Spirochaetaceae bacterium | reverse complement strand
AGCCAGGGTCTATGCAGAGGATTCGGACATGAGCATCGGGGACAATGTCCTATCTGACATCAACGGATTCTACCGCCTCAGCGATGATGGTGCCGTAGCGGTCTTCTATGAATTCGAATCCAGCCGCGACATCGACTATGACAATCTCGTGATAGGCGCCGACTCCGAATACTTCATCACGCTCGAAGGGGATCTCTACAGGACGAACTCAGGGGGAACGTTCTCCGCAGCGAGAAGGGACTTCGTAAGCGACCTCACCTACCGCAGCAACGACATCATGCCGGTCTATACAACCGCTTCGGGCGACCAGATCGGCTACCTCTATGAGGAAGGAATATACATCAACCCGGCATCCAGGAGCGGTGATCAGCTTCCATATCTTGCCGATGTCAACGATGACAACGACCTCATAACCGCTGCATGGATCGGCGAATCGGGAAGCAACGTGCTCATGGCCACGCAGGAGAACGGCTTCTGGATCATCACGCTGGACAGGACCGACTACGAAGCGAGCGCGATCCATCAGTACGATCCAGAGACGGACGGAGCGCTATCGCTCTATCTCTGAATAGCAAGGAAAAGACAGCTGCCGTCGGCTACATGCCTACGGCAGCTTTTCGATCCTGATGGATTCTATCCATCCTCCAATGAAGCCCCCTGCATCCTGATTATACAACCTACACAGGATATTCATCTCAACATTCGCATCAATTCATTCCTTGCTACGAAATTGCATGGCAGTATTTCGTTTGTGGTAGATACTGATGAAATAAAGCCTTGTTAGGGCAGAATGATCTTTGCCCGTTCTGCATTCAATCGGAGCTGACAAGAATCACGGTAACAGGGATTTCCAATTTCGTAAGAAGCATTTCAGCAACGTTATCGGGTCCAGGTTCTTCAAGGTATATCAGCTTGCACTCAAGAGTATTCTTGTTGTCATCTTTGAATCGATATCGTATCTCTACGGCAGTTCCATGATTCAATGAGAACCAACCATCTTCCAATTCCTTTCGATCAGCGGAAGAAACCCATCCCTCGGTTTCATATTGATCTGTCTCCTGATTATAGGCAACCATTGCCCATTCTCCATCTTTGATGTCGATTATGGTTCTTATGGGTAATAAATCAAAATCGACCTCCCACTGCCCTATGATGGCAGAGGCATCTGGTTCGTCATCCTCAACTACGCGCTGGGGGGGGGTAAAAGCACAAGCGGAAGATTTGAGCCATTTGTGCATGAGGGGAAAGCGATCAGGATTGCAAACGCCGCAGCCAGAATCGAAGCTAATGTGTAATGTTTAGAACGTCTCATCGTTTATCTCCTTTTATTTTAGAATAACATGCATTTCCAAACTGCAGGAATGAAGTTCTGACATGAACACAGGACATTGCCGAAATCGGACATGGACTAAATTACAATCAACACCAATACATCCTAATTCAGAAATGGTGAATATGAGCAATGCAATCAAGATATCGATACAAAATGTATGGAAAACATGATTGGAACAGTGAATACAAGATAATCTCCATGTGAAAAAGCCTTAGCGACACATCTTTCTTGAAGAAAAAGCTGCCGATTCGCACCGGCAGCCTGATAAAAGCGCATTGCGCTCAGAGTATCTCGTGGAGTATCTTCCTCACCTCGGGATCTGTGTAGACCTCATCTACCTCGTCGTGCGTGAGTCCGATGAATTCATGGCATGTGTAGTGTATCCACCTGGAATCCTCGGGAGCATGGAGGATATGCTTGCGGCACCAGTAGTCAGGCTGGATCGGAAGAGGATCCTCGTTCTTGTAGAGAGGCACCTTGTAGTCGTATACAGCCACCTTGATGTCCTCCCTGGGGATGCCGGCATCCATCACCGTGTTCACGAGCGCATTGACCGTCATGCCCGTATCGAAGATGTCGTCGACGATGAGGATCTTCTGCCCCTTCCTCAGATTGCGTGGAGACCAGGTCCAGCCGTCGATGTCGACGTGGGACGAGTGCTCCTTCACGGCTCCGTATGAACGCGCTACGACAGCCGCATAGAATACAGGCTGCCTGCCTTCCTTCATCGCCATGAGCTTGTAGTATTCGCTCATCACATTCGCCATGTAGGCACCTCCGCGAAGGGAGTCATAGATGACATCAGGCACGAAGCCATCCTCGATATGCATCTTCCTCACGAGCTTGAGAGCTGCATCCCTGATCATGTCGCATGTGATGAATTCCTTGCCCATAGAACCTCCTCAGAGCTGTGTAAGTATCTCGAGACCGCTGTCGGTGATGGCCACGGTATGCTCCCAATGGCATGCCGGCTTGCCGTCCAGCGTCCTGACCCCCCATCCATCCTTCTCCGTCCTCACGCGATAGGTGCCCATGTTGATCATAGGCTCGATCGCGATGACCATGCCAGGCCTCAGGCGGGGATTGGGATTGGAAAGCGAAACGTAGTTCGGAACCTCCGGATCCTCATGGATGGAGAATCCGACTCCATGTCCGCAGTAGTCGCGGACGACTCCATAGCCGAACTTCCTGGCATAGCCAGAGACGGCAGCACCTATGTCCTGGATCCTTGCATGGGGCTGAGAAGCCGCTTCGATGCCAAGATAGAGGCACCTGTTCGTGACCTCGTTCAGCTGATGGACCTCGGGAGAGACCTTGTCGATCTCATATGTATGCGTCGAGTCGCTGACGTATCCGTTCTTCTCGAGGCAGATGTCGACGCTGACGATATCCCCTTCCTTGAGGATATCGTGCCGGCTTGGAATGCCATGGATGACCATGTCGTTGACGGAGACGCATGTGACATTTGGATAGCCCATATAGCCCTTGCATGGGCCTGTCGCATGATGCCGTTTCATGAAGTCATGGCAGAGCGAGTCGACATCGAGCGTGCTCATCCCTGCCTGTATCTGCGGACCGACTTCCTCGAACAGCTGGGCAAGAAGCTTGCAGCTTGTCCTGATTCCATCGATGTCCCTATCGCTCTTGAGCTGTATCATTTCCTCTCCAGATCCTTCCTGGCTGCATCGAGTATGCCGTTTATGAACTTGAACGAAACATCGTTCGAGAGCTCCTGCGAGAGCTTCACAGCCTCATCGATGACGATGGCAGGATGGACATCCTTGGAGAATGCCATCTGATAGAAGGCCACGCGGAGTATGTTCCTGTCTACGGCATCGATCTTCTCGATGGGCCTGTTGAGCGAATACTTCGATATGAGCTGGTCGATGGCTTCCCTGTTCTCCAGCGTGCCGAAGACGAGGAAGCGGATGAAGATCCTGTCCTCCTCCTCGAGCGCGCCGACCTCCTCCTCGTTCATGCCCTGGAACGGATCGATATCCGCAAACGGGGTGTCGAGGAGACCTCTGAAATCAAGGGAGTACAGCGTGGAGACCGCTATGCTCCTGTCATGATGCCTTGCCTTGTTCTGCATCGCTCAGCCCTTGTAGATCACGTTGATCTGCGCCTCAGCCCTGAGCGACTGGATGATCTCCTGCAGCGCCTGGTTGAGGGCAGCCTGCTGGTTCCTCACCATGAGCACCTGCGTGATGTAGTCGCGTACGGTCGCCGCATCCTCGGGGGAGATCGCATCATCGAGCGAGAGGATCCTGCCATCGTTGTGAACGGATACCTTGACGATGTGGTAGCCGGTGTTCGATTCAAGGACTCCGGATATCTCGCCGGGCTTCATCGAAAGCACGGTGTTGCAGAAGTCGTCGCCCCATCCCTGGCGGGCCATGGCGTTGTCTGCAGTGAGCCAGCCGATATCGCCGCCGATGCTCTTCGATCCCGAATCCTGGCTGTACTGGGAGACCGCGCTCTCGAATGTGATCGCTCCGCTCTTTATATCCGCAGCGACCTTCTCGAGCGTCGCCCTGCTTTGAGCATCGGATGCGGCATCGCCGGTTTTCGGGATGTAGATATGCGCAAGCTTCACGTTCTCCGCAAGGAAGAACGCCTGCTGGTTCTGCCTGTAGAAGGAAGCGATCTCGCTATCCGTCGGCATGGGGACATTCTGAAGCTCAGCGCCCTTCTCGAGCATTACGTACTGGTTGACGATGTACTGCTCCTTGAGCGCTTCCTTATATGCCTCGACCGAGCCGAACTGCCTCTCGGCCTCAGCGGCGAACTCCTCTTCCGTGACGGTGCGTCCAGCCTGTGCGGAGGCATTGCTCCTCTGCGAGGCATAGAGCTGATCGACCTGCCTGTCTGAGACGGTGATGCCGGCCCTTTCGGCGCCCTGGAGGAAGATGGCGTTGTTTATGAGCGTATCGAGCGCATACTGCCTCGTCACGCCCTGGGCGCCCATCGACAGATACCTCTGGTACTCCTTCTCCATCTCATCCTCGGAGATCATCTCGTTGCGGATGAGATTCACCGTCGCTGCAGGGCGTGAGATCATCGAGCTTGCCGCCGACAGCGTCGCAGCGGCAACCATGAGCATTGCGATGACCGATATGATCCTGTTCTTCCTCATCAGCTGTTCCTCTCAACGTTGAGGCGCTTTCCTATAGCCGTCGCCTCATCCGGCTTCGATATGACTTCCGAGAGCTTGAGGATCATCCCCTCGCTCTCCATGATCTTCATCAGATTCTGAAGGGTCCTGCCCTTCCTGAGCCCGCCGGAGATGAATGCCATGCATCTCTTGCCGGAGACGAGCCCTGCCTGGCCCAGGAACTTCTTTACGATCTCAGGGACCTTGGCCGAGAAAAAAGAAACAGGCTCAGAGCCGATGACGACATAGTCATAGCGCGTGAGTCTGGAATCTGCATCATAGGCATTGAGGACATCCGCCTGATGGCCCTGCGCTTCCATGCCCTTTGCGAATGCACCGGCTATCTCCTTCAGCTTTCCGCCATTGCGGTCCTTGCCGGCATAAACGATACAAACCTGCATAAGCTCTCCCTTATAGAGAAAGAATAAGCCGGCTACCCATGCAAAGGCAAGCCGGCTCGCAAGGAATCACTGTGCAGAAACTGTCTCTGCAGCTCCCTCTGCACTCTCTGTGCCCGCTGCAGCCTCATCGACCCAGCTGGTCTCATCGGCTGACTCGGAAGCCCAGTTCGCAGCTGCTGCGTCCGCCTCGGCCTCTGCCCTGATGGCAGCCTCGACCTCAGCGTCGCTGGACTTGTTCACGATCGCGACAACGAGCGAAAGGGCCATGAAGATGACCAGCAGCGTTGCCGTCGCCTTCGAGAGGAACGAGGAGGTGTTCGATCCGAATGCCGAATCCGAGCTGCCTCCGAAGATTCCACCGAGTCCCACGCTGTTCTCATCCTGAACTGCGACGAGGAAGATGAGAAGAAGCGAGATGATGCAGAAAAGCACCAGAAGTATGATACCAAGAATTGTCATATCCACCAAACTCCGATCTTACTTGCTATAGGTTATGATGGGGAGGAAATCCTCGAGCTTCAGGGAGGCTCCGCCTACCAGTGCGCCGTCGATGTTCTCCTTCTCCATCAGTGCCCTGATGTTGCCGGGCTTAACGGAACCACCATACTGTATTATG
>CALXXR010000161.1 GCA_944392735.1 uncultured Spirochaetaceae bacterium | reverse complement strand
TCGTTGACGATGAATGAGGTGTGGAAGCCTATGTACTGCGCATAGAGCCGCCTTGAATCAGCGGGAAGCTGGGCAGCGGTTATGCCTTCTCCAGGCTCGAAGAAGGGCGCATCGGAACCTGCCCTCTGCGACGTCGACCAGCCAAGGAAGAGACGGCTGCCGGCATCCTCTGGGACAGTCGGAACGAACGGCTCATCGATGGCGATCTCCACCGTCTGGGGCTCGGCCGGGGCGAATCCGTTGTAGCTGTACCACACCTCGGCAGTGGCGTCCGCCTGGAATGCCGCATTCCATGGATTGTCGATGGCGACTGCATCAAGGGAGGAAACAGGCGTTCCGTCCGCGAAGCGCACGTTGGAGACGGTCATATCATAGGTTTCCTCATCATCCTCGATGATCCTCCCGAGATCGATGACCCTCGACTCGAGCTCATCGCCTCTGAGGTATGAGCGGAACGGGCCCAGCACGCCGCTGTACTCTATGGAGATGCGGGGAGAGTACCCGAAGTGCTCGATGAGCCAGTCCACAGCCTCCCATGCCGCCTTGCCGTCATCCGCGGTATCGCGCTGGGCAAGCGCCACGATCTCATCGTCGAAGTACCTCATGTCGAGTTCCTCCAGCGCGCTGAGCTCACGCTGCAGCGCTGTGATCTTCGCATCGAGATCGGACAGCTGCCTGTCTATCTTGTTCGCCCTGCTTTCGGAATTGGTCGTGAAGAGCTCCTCGAAAAGCTTGCCGGCCTCCTCCTCAGCCTTCGCACGCTCCCTCTCATAGTTCTCCCTCATGGAGATGAGTTCCTTGTCATAGTTCTCTATGTACTTCTCGATGGAGCCCTTGAGCTTGCTGAAGGTCTCTCCGCCTTCATACTTGGAAATGATGGAATTGAATTCCTTCTCGGCATCGAATCCGCATGAGCAGAGAAGGAGAAGAACTGCCAGAGCAGCAGCTGCGATCCTGATGAATCTTGATTTCATCGCACCCTCCACATCAATCGATTCTGTTGCGCAACATCGGAAAAGTCAAACATGGAAGGCGGGGGAAAGGCAAAGATGCGGAAAAGCGCCGCCCAGTCCGGACGGCGCGCATCAAACGGCAGATGATCTCAGAAGAGGTTGAGCAGTGCGACGATGGAGATCCTGGTCGACTCCCACATCGGGATGAATATGCCACCGATATCCCCCTCGCCGAATCCAGATGAGCCGGGAACGACGGCGTTGATGCCGATTCCGAGCGGGAGGATGCCGAGATTGACCGTAAGGCCTGCCCTGTAGACGAGCTTGGATCCAGCCAGAGCGCCGCCGGCTTCATCCATCGGCAGTCCATTGAGCGTCCATGTATCGCCGGCCTTGGTGAAGTCAAGCTGGGTGCCGACTCCAACGGCTATGTCGACGATCTCCGCAATCGGGATATTGGCATTGATCGTAGGGATCGCAGCAAGGCTGAATGCGTCCTTTCCGAATCCGATCGTCACGGGTATGTCCAGGCTCAGGTTCTTGACAGGGTTGATGCGAAGATCGGCACCGAAAGAGAAGTTGTTGATGTTCCATGGCTCCTCCTCTTCGGTGAATTCCACGACCGTGCGGTTGTAGGAGACAAGACCGCCGAACTGGAGAAGCGGGGCAGCTGTAAGGGCTGTCGGGATGATGATGAGCGCGATAAGGACCGCGAGCATTCTTCTCTTCATAAAAACCTCCTTGCATCGCCGATGGCGACGCTCTCCCATCCACATGTGATTATTGCATACGTTTTCGGAGCATTCCATACGAAAATCCTACTCGATGCCACATCTTTCCGGACATCGGTGCGATCGGGAGCGCAAGGATTCATTGACATGGCACCCACGCAATGAGATACTTTCCTCTGTCGTGGGGACGTCATCATAGCCATTGTGATTCCCTCTCGCCATCGCATAATGCGCCCGTTGGGCGTCGTGAATAAATGCTGGCGCATGCGTCAGCGGAAATGGAGGTGATGGCAGCTTCGGAGAGAAGCATGCCATATGATTATGAAGAGGAATATTCTGATTGCTCTCTGTGCGGTCCTGATCCTTGTTCTTGCAGGATGCGCTTCATCGGACAACGGTGCGGCTTCCGAGGGTGGAAGGCCGGATTGGGTTCTCTCCCAGGCCCATCTCCAGACCCAGGACAAGCACTATGTAGTCGGCTATGGCCACATGTCGAACTTCCGCAACTCGCTCTCCTTCGCACAGGCTGATGCTAGGAACCAGATGGCTATCTGGGTGAACGTTGCGATCGACAACATCGTCACGACGTACATCAACGACGCCGGCGTCTCCGAGAGCACGAACCGCCAGTCGATGGATGCCTTCTCGAACATCTCCAAGCAGAGGGCGCAGGCGATGCTCTCCGGACTCACCCAGGAGGATGTCTGGGAGGATGAGGATGGCGGAGTCTATGTCCTCATGAGCCTCTCGGCAGACGGCGTCATGACATCGCTCGAGGATGTGAACGAAGAGGTCTTCGTGAAGAATGAAGCTGCCCAAGAAGCGAATGACATGATGCGCGACGCTCTGAAGACATACTTCGGAACACCTTCGCTCACGTAATGGGAAGAAGGATTCCCAGAATGATAAGCATAGCCGTCCTGGCTATGCTTATTTTAATCTCCAGCTGCAGCACGGCTTCCGAGGAGAGGTTCGATCCACGCAAGGTGGCAGACGGCGAGATCCTCTCCATGATCGAGGGCTACAACAGGCTCGAGGGCACCGTGTTCATGGGCGTATCCGGTCCATACAGCAATATGGAGACGGCATACTCCAAGGCGATGGAGAACGCCGCCATCATGGCGCTCTTCAACGAAGGCATAGAGGCGGGAACGGCGCTGCAGACCATCTCCAGCTCCTCATTCAGCTATGGCGACATGCTCCGCTCGGCAAGGGACTTCGATTTCGGAGAGGAGCGCATCATGGGCGTGCTCTCGAATGCCGAGATCATAAGCGCCGAATACCTCGGAGGCGCCGTTGGGGCCGTCGTGCTGATCAGAAGCGCCTCGGAGCCTCTCCATCCGGGGGATGACGGCGTCATCGTCGCGACCGGAACGGCAAGGAAGTACGCCAACGTGCAGGATTCGCTGCTAGCGGCAACGCTCGATGCCGCGATACAGCTGACGATGCAGAGATCGGGGTTCGCCGTCAGCGACATGAACAGGGAGATGCGCAACGAGACATTCAGGGAGGAGAGCTCCCAGCTCGTGGCAAGCGTGCTGGATGGATTCACCGTCCTCTCCTACTCCTACGATCCCGAGAGCGGCATCTACAGCGCAACAGCTGCTGCGCGCGTCAGATGAATTGACCTCGCAGGATTCTTTTCTTAGACTCAAGAACGTCAGCCGCGGCGATTCGACTGCGGCTGAGAGGGGGTCTGGATGCACACCAAGCGGATACTTTCAGCTATTCTGCTCATTCTTCTCATCTCATTGCCGGCTTCAGCCGCGGATATAACGGAAACGGCTTCCGGCGCAACGGAGGCGGAGGCGATCGCCGCTGTCGATTCTCTTCTCGCCCAGCGCATCGCAACCAATACCGCGGCGCAACAGGACACCATCGTCTCCGATGATGGATCGGAGTCCACAGCATACATGAGCATCAGGGCCAAGAGCACCTACGATGCCGATTTCCTCGGCGCCGTGCTCGATACGGAGAAGCTCAGCGACGGCACGTGGACCGCAACCAAGACGATCCCGGAGTCGTCCTATCCGCTCTACAGGTCCCGTGTTGAGGAGAGCGCTGCGATCATCAACAGGATCTACCGCAGCATAGAGAAGAGCGGAACCATCACGCGCTCCGACTACACCAGGATATCCAGCCAGCTATCGGACTACGAGGTGAACAGCATCGTCATGAGGATGCTCGACAGCGAGGCGGATGTGCCATCGGTGCCGACGAACTCCACGGATATCGAGGCGATGTACCAGAGCTCGCTCGAAAGGGAGAGGAACCAGACGGAAACGACGGTCAGGGGACTCCAGCTCCAGAGCGAACTCGGCATCATCACCGCGGAAGGCCAGGCCTCGCTCGACAAGGCTCTCCAGGAACTGCAGGCGAACAGGAACGAGCAGAATGCGCTCCGCCAGGCGCAGGCCATGGAGGCGGAGAGGGAGCGCGAGAGCTTCAATGAGAGCCAGAGGGCCCTCATGGAGGCATTCAGCGGCAGCACCGCCACGACGACCGACTACGATGAGGATGATTCTGCTTCCGGCATGATCAACGAGATCGAAGCTCTCAAGAACACCTTCTCCTCGTACAAGGGACAGATGCAGATGACGATCGACAACTTCCAGAGCCAGCTGGACAGGGAGATCTCGAACGAGCGCTCGACGATCCTCGACGAGCCCTACCTGCCGATTGAGCTGGATGGACGCGGAAGGCCACGCAAGGAAGTCACGGAGGCAAGGGAAGCTGCTGTCGACGAGGTCACCGCCGAATTGACATCCGCATACATGGACCAGGCGAACTCGGCATATGCCGACTCCGTCGTCCATCTCGGAGAGATATCCAAGCGCGCTGCACAGGCGATCGAGGACATCAACGATGCCTCCTTCTCGCTCTCGACGCCCAGCCCGGCTGTCAGCGCGTCGATCGAATCGTTCAACCTCACCGACCTCATCTGGAACGGAACGGCGAACATAACGATCGGAAACCAGTCGATCGAGCTCGATTTCGAGATTCCGTTCTCCGCATGGACGGGCACGGATGTGAAGGAAGGCGAATCGTACTACGAGTACAGGACGGAGATCCAGGACTGGTCGACGATCCTCTCCACCTACCCCTACTCCTACTCGCTCTCCATCGACTACACGATCAGGGCATATGCGGATGAATCGGCATACAGGGTGCGCTTCTCCCACTACACCGTGACCAGGACAGATACCGGCAAGGTCGTCTATTCATCCGACACGGATCAGGAGCAGCTATTGGAATATGACTCCAGCATCGATTTCAGCAACGTCTCGATGGACAGCAAGCTCATCTCGCCTGCCAACCGCTTCTACCCGTCGAAGACCGTTGCCGACATAGAGAAGACAGCTGGCGAGTTCACCCTCAGGTACGAAGAGGACATGAAGGAGGAGGCCGCAAGGAGGGCAGCGGAGGCTGAGGCGAAGGAGCAGCAGAGGGCAGCCGAGCGCAGAAGCCGCGCCGCTGACCGCGACATGTTCAGCCCCGGCTACTTCATGGGCGTTATGGTGGATGCAAGGATGATGGCCTCGTTCGGCTCTGCATCGGATCTTGCAGTGCTTGCCAATGCCAAGGCCATCTACAGCGACTTCGACATCTTCGGCATCTACTTCGGCATCAACTACGGCATGCTGCTGATCAATCCGACGAGCATGGAGGATGTCACGAACGCGCTGCAGGGAACGCTCCTGACAACCAACATCCTCTCGGTATCGCTCGACAAGTTCTTCCCGCTCTCATCGACCAATGCGATAGAGCTGGATCTGCAGCTCGGTGCGACAATCGGGAAGGAGATGGGATTCGCTGGCTCCGTGAACCTCGGATACTTCCACAGGTTCAGCCTCGTGAGCCTCCAGGTCGGTGCCACGGCATCATATATCGCCGGCGACATCTACGCCGGCGGCTACGTCGGGCTTGGAATGCTTATCTGATCATTCCGCGCTGTCGTATACAGCAGCGATGAGGGAAGCGAGCGCCGTGGCATCCACTGAGCCAAGCACCTCATCGCACTGATCTATGATCTCCTTGGCTATGGCCTCCCCTTCGGAAGCGATGAGGGAGGCATTCTCGTCCTCGACCTCGCTGAGCGCCGCGAGAAGATCGACGAGGTTGCGCTCCGTCTCTGCCTTGCGCGCCTCCACCTGATTGAGATAGTCATTGGCCGCAAGCTCATAGAGATCATCCAGATCCTTCATCCTGAATGATACGAGAGCCCATACCATGCCATCCGGAGCGGTCCAGTTCTGCTCCACGACGACATTGCGCATCGTGATGTTGACCGTCTCCACGGTTATGCGCTCATAGGCCTCCGCGACAGCGCCGGTCGAGTCGGCGGTGTAGGAGGACTGGGCCTCATGGATGGATGTCTGTATCTTCCTCGCAAGATCGGCCCTGGCTGCGGATTCAGCGGCATTCTCGGAATTGATCGAATTGGCGAGCTTCGCCCTTCCGACTCCATAGAGGTACCTGTTGCTCTGCGGCACCTCAGTCGTCCATATCGGAGAGCCGTCCTCATTGACGGCATCGATATCGGTTCCTGTCTCGCATCCCGAAAGGATGGCGACGAGGATCAGAAGCAATGCGATGATGGTCTTTCTCATAGTCTACCCCCAGACAGCAGGAATCGTAGCATACATGGGGGCAGAGCGGAAGGCCATGGCCTCCCGCCCGCGGCAAGCGCTGTCAGAATCCCTGGTCGCACATCGCATCCGCGACCTTTATGAAGCCTGCGATGTTGGCGCCCTTGGCGTAGTCGACGAAGCCATCCTCTCCCCTTCCATGCCTGACGCACTCATCGTGGATCGACTTCATGATGCCCTTCAGCTCCCTGTCGACCTCCTCGGCGCTCCAGAAGCGATGCATGGCATTCTGGCTCATCTCCAGTCCGGAGACGGCCACGCCGCCGGCATTCGCGGCCTTGCCTGGCGCGAAGAGCACACGGGCATCCCTGAAGGCCTCTATAGCCTTGGCAGTGCACCCCATATTCGAAGTCTCTATGACGTACCGCACGCCATTGCCGATGATGCTCTTGGCATCCTCCTCATCGAGCTCGTTCTGGATCGCGCAGGGGAATACGAGATCCACGGGGACCTCCCATGGCTTCCTGCCTGGGACGAACTCCGCCTTGAAGCGCGAAGCGTATGGCTTCACGATATCGTTGTTGCTCGCCCTGAGCTGCTGCATATACGCCCACTTCTCGGGAGTGCCGACGCCTTCCTCATCGTAGATGTATCCATCGGGGCCGGAGATCGTCACGACCTTCGCTCCCAGCTGGGTAGCCTTGACGGCAGCGCCCCACGCGACATTGCCGAAGCCTGAGATCGCGATGCGCTTGCCCTTCATCTCCTCGCCATGCTCGCGAAGCATGTTCTCCGCGAAGTACATGGTTCCGTAGCCTGTGGCTTCGGGACGCACGCGCGAGCCGCCCCATCCGAAGCCCTTACCGGTGAGCACGCCGGTGTTCTCCGTCATGATCCTCCTGTACTGTCCATACAGATAGCCGATCTCGCGGCCTCCCACGCCGATGTCTCCGGCAGGAACGTCCGTATCCGGTCCGATGTACTTGTACAGCTCCGTCATGAACGAGCGGCAGAAGCGGAGGATCTCCGCATCCGACCTGCCCTTGGGGGAGAAGTCCGAGCCGCCCTTGCCCCCTCCCATGGGAAGCGTGGTGAGGGCATTCTTGAATATCTGCTCGAAGGCGAGGAACTTCATCGTCCCTTCCGTTACGGAGGCATGGAACCTAAGGCCGCCCTTGTATGGGCCGATGGCGTTGCTGAACTGCACGCGATAGCCCCTGTTCACCCTGATGGCTCCCTCGTCATCCTCCCATTCCACCTTGAAGGAGATGACGCGGTCCGGTTCCGTTATGCGCTCCAGGATGCGGTTCTGGATATAGCGGGGATTATCGTTCACCGTGTCGATGACGGATTCGACAACCTCCCTGACTGCCTGAATGAATTCCGGCTCTGCCGGATTCCTCCGTTCGATATCCTTCATGAAATCATCAAGCCTGTACACGTTCGCCTCCGATTCCAGATTAAGGCCGGCCGATTATTCCGTCAACAGAAAGATAAGTCAATATCATGGATGGAAATTGATGGATACATAAGATTTCTGAAAATATATTGCGAATGCATTAGAATTATGGAATCTGAATCTCGGCCACTCCAGACAAGGGTCCTCATCCATCCCTTTGTGATATACTTCAACGCATGAAGATGAATGGAAAGACGATATACACCGCATTGATGCTGCTTCTCGGGCTGGAGATGGCCGTGATGATCATCTCCATACTCTCGAAGCCTCTCTCGGATGCCTACCTGCGCTTCTGGGGCATGCTCGCGCTTCTGACAGCGATCCCTGCCGCCGTCCTCAGGCTCAGGAGGCGCTGATGTATCTCCTCGACCAGACATGGCTGCCCTTCTCCAATCTCATGCTGCGCCATGTCTACAATGTTCTCCTCATATGCTCCGACTACGACAGGTTCATGCTGGAGGAGGATGGAAGGGTCGAGGAGGAGCTCTACAAGGAGTATACGGCGCTGGGGCTCTCGAGCCCACCGAAGATATCCCACGCATCGAACGAGGAGAGCGCGCTGCTCATGATAGACAACCAGCCGTTCGACCTCGTCATCTCCATGCTCGACCTGGGATCGGACAGGGTCGAAGGGCTTGCGAAGGCGATCAAGGACCGCAGGCCCGATATGCCGGTCATCGCCCTCTCCCCTTCCCCTGACCACAGGAAGGCGAAGGAGCTGAAGGGCGAGAACTGCCCATACATAGACTATCTCTTCTACTGGCAGGGCAACCCTGCGCTCTTCCTTGCCATGGTCAAGCTGATCGAGGACAGGATGAACGTCAGGCATGACACCAACGAAGCGGACGTCCAGGTCATCATCCTCGTCGAGGACTCCGTGCGCTTCATCTCCTCATACCTGCCGGAGATGTACATGTGCCTGATACGCCAGAACAGGCTGTCGATCCTCGAGGCGCTGAACGAATGGGGCAAGACGCTCCGCATGAGGGGCCGTCCGAAGATCCTCCTCGCCTCCGACTACGACGAGGCCTGGGGGCTGTACAGCGAATACAGATCGAACATCCTCGGCGTGATAACCGACATCAACTTCCCCTCCCCGCTTGGATCGGAGGGGTCAGGGCTCAGGCTCGCAGAGGCCGTCAGGAACGACAATCCCGAGGTTCCGGTTCTGATCCAGAGCACGGAGCAGAAGAGCCGGGAGGATGCGGAGCGCATCGGTGCCGCCTTCATGTGGAAGCTCTCGCCAACGCTCAACGATGAGCTGCAGGAGCATTTCCTCAGATACTACAACTTCGGGCCGTTCATCTTCATCGATCCTGCCACGGGAGAGGAGATCGCAAGGGCGAATACGATGAAGGAGGTGCAGGAGACGCTCAGGGATCTGCCGCTTGCGTCGTTCAGGTACCACTCCAAGCGCAACGACTTCTCCAGGTGGCTCAGGGCGCAGTCGCTTTATGTGCTCGCAGCGAAGATAAAGAACATCAACGTCGACACAGGCCTCAGCGACAAGGAGGTCAGGGATCTCCTGTACACGACGATAAGGGACTACAGGAGCGAACGCACACGCGGCGTCATCGCCGAATTCAGTGCAGAGGCATATGACGATACCGTGCTCTTCTCGAGGATCGGCAAAGGCTCCCTTGGCGGCAAGGGAAGGGGCTTGGCATTCCTCGCCATGGAGATGAAGGCGAACGGGATCAGCACGCTCTATCCTTCCATCTACCTCTCCATCCCCCGCACCGTCGTGATAACCACGGAGCTCTTCGATGCGTTCATGGACGAAAACGGCTTCAGCTGGCAGGACTTCCAGGAAGCAGACGATGCCGCCATACTCAAGACCTTCCTGGACGCGAGGATGCCCGATGGGCTCAGGGAGGACCTGAAGGCTGTGCTCGCCGTCGTCAGGAAGCCGCTCTCCATCAGATCCTCATCGCTTCTCGAGGACTCCCATTTCCAGCCTTTCGCCGGCGTCTACCAGACGACAATGATCTCCAACAGAGGCAGCGGATCCGAGAGGCTGGAGGAGCTCTGCACAGCCGTCAAGACGGTCTGGGCCTCCACGTACTTCAGCACCGCAAGGGAGTATCTGAAGAGCACCCTCCACTCCCCTGAGGAGGAGAAGATGGCCGTCATCATCCAGCAGGTCACCGGCTCGGAGCACGGCAGCTGCTGGTATCCGAACATCTCGGGAGTGGCGCGCTCCCTGAACTACTACCCCATTCCCGGACAGAAGGCCGAGGACGGAGTCGGCATGCTCTCGTTCGGGCTCGGGAAGACGATCGTCGATGAAGGCACTGCGCTGCGCTTCTGCCCTGCAAAGCCCAAGATGCCTTCGGATTCCCTCACGGGCGAATCCTCCGCACAGGACAGGTTCTACGCTCTCTCGCTCTCCGGGAGGCTCGATCCGGAGAGGGATTCCGACAATCTCATCCAGCTGCCGATCGATGAGGAGACCAGGAGATTCCCCAAGGCGTTCAGGGGCATCGCCTCAACGCTGGACTTCTCCACAGGAGCCCTCTCCGAGTCCATCTGGGCCGAAGGCGCCAAGATGCTCACGTTCAATGGCATCCTGAAGTATGAGACGCTTCCGCTTGCCCGCATCGTGGATGATATGCTGAAGCTTGGAACGAATGCGATGGCCGAGCCCGTTGAGATCGAGTTCGCCGTCAACACGGAGCATGAGGGACGCCCGGACTTCTCCATACTGCAGATCCGCCCGATATCAGGGACGTCGGGATTCACCGATGTCCCCATCACGAAGGAGGATAGGGACAATGCCCTCATCTATGCCGAGAAGGTGATGGGCAATGGCATCGTCGACGACATCAGGGAGATCGTGACGATCAAGCCTGAGGCCTTCGACAGGAGCCGCATGGTCGATATGGCAAGGGAGCTGGAGAAGCTTAATAGGCTCACGGAAGGCTTCTATGTCCTCGTTGCTGCAGGGCGCCTTGGCTCCTCCGACAGATGGCTCGGGATCCCATGCACATGGTCGCAGATATCGAAGGCCCACGTCATCGTGGAGACAGGCCTCAAGGAGCTGCAGGTCGAGCCCAGCCAAGGCACGCACTTCTTCCAGAACATGACGTCACTGGGATGCATCTACCTGACGATAAACCCGATGTACGGCGATGGCTCACTGAGCTATGAGGAGATCGCGAAGCTTCCGCATGAAGCGGAGACCGAGCACTTCCTCTGCGTGCGGAGCGATAAGCCGCTAACGATCAAGGCAAGCGGCCTGGATGGCAAAGCCGTCGTCAGAACTTAGCCGAATCCTCCCCTTCCTGCGTATAGGAGTCAGGAGGCTTCAATGCAAAGGAAGAGGAAGCAATACAGCATCGAGGATCAGCTGAGGGTGCTCAAGCTGGGGGACGACTATGGCTTCTCGATCGTCCTCGACAATAACCTCGAAGGCGCCGAGTTCATGGTGCGAACCCTCACAAGGAAGGAGGATATCTCCATCGTCGAGGCTCGCACCCAGGTCTCTATGCGGAACCCATTCGGGCATTCCGCCGTCCTGGATATACTCGCCAAGGACAGCAAGGGAGGCTATGCGTGCATAGAGATACAGAGGGTCTTCAAGGGATGGCCGGATACCTCAAGGAGGATGCTCCATTATGCATCCCTGCTATATTCCAAAACGCTGGAGAGAGGTTCGGACTACGCCAATGCAAAGGATGTATATGTCATCTTCATCTTCGACGATGACGTCTTCGACCTTCAGTTGCCCTTGTATGAATTCCGCATGAGGATGGAGGATGGGATGGATCTGCCTGGAGCGAACCTGACGGTGATAGTGGCGAATGGCGCCTATCGTGATAGAATCGAAACAGATCTGAGCAAGCTCTTCAGCGATCTTCATGAAAGCGACCCGAAGAAGATGAAGGTTCCGGTGCTGAGGAAGGCGATGGAGCAGCTCAAAGGGAGGGATGGAAGGATGAGGAGCGAATTCGACAGGATGATGAGTTCCATAAAGAAGGACATCAGAGAGGAAGGCAAAGCCATTGGCATGAAGGAAGGTCTTGCAGAAGGCAGAGCTGATATCGCCCGCAACATGATCAGGGAAAGCTTCCCGCCTGAGAGGATCGCACAGCTTACCGGGCTGAGCCAGGATGATGTATGTCGGATCGCTGCTGAGATGGCAGAAGGCTGATCGGAAGGCCTAGAAGAGGAAAGAAGAGCTTGGCAGATCGACAGGTCTGCCATTTTCATTCACTGCCTTCGCATATTGCAGGCGTTCTGGATTATAATCATCGACTGTAGGAGGAATACATGGCAACTACGCTATGGACACCGACAAGGGTGACCCTTGGGAAAGGTGCTGAGGATAGGCTCGGAGAGGAGCTCAGGAGAGAAGGAGCGAAGCGCGTGCTGATCCACTACGGATCGGAGCGCATAGTGAAGGACGGACTCATGAAGAGGCTGACCGACCAGCTTGATGAGGAGGGCATCTCATACGTCAAGCTCGGCGGCGTGCAGCCCAACCCCAGGGTCTCGCTGGTCAGGAAGGGCATCGAGCTCTCCAGAACAGAGGATGTCGACTTCATCGTCGCAGCAGGCGGCGGCTCCGTCATCGACAGCGCCAAGGCGATCGCATACGGGCTCTATGACAAGTCAGGCAGGGATGTATGGGATTTCTACTGCGGAGAGAGGAAGCCGGAAGGCGCATTCCCGCTTGGCGTGATCCTAACGCTATCAGCCACCGGATCGGAGATGAGCGACAGCTCAGTCATAACCAACGAGGATGGTGAGCTGAAGAGGGGCTACAACTCGGATTTCTGCAGGCCTCGCTTCGCGCTCCTCGATCCGGAGCTCACATACACGGTATCTCCATATCAGACATCATGCGGCACCGCCGACATGATGATGCACACGATGGAGCGCTTCTTCCATTCCGGAAAGTCGCTGGAGCTGACGGAGGCACTCTCGATAGCGCTTCTCAAGACAGTGGCGGAGAATGGGATCAAGGCGCTTGAGGACCCCAATGACTATGAAGCTCGCAAGAACCTGATGTGGGCATCTTCGCTCTCGCACAACGGCCTCATGCAGGAAGGAAATGAGCA
>CALXXR010000160.1 GCA_944392735.1 uncultured Spirochaetaceae bacterium | reverse complement strand
AGCATGTCGGCCATGCTCTGCGTCGGGTGGTCGATATCGCACTGGAGGTTCACCAGCGTCGGCCTCTGCTCAAGAACGCCATCCCTGTAGCCTTCCTGCACGGCTTCCGAGACGCTCTTCATATAGGTGTAGCCCTTGCCGATGTACATGTCGTCGCGGATGCCGATGACATCTGCCATGAAGGAGATCATGTTCGCCGTCTCCCTCACCGTCTCGCCATGCGCGATCTGGGAAACCTTCTCATCGAGATCCTGGACCTCGAGTCCGAGCAGGTTGCATGCGGAAGCGAATGAGAATCTCGTGCGCGTCGAGTTATCGCGGAAGACGGAGATTCCAAGGCCGGAATCGAAGACCTTCGAGGAGATGTTGTTCTCCCTCATTCCCCTGAGGATCTCAGCAACCTTGAAGACAGCTGCGATCTCATCATCGCTCTCCTTCCATGTGTGGAAGAAGTCATTGAGGTACATATTGGATGTATTGAGCTTCTTCAGCTCCTCGATCATCTTTCTGATTTCACCCTTGTCTCTGGCCATTCTTGGTCCTCCTTGGATCTCAGTAAACTCTATCATGGTTTTCCCGTTTTGATAATCATTGATTTTCATCAGATCATGAGCAAAGTAATATAATTGTGTCGTATTTTAAAATTTACGACAGAATCATATGTTTATGATGCAAGGAGTTACCATATCGCATGTTAAGGCGATATTATGTTGCAGAAAGTTGCAGAAAAGCCATTTCAGATGACTTCGACGCACTTGTCACGCTTCTCCAGGACCTCTCCGATGGCATATGCACCGGGGCATCGTTCCAGATACTCCTTCGCATCAAGGGCGGGCATGAAGATGAGAAGGCCTCCCGATGTCTCCGGAGAGAAGAGCATGTCGCGCTGATGGAGCGGAAGCGAATCCGGGATATGCACCTTATCAGAAAGGTAGTCCTCGTTGGTGTACCTGCCCTCCGGAACGAATCCGAAGCGGGCTGCATCCTCGGCTCCGGGAAGGAACCTCAGCGAATCGAATGCGATCCTCAGCGTGACGCCGGATGCAGATGCCGCCTCATACGAATGCCCCATGAGCGAGAATCCCGTGACATCGGTGGCAGCATGGACCTCAAGGCCTTCCGCAGCCTCCTTCGCTCTCCTGTTCAGAAGCCGCATCTGGGAAATGGCCTCCTCTGCCTCCGTCTCCCCTGCCTTGTGCGCGGTCATCAGGAGGCCGACCCCCAGCCTCTTCGTCAGAACAGCCACGTCACCTGGAAGCGCTCCCTTGTTGCTCCAGACCTTGTCCTTAGCTGCGAATCCCGTGACGGCAAGCCCGAACTTCGGATCCCTGTCAGAGAGCGTATGTCCGCCCGCGATGACCACGCCGGCCTCCTCCGTTTTCCTGATGGCGCCTTCCATGATGCGTCTCATCACCGAGATATCCAGGCAGGATGGGAAGCACATAAGGCTCATTGCGATCTTCGGCTCACCTCCCATTGCATAGATATCGGAGATGGCATTCGCAGCGGCTATCTCCCCGAACACCTCCGGATCATCGACCATCGGAGGGAAGAAATCGACTGTTTCTATAAGCACCCGCCCATCGCCAAGATCGTATACAAGCGCATCATCAGAACTCTCGAAGCCCTCGATCAGCGCCTCGCTGCGCCTCTGCGGCAGATCGTCCAACGCCCTATGCAGATCGCCAGGCGGGAGCTTTGCGTTGCATCCCGAGCTCCTTACAAGCGATGTGAGCCTCACGCCTTCCATATTCGCCTCCAACCATCCCCATCCTTGACGTAGACAGCCTCTGTATTCTCATCCGCCATGCTACTGTCGAACGGGGAGGAGAAGAAGACAGCAGTGCCGCAGGAGGACGAGAGCGAGCGAGGAACGGGGCGAAGCTGTCCATCCCCGATCCTCTTTCGGAACATGATGGCGCCGTAGTGGCTGTGGAATGTCGCTACCTTGAGATCCTCAGCGTCCAATTGCCGCTGCCCTCCTCCACTGCGACCTTGTATCCGAGCGCAGTGGCATAGCGTGTGACATTCTCCTTGGATGCCCTGTTGTCTACGATCACATCCAATCCATCCGGGCTGTCCTTCAGGGCCTTCTTCGTCATGATCACGGGCTCGGGGCAGCTGTATCCTGAAGCATCAAGGGTCTTCATGCATTCCTCCTTTCCTTGGCAGTGGCAATCGCTGCGATTGCCAGCAGCACGATGATTCCAGCGATGAGCGCGACCTTGCCATTGATGCCAGGACCGACGTTCGCAGACGATGCAAGCGAGAAGTTGTGGGCGAATGCCGCTCCAACGATCATGCCTCCTACTGCAGCCGCGCTATCGGAAGATCCCTCTGCGGCAAGTATGAGCTGCCTCAATGGACATCCTCCGAGCATCACGGAGCCAAGCCCAACTGCGAACATTCCGAGGAAGTTCCAGATGTGCATCGGATGAGATACAGGCTGATCGGCAAAGCCAAGATTGAAGCTTCCAGCGATGATGTTGCCTATCAAGGTTAGAGCGAATATGGCGATGAAGCCTGTTATCAAGGTGAAGTCCCTGAGAAGGAAGATATCCCTGATTCCACCGGCCATGCAGAGCCTGGTCCTCTCCGCTGCAGCTCCAACGATGAGACCTGCAAGGAGCGCCGCGGCAACCGGAGCATGCATGGATCCCGGCCCGGATTCCGAGAAGAGGAAGAGCGACGGAACAGCAAGGAAGAGGATGAAGAGAAGCACAGTCGATGCAGGAAGCGCAACCCCTTCAAGCCTGCTCTGCCTCTCCGCCTTCCCTAGCGTGAAGCCATTGCTGAGGAATATGCATCCAACGCCTATTCCAGCAATGAAGCCAAGCAGCCCCACAAGCGCATTGAGGTCTCCTCCTCCAAGCCTTAGCACCATCCTCAGCGGGCATCCAAGGAAGACCAGCGCGCCGATCATCACGATGAATCCGATGATGAACCTCAGCACCGGAGACGAGCCGCCGCGTGGACGGAAGTCGCCGCCGAGAAGACTGAATGCGAATGCGCCTATTATGATGCCGATTATCTCGGGACGTACGTATTCCACGATGGGAGCGGTATGCAGATGCATCGCCCCTGCCGTATCGCGGAGGAAGCAGGCGATGCAGAATCCCATGTTCCCTGGATTCCCAAGCACCGTCAGCACCACTGCCGCGATTCCGATGATAGCTCCGGTAATGGAGAGCTTTCCCTTATCTGCGATTCTCATGCCAACAATCCTACCATTGGATGATGGCGAATACAATGGCATCCGTGATACAATATCAGCCATGGAGCGGATCTATCTCGACAATGCATCGACAGCATTTCCGAAGGCACCGGGCACAGCCGATGCGATCAAGGCCTATCTGGAGGGAGGCTGCGTCAATCTCTACAGGACCGAAAGCCGCCTGATGGAGGAGAGCTTCGACATCCTCTTCTCTCTTCGCTCGATGCTGATGGAACTATACCATTCGAAGAATCCGGAGTGCATCGCATTCACACGAAGCATAACAGAGTCGATGAACTGGTTCATAAAGGGGCTCTTCAGGGATGGCGACCATGTCATCGTCTCATCGAACGAGCACAATGCTGTCATGCGTCCCCTGACGCAGATGCAGATCGAAGTCTCGCGCCTCCCTTCCGACAGCCATGGATTCAACGACTATTCAACGCTGGAGGAGATGATCCGTCCGAACACGAGGGGAATCATCATCAACGCCGCTGGCAATGTATCAGGAGCAATGCAGAATCTGGAAATTCCATCCGAATACGCAATGAAACATAAGCTTCTATTCATTGTCGATACAGCTCAGGCCTCGCCTTATATGGACATTGACATGGAGGCTCTTGATATAGCTGCGCTGGGATTCACGGGGCACAAGGGCTTCCTTGGCCCTGAAGGAACAGGCGGCATGATCCTCCGGAGGGATATAGCCGAAGCGATTCCTCCCCTCATTGCAGGAGGGACCGGAAGCGAGAGCGACAGCGAGCAGATCCCGTCCACGCTTCCGGAGCGGCTATCACCGGGAACGGAGAACCTTACCGGACTGGCAGGGCTTGAGGCGGCAATGCGCTATTCGATTCCAAGGCGGAAGGAACTCGAAGAGCATGCATTGGATATGACGAGAAGGCTCTATGAGGGAATCTCTGGAATAGACGGGCTCAAGGCCATTGGTGCGGGGATGGACGAACCGCGTACAGCGATCCTCTCCATCATATCGGAGAGGAAGGACATCGCTGAGATAGCCTCCCTTCTTCTCGAGAGGGGGAACATAGAGACAAGGGTCGGCCTCCACTGCGCACCATCGGCACACAGGCAGCTTGGCACCTTCCCGACCGGGGCCCTGAGATTCTCCCCAGGCCCCTTCACAACCGCCGATGAGATCGACATGACCATAGGCATACTCAAGGAGATCATGGATGAATGAATACTACAGTGCATTCCTGAAGGCGCTTTCGAATGGAAGCATCGAAAGGCATACGGATACGGAGAACGGAGAGGAAGCGATCCTTCGAGATGGCTCGCTCATAGCCAGCACATCGGATGCAGTCAGCGCCGATCTGATCGAAACGGTGAAG
>CALXXR010000159.1 GCA_944392735.1 uncultured Spirochaetaceae bacterium | reverse complement strand
ATGTCGATCTGCTTCTCGATGGAGTCGTCGGTATGGCCCGAGGCCACTACCTTCACCCTGCCATCCGCCCTCTCCGCAACGGCCTTTGCGATGCTGATCTTCTCCTCGTCGTAGAGGAAGAACATCTCAGAGCTCTGGCATACCGCGAAGATGCCGTCCGCCCCATGCGCGATATACCATTCAACCAGACCTTCGACAGCATTGAAGTCGACTCTGCCATCTTCAGTGAATGGAGTGATCATCGTTGGATAGCAACCATGGAATTCCTTCATGCGTCCTCCTTTTGTCGTTAACGTACACGATATCCGCGATATTTGAAATATTTCTTTTGTAATCAATATTATATATCAGTATGAAAGATTTTGACATAAGCAGTTTTGTCGTGTACGTTAACTATAGGAGCTTGAATGACAGTCAAGGATATAGCCGGAATGGCGGGAGTCTCGATCGGAACAGTGGATCGCGTCATCAACGGCAGGCCTGGGGTGAGCCAGGCAACCAGGGAGCGCATAGAGGGGATAATCGCGGAGACGGGCTATAGGCCGAATGCGTATGCGAGCAATCTCAGGCATGGCCGCCAGGTTCATGCTGGAGTGCTCCTGCCTGCTCCGGAGTCGGAGTTCGGCTACTGGAAGCTCGTTGCCGACGGTGTAGGGAAGGCTGCTGATGAGCTTTCCGGATTCGGGCTCGATGTGGAATGCGTGCCGTATGACAGGGATGTCCCGGGAAGCTTCACGAATGGATTGGCAATGCTTTCGGAGCGCGGATGCAATGCGTTCCTCATCGCACCCCTTCCAGCAGCGGAGGCTGCAGCGATCGGCGATGCCATATCAGGAAAGCCGACCATCTTCATAGATACCGTATGCCTCGATCATCGAGATGTCCCCGTGATGGCTCAGAATCCATTCAAGGGTGGAGCGGCTGCCGGACGTGTGATGCGTCTTCTGTGTGGCGATGGCGGCACATTCATCACGCTCCAGATCCATCCCGATGCCTACAACAGCTACGAACGCGCAAGAGGCTTCTCATCATACATGCGGCGTGACAGCGCAAGCCGCACTGTCAACATCGATATAAGGGACATATCCGAAATACCGAAGGTTCTTGATTCAGCCTTTCAGTCATACGATGGCATACGTGGCATCTTTTCCGTCAACTGCATCATATGCAGGGTAGGGGATTATCTTGTGCAGCATCATCTCAAGGAACGTGTGGCGGCAGTGGGGTACGATCTCGTGGAAGCGAACAGGGCGGCATTGGTCAATGGCTCCGTCGATGCAATCATCAGCCAGCGACCCGGATTCCAGGGATACACAGCCCTCTCTCGGCTGTTCAGGAGCGCGGCATATGATGAACCGCTCTCATCGATGGATGAGGTTCCGATAGATATCTTCTTCAGGGAGAACCTGACGGAGTCGATCGAATAGAGGAGAAAGGAGGAAGGAATGAGGCTTCATGGAGAGGTGCCAGTCATAGGCATCAGGCCGATAATCGATGCGAGGGAGGGCATGCTCGATGTCCGTGGCTCGCTGGAGGCGCAGACCAGGAACATGGCGGAGGAGGTCCGGAAGGTCATCTGCGAGAATGTCTTCACAAGCGATGGGAAGCCGGTGAAGGTCGTCATCGCGAGCCGGTCGATCGGACGCGTTGCGGAAGCCATGATGTGCCACGATGAATTCAGGAAGGAAGGCGTCTCCATAACCATCAGCGTCACTCCCTGCTGGTGCTATGGCTCGGAGACGATGGACACCGACCCGATGACCATCAAGGCCGTCTGGGGACTCAATGCTACGGAGCGTCCAGGCGCTGTCTATCTTGCATCCGTACTTGCCGCCTATGCAAGGAAGGGCCTTCCTGCATTCGGCATCTATGGCAGGGATGTGCAGAAGGCCGATGCAGGGATGACCGATGACGTCAAGGAGAAGATCATCATCTTCGCGAAGGCCGCAGTCGCCGCTGTCAGCATGAGAGGACGCTCATATCTTCAGATCGGATCCCAGTGCATGGGCATCTCCGGATCCTTGATCGATGCGGATTTCTTCGAGGAGTACCTAGGGATGAGGGTCGAGTCCGCGGATGAGGTTGAGGTCCTGCGGAGGATAGAGAAGGGCATCTATGATGAGGATGAGTTCCATAAGGCCATGGAATGGACCAGGGCCAACTGCCGCGAGGGTTTCGACAAGAATCCCGAGAAGGCGCAGAAGCCAAGGGAGGCAAAGGATCGCGACTGGGAGTTCACCGTCAAGTGCGCCCTTGTGATCAGGGATATGATGCAGGGTAATCCCAAGCTGTCGGAGATGGGGTTCAACGAGGAGAGCCTTGGCCATAATGCGATAGCCGCAGGCTTCCAGGGACAGAGGCAGTGGACTGACCATCTGCCGAATACCGACTTCCCGGAAGCCATTCTGAACTCATCCTTCGATTGGAACGGAGCAAGGGAGCCATCGATACTCGCTACGGAGAACGATACGCTCAATGGGGTGAGCATGCTGCTTCTGAAGCTTCTGACCGGCAGGGCGCAGATGTTCGCCGATGTAAGGACCTGCTGGACAAGCGAGGCGGTGAGGAGCGAATACGGCTATGAGCTGGAGGGGAAGGCCGCTGAAGCAGGTGGCTTCATCCACCTGATCAACTCAGGTGCGTGCTGCCTGGATGCCTCCGGACAGGTCAGGGACGAGGCTGGAAATGCCGTGATCAAGCCATTCTGGGAGATGACCGATCGGGATATCAAGGCATGCCTTGAGGCCACGCAGTGGGCTCCTGCCGATCTCGGCTACTTCAGAGGCGGTGGCTATTCATCCAGGTTCATCACCACGGCGGAGATGCCGATGACGATGATCAGGCTCAATATCGTAAAGGGGCTTGGTCCTGTGGTGCAGCTTGTGGAGGGCTATACCGTCGTGCTGCCCGACGATATCGCAGACGCGATCTGGAAGAGGACAGATTATACATGGCCGTGCACATGGTTTGCTCCAAGGATCACCGGAGAATTGCCATTCAAGGACGCTTATTCCGTGATGAATGCATGGGGAGCCAACCATGGAGCGATAAGCTATGGGCACGTAGGAAATCTGGTGATTACGCTCTGCTCGATGCTCCGCATCCCTGTGTGCATGCACAATGTTCCTGCCGATGGCATCTTCAGACCCGCATCATGGAATTCCTTCGGAATGGATCCTGAGGGGGCAGACTATAGGGCCTGCAAGGCGTACGGACCTCTCTACCGTTAGCAGGCAACGCAGCTCGGGACCGGGCTTCCCGGGCTGCTTCTTCCTGATTGCATGGAATCCGAGGCTATAAGCACCCATCGAGAGAACACCTAGGTTCGCCTAGGCGATGAATCGATGGCTTGTGGCGTCGCTTATCCGGCATCCTATCCCTTTTCAGGCAGCGTCAGGAAAAACCGGAATGTTCCGAGAAGATCTTCTGTCCGCTTCCATCGTTTTCCGCCTATATTTCCAGTATGCAGAGGGCGTACCGCTACACAATGATAGTACAATACCATGCGCATCAACGGCGTTATCGCATCAAATTACATTGCGTATAGACGGTAAATTCCACCAAATTCACTCTGCGGGTGGACGACGATCTGTATGGTTGCTGATGAGACCAGCATGGAATTCCAGGGTCGTGATAAGGAAAACAGCGCCTATCAACGATCCGAAGAACAAGAAGAAGGCCAGATATGGAATAGCCGATAATCTCATTCGCTTCTGTTTTTTCATTCAGTTTCCATTCTTAGCGACTACCTTTTTTCCAGGTTCCGCATAATATGGCTCTCCATATCTCGGAATCAAACCGGTTCCACTTCGCAATCCGGAGGCTATATGGTTATCAGTTCTTCATTTCGAAGATTGCAGCACTATTGTGGGGGCCGTATTCCTCCTCATTATTGCTTTCATTCTATTTGTATCCTATACTTTACTAAGTTGCGATTGACTAAGTTTACACTTAGTAAAAGAGGGGATAATGGTCGGACGCGAAAAGGAAAAAGGAAAATTACTTCGTTTTCTTGCAGGGAAGGACAAGGCTTGCCTGGTTTATGGTCTCAGGAGAATCGGGAAAAGCTATCTTATTCAGAACACATTATCTGCATCTGGCCGGAGGTTCCTGTATTTCGAATGCGTAGAGGCTTCCATGGACACCAATCTTCGTCTTTTCTGCTCCTCATTTGGGATCAGGCCCATGCTTCCATATGCTACATTCCTTGATGCCTTCATCGAACTGAGGCGCATGGCTAGGGATATAGTCGTTGTGATCGATGAGTACCAGAACCTGAGCCGAGGCGATGGCGATGCTGATATCGATTCATTGATGCAGGCCGCAATCGATCAGGCGCCTGCCGGCATGAAGATCATCATATGCGGTTCGTATGTGACAGCGATGAAGAAGCTCCTTGAGGAAGAGAATCCTCTTTTCGGTCGATTCAGTCCGATAATCCACCTAGACGCAATGGACTATCTTGATTCAGCTCTTTTCTATCCCAGTCTGGATACCAGGGAGAAGATATCCTTCTATTCCGTTTTTGGAGGAAGCCCTTATATAAATGATTCGCTTTCCCCTGAAGAGGGACTTCGTGCGAATGTGGTGAATGCCATCATCGAGCAGGATAGCGTAGCAAGGAATTACATAGAGAACCAGCTTTTCAAGGAAATCCGGAAGCTTGATGGAATAAACGACATCCTTTCCATAATCGCAAATGGCAAGAAAAGCTATAGCGATATCCAGTCAAGGCTTGCAGGAAGATCGAGCAGCTATGCTGCGGATAGGCTTGCTGTTCTCGAGAATATGGGCGTGATAAGGAAAACAGCGCCTATCAACGATCCGAGGAACAAAAAGAAGGCCAGATATGAAATAGCCGATAATCTCATTCGCTTCTATTTCGCATATATCTTCCCGAACAAGAGCGCAATACAGGTTCTTGGAGCAGAGGCATTCTTCGATTCGTACATCCGGAAAAGCCTGGATACATTCGTCTCCTATCGTTTTGAAGGAATCGCAAAGGAATATTTCTCAAGACTGGCAAGGAATGGAAGGCTCCCGGGCATCATGGATATAGGAGTCTACTATTATGATGATCCATCGACCAAGAGGAGCGGAGAATTCGATGCAGCCCTCAGATTCGAGGATGGATATGATATCTTTGAAGTGAAGTTCCTGAAAGACCGTATGGAGAAATCACTGATGGAAGAGGAAATTGCAAAAATCAAAGCCATACCCTCATTCACGGCAAGAAACATGGGATTGATAGCCTCCTCCGGCTTTGCATGTCAGCTGGATGATGCGATTCTCATCAATGGAGAGGATATCTACGATCTGACTTGTTGATCCATCCCCAGCTGCCCGCAATCCTATGCCAGCTTCAACGAAGCTGGATGGGAGTGCTGCAATAATACAGTTCATCAGGACAAAGATCCTGTCCGTCTTTCCACTCCACTGTATATCCATTTGTCCGAACAGTGCGGAAGTAGGAAGGATCGGAGAGCATGCCATACCATTCGCCTTTGATATATGGCTTTACATCCATGATCTTCTTCTCTCCCGTATCGAACTCAACAAGAATGCGGGAGTCATCAAGAGCAAGAACATCGACAGCTGTAGGTCTGAGCATCTTCGACCTCCTTACCTAAGAGGATCGATCCTGAAGTATCCATCTCCTGCCGAGAGCAGATCCCAATCAGCCTGCAGCTCCTCCTGATGAATCGTCATCCAGGCCTTTACAAGAGTGAGCTTATTCGGTGGAAAACTTCCTTCCAGGATCTCTCCATCGAGAGCAATCACGATTTCATCACTGCCGTACACACAATGAATGGTTTATGGTGCTGCCCCATCTTTCAGATTGCATTCCTATTATAAAGCCCTTTTCAATTTGAAATAGCTCTCGATCGAAAACCAATGGGTATTGTTTTTTAAATCAAATTCCTCAACTGAAAACCCCATCCTAGCTCGTCAGAATGGGGTTTCGCTAAAATTTGATTTAACAGGATTTTTCGTTTAAAGGTGCGAACCGGATTCGAACCGGTGAAAAACGGTTTTGCAGACCGTCCCCTTAGGCCACTTGGGTATCGCACCACGCATTTGGTTGCTTTATGATTCTAGCAAAAGGTTCGATGGCAATCAAGGTGTCTGCGATATAATAGGAAGAATGGGAAGGAATCTCATCCTCGGCGACATCCACAGCAGCTATGATAGGCTCATCTCCGTCTTGGAGAAGGCCGCATATGACCCTGCAGCCGACACTCTCTATAGCGTTGGCGATTTCTGCGATAGGGGGAAGGAGGCTGTGAAGACGCTGAGATTTCTGATGGACCAGCGGAATCTGAGGGCTGTGATCGGCAACCATGACCTGATGCTCCAGGATTGGCTCTTCACGGGACAGCGCGATGAGGAGTGGCTGCGGTATCTTGGTGGCAGCAGGACGGTGCAGGACATGGTCTATCGCAGCCATATAACGCATGCCGAGTGCTTCGCCATCGCGGAGTGGCTTCGATGCCTCCCGTTCGTAAGGGTAGAAGAGCGGTATATCATCATCCATGGAGGGATACCGAAGGGATTTTGCATTGCCGATCTCATCGAATGCCAGAAAAGGGATCGGCCGCTTCTCAGCACATTGAGGGGCGGGGAGGCATTGACCTGGGATAGGGACTATATGCTCTCGGCCTATGCGGATCTCCATCCATCCGTCAGCGATGAGGTATCCGTAAGAATGGAGCCTTTCGATACCGATAGGACCATATTCGTGGGGCATACCCCGACATTCGAAGGTCGGCCATTCATCTCCGAGAGGTATCATCTCGTCGCCTTGGATACGGGTGCAGGCCACGGTGGACCGCTCACGCTGATGGATATGGACACATTCGAGTACTGGCAAGCCTGAATCCAAAACCATGTAATGCATCGTATTTCTGTGCTGATCGAGTGCTCTTCATTGCCATGCTTAGCTCTTTTCCGGCCCTGTCCCTCCACGGTCCTAGGGGAGGACTGCAGCATCTGATGAAGGAGATTGAATATGAAAGTCCTTGCCATCCTGCTGCTATCTTCGCTGCTTTCCGCCTGCGATATCTCCGGCGTCTTCACCATCTCGCCATCTGCCGATGCGCCGCGTGCCGTGGCCTATACCCTGTCCTCGGGGGATCCTGCCGCCTATTTCGGTTCGGACGCGGAATCGCTCGAGCTTTCCGATGATTCCATCCGTGTCGACGGCATCGACCATCCAGTCGATGGCGGTTCGATCATGACGAATCTGGGATTTGCGGACATCCGCATCTCGGACGAGGAGATCGTCATCTCCGCAGCTGGGTATCCGGAGCTTCGCTATCGGCGTTCATCCTGATCCTGCGTTCATCGATCAGGCGCATGATCATATCGGCCACGCCATCCAGATCCCTGCGTATCTCGTGCTCCCATATCCTTATGACGATCCATCCCATCGCCTCGAGTGCATGGTTGACTTCCGTGTCCTTGGCGATGTTCCTCTCGATCTTCGGAATCCAGTAGTCCCTGTTCGACTTTATGTCGGCCTGGCGGTTCTCCCAGTCGTAGCCATGCCAGAAATCGCCATCGCAGAAGATGGCTATCCTGTACTTCTTCACCGAGATGTCCGGATGTCCGTATACGTATCTGCTGTTCTTGCGAAAGCGGAGACCACGGTGCCAGAGCGCATGCGAGAGCATCCTTTCGATGGATGTGCCCTTCCCGCGTATGCGCGACATGGTGTAGCTTCTCTGCTCGTCGGTCAAAGCTTCGTCTTCTGCCTCCTGAGCTCCCTTTCCGTTATGAGCTGGACATTCTCGACAGGACGGCCTGCTATGAACTGCCTTGCGGCGCACTCGCCCTCGAGCCTTCCGGTTGCATCGCGGTAGGGCATGAAGCCATGGTAGGCTCCCTTGACCATCAGCGCATTCGCCTTGCTTCCTGCCTGGTTGAGCGCATCCGCGTAGAGCCTGCCGTCGTCCGAGAGCGGATCGAGCTCGGCTGTGATGATCAGCGCGGGAGGAAGCCTCGAGAGATCCGTCGCCAGAAGGGGAGAGAACATCGGGGAGAGTATGTCCTTGGGCTCCCTTGCGTAGTTCTTCACATAGAACGAGAGCATCTTCTCATTGAGCATGGGACTGTCCTTGTAGCTGACCATGGACTGCGTCCTGAGCCTGCAGTCGGTGATTGGGTAGAAGAGGATCTGGCCGGCGAGCTGCGGGCCTTTGCGGTCCCTTGATAGCATTGCAGTGACAGCTGCCAGGTTCCCGCCCGCGCTGTCGCCTGCGATGAAGATCCTGTCGGGATCCACCTTCCAATACTTCGCCCCCCCATATGCCCAGAGGAGGGCGTCGTAGCAATCCTCCGCAGCCGTTGGGAAGCGATGCTCGGGAGCAAGCCTGTAGTCAATGAGCAGCACCGCCGATTCAGTGACCTCGGAGAAGTGCTTCATGAACGCTGAGTAGAACTCCATGTTGCCGAAGACCCAGCCGCCTCCATGGCAGAAGATCGTCAGCGGCACCAGCCCCGTAAGCGCAGTGAGCTTGGGGTCGGAGAAGTAGTAGCCTGTGACGGCGCCTCCCGTGACGGGGATTATGAACGTCGATACCGAGGTCTTCTTGGATTGGCATAGCACCTTCCTGGCGTCTCGCCTCGATATCGTCATGTTGTTTATATTGCTTATCAGGTCATCGGTGAGGGAGTCCGGATCTCGCGCCTGGAAGCGCTCGGACATGCTGACGACTCTCCTCATCCTGCCTGTCAGTCTGTACTCTGGCATATCGTAATCGTATAGGCAACATGTGGCAGGTGCAAGCGGAATGCGGACGGTGCTAGGGCTTTGGTGCTCCTTTTCGCAGTATTCCGGGCAATGTGGAGAGGAATACGGTGATTGTCACGGTCGCAGCCGTCGCGTCCGAGATCGATTCCGCGAGGAATACCCCTTTGACCCCAAGGGGCGTCGAGGAGAGTATGTAGACGAGCGGAATGAGCAGTATGACCTTCCTGAAGATCGCGAGGAACAGCGATATCCTGGCCTGTCCCAGCCCTAGGAACGTGTTCTGGGAGCAGCTCTGCATGCCGAAGATGGCCATGCCCGTTATGAAGTACTTCATATATGGGATCGCGTATTCCACGAGAGCGGCATCGGTCGTGAACAATCCGATCGCCGTGCGCGGGAAGATGTTGCAGAGGCATGAGGCTATGAAGCAGTAGGAGAACTCTACGGCAAGCGCGAAGCGGAAGATGCCGCGGACCCTGTCATCCAGCGCGGCGCCGAAGTTGTAGCTCACGAGCGGGGTGACGGCCTGGTTCATTCCAGTGACGGGCATGTTGATGAACGTGAGGATGGAGGAGAAGATCGTCATCGTGCCGACGGCCATGTCTCCTCCGAGCATCTGCAGCCTCGAGTTGAAGGCGATGTTGATCGCCGCCTCTGTGGCGCTCATGATGAACGGCGAGACGCCCAGCGAGATGATCGGGATGAGCACCTTGCGGGAGATCCTCGGCTTCCTGATGTCCAGCTTCATCGTGGAGCGCCTGCTGGAGAGGAACGCCACGACGTATGCGCCGGATACCGCCTGGCTTATGACCGTCGCGATGGCCGCACCCTTGGCTCCCATGCCGAAGACGAAGATGAAGAGCGGATCGAGGATGATGTTCAGCGTCGCGCCGATGATGACGGTGAGCATGCTCATCGTCGTCTTGCCCTGTGCGGATATGAATGGATTGAGCCCGAGCGTCAGAAGCACGAACGGCGTGCCGATGAGATAGATCGTCAGATAGTCGTTCGCATGCGCGAATGTCCTCTCGGAGGCGCCGAAGAGGTATATGAGGGGTGTCTTCAGCGCATAGAATACGACCATCAATATCGCGGACATGGCAAGCAGCGAGGTCGTCGATACGGCGAGGATCTCCTCGGCCTTCCCGTTCTCCTTCTGCCCGAGCCGTATGGCCGCCAGCGGCCCGCCTCCGCTTCCGATGAGGTTGGAGAATGCCGTGATCAGGAGGATTACGGGGTAGGTGAGCCCGACGCCCGTGAGTATCTCCGCGCCGGCGCCCTCGAGGTGTCCCAGATAGATCCTGTCCACGATATTGTAGAGCCCATTGACGAGCTGCGCGATGATCAGCGGGAATGCCATCTTCATCACCAGCGGCGGTATGCGCTTCGTGCCGAGATCGTTCTGTTCCATCTCTTCCTCCGAGGCGATTATATTCCCATGTGGACTTTGTGGGTAGAAGAGGAATAATATAGGAGCGATGAAAGAGGGGAGACGCATAAAGACGCTCAATCCGTTCTACTCGATCATTCCATACATCATGGTCGAACGGAGCGACAGCCAGAATACGATAACCGAAAGCTTCGATGTCAGCGGAGCCGAGAAGCTCGTGCGCAGGCTGAGGACCGAGGGCTATGACTCGATCGGCATCCTGCATATCGTCATCGCGGCCTATGTCCGCACCGTCTCGCAGCGCCCCGCAGTCAACCGCTTCATCAGGGGGCAGAAGGTCTATGCGCGCAATGGCATCGTCGTGAACATGGCGATTAAGCGCAAGATGAGTATCGATGCACCCGAGACCACCGTCAAGATGAAGTTCGAGCCCTCCGACACGCTCTACGATGTCTATGAGAAGTTCAACAGGCTCTTCATGGAGACCGTCGAGGATGACGGCAGCGGGAACAGCACCGATGCCGTTGCGAAGATCATCGGATACATCCCCGGACTGGTGAAGAAGTTCGTCATCTGGCTGCTGAAGCTGCTGGATTACTTCGGGCTTTTGCCTGCAGCCATCCGCGAGGCCTCTCCGTTCCATGGATCGATGTTCATCACCAGCATGGCTTCATTGAACATACCGCCGATCCGCCATCATCTCTACAACTTCGGCAACGTGCCCATCTTCATCGCATTCGGAGCCAAGCGGCCCGAACTGGTGCTCAATGAGGACGGAACCGTCACCAAGCGCAGGGTGGTGGACTTCGTGGCAAACCTCGATGAGCGCATCTGCGACGGCTACTACTACGCCTCGGCGCTCAAGCTGCTGAAGAAGTACATGACATCCCCAGAGGCTCTTCTCGATCCACCTGCGGAAATCGTAGAGGACATCAGGTGACCAACATCCAGCATTCGTTCTAGAATGCGTCCATGGATAGAGCCACATTATGCGTTCAGGCTGGATATGAGCCGCAGAACGGAGAACCGAGGGTGCTCCCGATCTATCAGAGCACAACATACAAGTACAGCAGCGCGAAGGAGCTTGCAGCCCTCTTCGACCTTGAATCCCCCGGCCACATGTACACGAGGATCTCCAATCCGACCGTCGAGGCGGTAGAGAGGAAGATCTCGGCGCTCGAAGGGGGCGTCGGCGCCATGCTGACCTCGTCCGGTCAGGCAGCTTCATTCATCTCCATCTTCAACATCGCCTCAGCCGGCGACAACTTCATCATGATGGGCAATCTGTACGGCGGCACGACGAACCTCTTCCTCGTCACGATGAAACGGATGGGGATAGAGGCCAGGGGCGCCGATCCATCGATGAGCGATGAGGAGATCCTTGCCCTCTTCGATGACCGCACCAGGGCCTTCTTCGGCGAGACGATAGCCAATCCCTCGCTTGCGGTCTTCGACTTCGACCGCTTCTCGGCCCTTGCCCATTCGAAGGGCGTTCCCCTCATCGTGGACAACACGTTCGCCACCCCCATCCTCTGCCGGCCGTTCGAGCATGGCGCAGACATCGTCGTCCATTCATCCACGAAGTACATGGATGGCCATGCCGTCGTCGTCGGCGGGGCGATCGTGGATGGCGGTTCCTTCGACTGGAGGGCAGGTGGGAAGTATCCGGAGCTCACCCAGCCCGATGGATCGTACCATGGCGTTGTGTATGCCGATGCCTTCGGTAAGGCGGCATACATAACCAAGGCCCGCACCCAGCTGATGCGGGATCTCGGAACGACTCCGCAGCCCATGGCCGCATTCCTCCTCAATCTGGGGCTGGAGACGCTCGACCTGCGCATCAGGCGCCACAGCAGCAATGCGCTCCGCGTAGCACGCTACCTCCAGGGGCGGACTGACCTGATAGGATCGGTGAGCTATCCCGGTCTTGAGGATTCCCCGGAGCATGAGCGTGCGCTCAGGTACCTCGATGGAGGCATGGCCTCCGGCGTCGTCTCGTTCTCGATGAAGGGCGGCCGGGATGCCGCGATGCGGTTCATGGATTCGCTCAGGCTCGCCTCGATCGTCGTCCATGTCGCCGATGCCAGGACATGCGTGCTCAACCCTGCCTCCACGACGCACAGGCAGCTTTCCGATGAGATGCTCCGCGAGGCCGGGATCGATCCAGGATTCGTGCGCCTTTCCGTCGGGATCGAATCGGTGGATGACATCATCGCTGATATCGAGGAGGCTCTCTCGTGCCTATAAAGATACCCAACAGCCTTCCTGCACGCAGGACGCTGGAGGGCGAGAACATCTTCGTGATGACCGAAACGAGGGCCCGCACCCAGGATATGAGGCCACTCAGGATCGCGCTGCTGAATCTGATGCCCACGAAGATCGCCACCGAAACCCAGCTCTCCAGGCTCCTTGGAAACACGCCGCTGCAGGTCGAGCTCACGCTCGTGCAGGTGGAGAGCCATGTCTCGAAGAACACTCCAGAGGAGCACATGCTGGCCTTCTACAAGCCGTTTGGCGCGATAGCCGATGAGAACTTCGACGGCATGGTCATCACCGGAGCTCCCGTGGAGAACATGGAGTTCGAGGAGGTCGAGTACTGGGACGAGCTCTGCCGCATCATGGATTGGTCCCGCAGCCATGTGCACTCCGTATTCCATATCTGCTGGGCGGCGCAGGCTGCCCTCTACCACTATTTCGGGATCAGGAAGGTCCCTCTGGAGAGGAAGCTCTTCGGCGTCTTCCCGCACCGTGTCATCTACCGCAATCCAGTGCTTCTCAGAGGCTTCGACGATGTCTTCTACGTGCCTCATTCGCGCTATACGGAGAGCGATAGGGAGATGATGCTTGCCGAGCCCCAGCTGAAGATACTCTCGATGTCCGATGAGGCCGGCATCTACGCATCGATGACGGCCAACGGCAGGCAGATCTTCATAACAGGGCACTCCGAGTACGACCGCGATACGCTTAAGGGCGAATATCTCCGCGATCAGGCGGCAGGGCTGGGGACCGCGCTCCCCAGGAACTACTTCCCGGACGACGATCCCTCGCTCGTGCCTGAGATGAAGT
>CALXXR010000158.1 GCA_944392735.1 uncultured Spirochaetaceae bacterium | reverse complement strand
GGAATAGATGAGATCGGAAGGGGTCCCCCTCTTCACGGATATGAGGATGCCGCCGCGCGATACGATGCTCTTCTCTGCGGTCTTCAGAAGCGAGAGCGATGGCAGGTCCAGGGTGAAGAAGGTGCGTCCTCCTGCGGAGGCGGGATGGATGGGGATCCTCACCCCAAGCTCCTTCAGAGCCGGCAGGATGACGGGAATGAACCTGTCAGGCTCCAGCACCTGGGCCACAAGCATAGTGAGGATCTCATCGGGATCGAACGGGGATAGCCTCCTCATGCGTTCGATGACGCCATCCACGGACGATGGATCGGAGAGGATCTCCATGAGCATGCTCCTCTGCGCATAGAACCCATAGCGGCCATTCTCTCCGCTGCCAGCTCCAAGCCTGGCAAGGTGCCTTTTCTCGATCTCCTCTCTTATATCCCTCAGGTTCCCTACAAGCTCCTCCTTCAAAGCCGGCTTGAGCATGTAGTGCTTGACCCCGTACCGCATGGCCTTCTGGGCATAATCGAATTCGCCGAAGCCCGATATGATGAGGAATGCCGTATCCGCAAGCTGCTCCTTAACCATCCCGATGAGCTCGAGCCCATCCATCTTCGGCATCCTGATGTCCGTGATCACGATGTCGGGCCTGTGCTTCATGATCATGGCATAGGCCTCCTCGCCATCGGAGGCGGTCCCCACGAGCTTCATGCCGAGATCCTTCCACGGAATCCATTTGGCCATGGATGTCCGCACGATCTCCTCATCATCGGCTAGGATCACCTTAAGCATCATACCTCCCAGGCACAGAGAACGAGACGATGGCCCTGCCATCCTCGTTCCTGAACTCAAGCCCATGCCCTTCTCCGAAGAGAAGGTGCAGCCTCTCATCGATGTTCTGCAGCCCGATGCGCTGCGTAGACGATGATACCATCCCGCTGCGAAGCATATCGGCAAGTCCATCCGGGAATGCAGAACCCGTATTGGAAACCTCGAGGATTATATCATCGCCGCGCCTTCTGCAGCTTACGATTATATCGGTCCTTGCGCCCTTCTCCTCCACCGAGTGCTTGATGGCGTTCTCCACCAGCGGCTGAAGCGAGAACTTCGGCAGAAGCGCGCCGATCGAATCGCCATCGGCCTCGACAGAATAGGAGATGGAATCCGGGAAGCGCCTCCTCTGGATGCCAAGGAAGCTCTCCAGAAGCTCCAGCTCCCTGCTCACCGGCACCAGATCCTCCGCCGATACCGCGGCCCTGAAGAGCGCGGCAAGGTCGTAGCTCATCGCCGCGATGTCATCGGCCTGATACTTCTGGCTCATCCAGTAGATCGAGTCGAGGACGTTGTATAGGAAGTGCGGATTGATCTGCTGCGTCAGCATCCTTATCTCGCTGTCCTTCAGCATCAGCTCCCTGCTGTAGCTGTCCTCCACCACATCCCTGTATTCCTTCGCCATCCTGTCGAAGCGGTCGTTCAGCTGGGCTATCTCATCATCTCCAGGAAGGGAGGATATCCCCTCAAGGCTCCCGCCCTGCTCGAATGCATCCATCTTCTCCCTGAGGGCATTGATCCTGGCTATCATCCTCCTGACGATGTGATGGAGGAGCAGGAGGAAGGCCAGCAGCATGACCAGGAAGAGGAAGAACGCACCGCCTACCAGCTGCACCATGCCATCGTAGAGGGAGTCTCGGAGAACGACATCGACATAGTCGAACCCGCTCCTGGGAAGCGTGCCGCGGTAGATGAAGTACGGCCTGCCATCGATCTGCATCCCGATGCTCGAGGCGTCGGGATGCGAAAGCGATCCGGGATACTCGGAATACAGCAGCCGGCTTCCGTTTGATATCATCAGGTAGCTGACCCTGTCGGGGCTGCCTGCCGTGAGCGAATCGGCAAGCGCCGTTGCATCGATGCGTATGAAGAGGACCGCCAGCTCGTCGAGGGAGAGGAACTCGAGCCTCCTTATCGTGCGGACAAGGTAGATGCAGCCATCGTCGCTTCCGACCCATACCGCAGCGCCGCCAGCCTCCCTGGCGATCCGGGAAGCCTCTGCGGCTGAGTCGGAGGAAAGCCCGAGGCCCGCTCCATATCCCACCATCCAGCTTCCGCGCATCAGCGTTATGTCGATGATGTACGACAAAGGCTCTATCATCGTGCTGAGCCTCGATCGGATATCCCCCTCAAGCGCCGCGGCATCGCCCTTTCCATCCTTCAGCGATGAGAGCGTGGATTGGAAGAAGTCGTCGGAGACGATATAGTCGCCGGTCATCATCGTGGCGGCGAATGCGGAATCCGCGCTCATCATGACATTGCGCGTGTTCTCGTCGTTGATGGCATAGACGCGCGCATCGTATTCGCTGCGGAGCATGCCGAGGAGGATCGCCACGACAAGCAGCATCGAGAAGAAGAAGAGAAGGAGAATGAGCGAAAGCTTCCTTTCCAGCGTCAGGTGGATCTTCACATCCCCGCTCCTTCCGCCCGCAGGAGGATATCATCGGACTCGTCGACGAAGAGCGCTGCGGCTGCCGATGGATCGATGTCTCCGGAAAGCACATCCGCGGCATAGTCGGATAGGATCCTCCCTATCTCCGCGTTGCCCATCGGAGGAACCGACAGCGACTGCCTGTATTCGGTATCGGAGATGAAATCGAAGCGGCGCTTCTCCGCAGGCGTCAGCACAAGGTCATCGACATGCCTGAACGGAGGGATCCCGAAATCCAGGCGCAGGATGGACTGGGCTTCCTTTGATGAGACCAGCCAGGATATGAACTCGGCAGCCTCTTCCGGATACCTCGATGACGCGGAGATGGATAGAAGCGCATATGGTATCAGGCCATCGTTGGTGATCCTCGCATAGCCATCCCCCTCCCCGATTTCGGTTGCGTCGGTGAACCTGCACCAATCCCCAGCGGATGATAGGAATGGATAAGCAGAGATATCCTCCACGAGGTTGAAGAACACCGCGGAGGAATCGGTCCGCCCTTCCTTTATCTCCGTATATATGTCGCTGCCTTCATGGAATGCGATCGCCTCAAGCAGATCCAGGCCAAGGGACGTGCCCGCCTTGAGACCGGTGGAGTCATAGACTGCTCTGGCTGCATCGATGAACGCCTCGATGCTCAGAAGCGAAGGGAACTCGATGCCGACCGATTCGATCACCGACTCATCATAGGCAAGGACCGGCGCCGTCATGCCGATCGGCATGCCATAGCCGGAAAGCCTGTCGAAGACGTCGGAGAGATCCAGCAGCTGTCCGCGCTCCACGAACTGCCCTAGGTATCTCCTGTCCATCTCCAGCACATCCGCAAGGCGTCCGGAGGCCGCATCGGTGGAGACATTCCTCCAATATGCCGACTTCTCTATGAATTCCGGGATTATGTCCACATTCCCATTGATGCTCTCATAGCGCTCGATCGCCCTTTCGATCGCCTCGCGCTTCTCGCCGCTCTCCCATAATGATATCCTCAGCTCCACCCTCTCCGGACCGGGATCGGAATACGACACGGTTCCAAGAAGCCCGCTTCCATCGAACACCGCAATCCCATCATCCGCCATCTCCTTCAAAGCGGAATCTTCCTCCACGATATCCTCAGGCACAGGCGGAACCTCAGAAGGAACCTCAACCTTAGCGGCTTCCTCCACCTCGATCGAAGCCTCAGGCTCCGGCGGCAGAGGCATTGGCTCTGCTTCTATATCATCAGGAACATGGATCTCAGGAACGGGCATCTCCACAGCAGGCATCTCCACGGCAGGCTCAGGGGCTTCAGCCTCCACGATGACAGCCATCGAAGAGGGCTCCTCGACAGGCTTGGTCGTGGTGCATGAGATGGCCAAGAGGCACAGCATCAGGGCGATGATAGCTGAAAAACACCTACGCCCTATACACATGCATGCCGTCATAAACCCCTCTTCGGATTCAGGATACACCAATAATCCGACATTTTCCTCTGTTTTCTGCATAAGGCAAATCGTTTTTTTGCATTCTATTCCAGATGAAAGGGGTATAGAGTAAGCTCATCAAACGGGAGAACATCGATTGGTCTGGCCAAAAGCCAGAGCAAAGACCCTGCTGGTTCCGATCCCCCCTTCTTTTTTCCAGCAGGAGTCCGCTATTCCCTCTGGCTATGCTTCCGAGCATGAGAGCATAGCCTGCTTTTTTCTCTGAATGATTTCCGTTAGAAAGAGACTCCTCCACCTAGGGAATAGCGGCGCCCGTGCTCCTCAGGCGCATCGTCGCAGGCAGATGATCGGAATACCCCTGCCCAGTCGATGCATCATACGCAACGGGCCTGCCTGAGAGATCGAGAAGCTCCAGCGGTGCGGATATTCCTGCCGAAACGCATTCCCATCCCCAGCCATCCCAACCCTCCTGCGAGACCAGGAAGCCGTCGTACATGAGCCATTGCCCCTGATGCCAGTATGTTCCCTTCTCCTCGAGGACCGCGTCCTCATCCAATAGCGGTGCATAGAACACCCCGCTTCTCATCTTCGATGGATCGGATGCTGCGTGCAGCGCCCTCTCCGGATCGTAGTCATCAGGATAAATCCCCATGCTCTGCTCTGGAATCCGCGGATCCGTGTTGAAGTCCCCAGCCGCGATCGAGACGCCGCTTCTATCCTCCATCAGCATCCGCAATAGGCAGGCCATATCATATCGCTCCTCCGCCCCTCCATCGAGGCGGCTTCTGAAATGCACGCCGAATATCCTGATCGTGTCGCCGCGGCTGCAGAACGACACCTCCAGCATCGGACGGCATCCGGGAATGGAATGCATGGCTACGGATGAAGGCTCATGCTTGGATACGAATCCCACGGACAGGACCGATTCCCCATCCGCAGCCAGACCATAGTATCTGAAGCCCTTCTTCGAAAGCCCTGCAGAAAGCAGATCCGCCAGGACATCCACGCTCTCGACCTCCTGCAGCACGATGACATCGGAGGAGGAGAATCTCCTGCCTAGGAGTATCGAAAGCTCCCTGATCCTCTCCTGGTAGGCTTCCCCATCATAGCCATCATGCCGTCGGAAGCCATCATACTCATAGCCGTCGTCGACATCATCGAAGAGAAGGTAGGCATTGTATGTGGTCACCTGGAAGAAACCCTCCCCGGACGATGGGGAGCATGATATGCAAAGAGAGAGAACAAGGGACATGAAGAAGAGCCTCATGTCCCCATATACGCAACAAGTCCTGGAAAATGTCAGATCTCGGCCTTGGACTTCACGATCCTCGAGAGAAGGCCGTACTCCTGAGCCTCCTTGGCAGTCATCCAGCAGTCGCGCTCCGTATCCTTCTCCACGTCCGATACGTCCTTGCCGGTGGCATCAGCGATCACCTGATCGAGCTTGTGGCGAAGCGCCTCGATCTTGTCGGCATAGATGGCGACATCGATGGCAACGCCCTTGAGCTGCGAAAGCGGCTGATGGATCAGATACGTCGAATTGGGGAACCCCACTCTTCTCTCAGCGGGAACGGAGAGGAAGATGAGAGCCGCTGCGGATGCAACAAGCCCCATGCCCACAACCGTGACCGGAGATG
>CALXXR010000157.1 GCA_944392735.1 uncultured Spirochaetaceae bacterium | reverse complement strand
ACGAAAGCAGAAGAGGGACTGCTTCCATCCTAGCGGCGCACCTTCTGGTTGTGCGACATATCCGCAAGTCCGCAGATCTCGGTGAGGTTCTCATCGAAATCCGGCATCGTCGTCGCCTTCAGCCCGGTAGCGGCGAGGGCCGCGTTGTTGTAGTTCCTTGCGTTGAGGTCCGCAGCGCTATGCCTCGGGAAGAGCTTGATGTGCATGTTCAGGCCCTTCGTGAGGAAGTACTCGGCGCTCATCTCGTAGCCGGGAAGCGCCTCCTGGAGCTTGGCCCTGAGCGGTGCGATATCGCTGACGAAGGCGCTCGGCGCACCAAGATGGAGGATGAACCAGAGCTCGAACGAAGGATTGAAGTAGAGCATCCTGACCTTCTTCTTCTCCGCGTGCTCCTCCATCTCCTTGACGGTTGCGACGTCGGCGCCGACATCATCGAATCCAAAGAGCGCCCACGCCGAATCGAAGCGCCCCTTGCTCCTCTGGCGGCCGGTCCAGTCGATCAGGCTCTGGAGATCAGTGCACTTATCAGGGGCCTGGAGGACTGTGAGGTTGACGTAGCGGCAATCCTTCCTCATCTGGGAGAAATAGAGCGTCTCGGCCTCCGTGGCGCAGACAAGGAGAAGCATTCTCTTGGGTTCAGTGGTGTTCTTCTTACGCGTTTTCATCGGTTTCCTCCTTCTTCTCCGCCTCTACCGGCGTGCCGTCATGCACGAACCAGAACTCGCTGATGATCGGGAGCGAGCCATAGGCGCCCTGCATGTAGCGCTGCGAAGTCGGGATCCTGCCCTTCGCTCCCTTGAAGTCCGAAAGCGAATAGTAGACAGTGGAGCTCTCCTGATCCTTCTGTGCGAACCAGACGGCATCGCGCCTCAGGAGGCCTTCGCGGAGAAGCGACGGGTTGCAGTCCACGACGAGCATCTGGCTTTCCTTGTCGCAGTTCTCGAAGATCTCGACGAGATGGCAGAGCACATCTGGGTGCAGGAGCTGTCCGAAGTCGTCCACCACGAGCATCTTCTGCGTGATGAATGCCTCGAAGAATGCGAATGCAAGGACGACGAGGCGCCTGAGCGAGAGGCTTTCGCCAGCGAACATGTTCGCATAGCCTTCGGCCTTCTTGTCGTTCACGTAGATGTGGGTGAACCTGAGGTGCTCCTCGCCCTTGTCGTTCTCCCTCACCTCTATGCGGCTGATATCCGTGATATCGAGGGCCCAGAGGTAGTTGAGCACCTGCTCCCCCCAGCCCGGATGCGCCTTGAGCATCTCGCAGGCATAGGCCTCGGCCTTCGTCGAGACGCCCATCGGGAGGATGTGCAGCGTCTTGTCGAACCAATTGTATAGCTCGAGTGATGTCTGTCCGCCCTTGCGCGCCGATCCTGCCAGGAACGTCCTGTTCTCCGGAAGCTTGGCAGCCTGCCTCTTCTTCTCGCCGCGATAGAACTTCCCGAAGCGGTATGAGTAGCCATCATCGGTGAGAAGACGCTCGAACATGAGCTTCTTGGAGCCTCCGATGATGTAGTAGAGGGACTCCTCGAATATCTTCTCCTTGTTCGCCTTCAGCGTGTAGATGGCGATGACGGTCGGCTTCTCGTCGTTGCCTTCCTCCCCCTTGTCGAGGAGCACCTCGATGGAGATCGTGGCGGGTGTCGCCTTGTCGATGCCATAGGCGAACGTCGTTCCCGTGAGCGCTCCCTGGAGCGGATTCTCAGGGCCGTCCTCGGCCATGACGATCCTCTTGAGGACCTCGAGAGCCCTGACGAAGGAGCTCTTTCCAGCTCCGTTCGGACCTATGATGGCGCTTGTCTTGATTACGTTGAGACGATCGTTGATCCCTATTACCTTCGATGCCGAGAGGCGGGAATCCTTTACGGCCTCGAAGCTGATCGTCTGTGGGGACTTCACGGACTTGAAGTTCGCAATAGTCATGTTTAGCAGCATAAGCCACCTCCTGATGAAGCGGGGCTGTCCCCGACCTTTCCCTTTGATTATAGCCAATCAGCAGCCTGATATGCAGGAAAATCGTGCGTTGTGGGATTTTCTGCAAACAATTGCCCGATGACAGCAGAAAATATGCTGAAAATGATGGAATAAAGCACCAGAAAACAGCAATTGAGATATCAATAACCCTCATACGAGGGCATTGATCGAAAAAATGTTACGGAAAATACCTCACATTTGTAATGTAGTTCTATTTTCGAAGCACCATATCGTAGATGGCATTGCCGTCGATCCGATCCACCGAGACGGCGCTGCCCTCCCCCGTCACCTGGCTCATCGCCTGCGCATTGCGTGCCTCTATCGACTGCAGATCGCGATAAAGCCTCCTTGCATCCTCGCTGCTGTAGGCCGCCATCACATCCTCCAGCAGCGCCATCGATTCCTCGAAGCGTCCCGAAGCCGCAAGCAGAAGCGCGGCATTATAGCCTGACGGGAGATGCAAGTCGCCCTCCCAGGCTTTCGAGAAGATATCGAGGGCAAGGGCGGAATTTCCATCCGCAGCTGCATCATACGCGCCTTCCACAGCTTCCAGCTTCGGCTTGTTCTTCATCAGCGTGACGTCATACTCCCTGTATGTGGGGACGAACTGCCTGAGGATCCCATCGTTGAAGGAACGCAGCATGCGACGGAAGAGATAGGAGGCATCGTCGAGGCTCGACCACGTCGAGCTCAGGGCGCCTTCCCTCGTCTCACGATCCGCGAATGTGCGCTGCGCGACGATGGCGCCGGTGGAAGTGTCGATGACTGTGAGCCGGTACTCGATCGAAGCCGTCTGCGTATAGAAGTAGTCGAACTCGATCCTCCGATGCACCTCTCCAGATTCATCGGTCCACCACTCGTTATGCGGTTCGGAATAGATCGTCTCGCTCACGCTCATGTTCGTTATCCTGGGAATCAGGACGGCATCGAAGCCCATGCGCTTGAGCTCCGATGAGATGTCGAAGCCATATGATCCAAGCTCAAGCACCGCATCCGTGGCATCGGGAGGAAGCAGGCTGAAGAACCCGGAGGAGGAGAGAGTGCCATAGAGCTGCTCCGTCGCATAGGAGGCAACGGAAGCGGCAGTGGTCCGGGAATATCCCGGATGTATGCGCACGTGGGCCGAATGGATATCCAGGGAAGCGACCCATCTCGATGGCGGCACGAATCCCCGGTATGGAACCACCGAGGCGACGGCAAGGTTCCTGTAGCCTCCCATATCGATGGAGGAAGGCTGCATATACGGCACCGATATCGTGGTCATGCAGGATGAAAGGAGGAGCATGGCCGCAGCGATGAGCGTGATGATCCTTCTCATGATCCCTCCTCAGGCCATCAGCGATGCGGAGCGGAACACAAGCGCCAGCGCGATGGCAGCCTCGAGCCTCTCGGTTGGAGCTCCACCCTTCTCCGCCTTCCTGATGCCGGCATCGATGAGAGGCTCGACATGCATGAACGGCAGTCCCCATGTGATGATCGAGGCCTTCTTGGGAGAGGCGGCCGCAGCGGCGGCAAGGCCTGTCCCTGCCGTCATCACAAGTATCGAGGAGTATTCCCCGTCGACGCCATCGGCGAAGATATCCTCCGCCGGAAGCGGTCCCACGGCATTGATCCCGAGCTTCCTCACGACCTCCACCGCGGGGATGATGGCGTCATCCTCCTCCGGTCCTGACCATGTGCCATCGCTGCGTCTCGGATTGAGCGCGGCTACGGCTATCGGCTTGGACCTGTCGAAGTACGAGGACGCCATGATGGAATCGATCTCGACGAGGGCGGATATGATGTTCTCCCTCTTCACCATCTCCAGCGCGCTCCTTATCGATCGCCTGTGGGAGATCCCGAATATGTTCAGCGGCCCAGCCTTTATCATATCCATCAACCTCGCACTGGAGGCGAATACGCCAAGAAGCTCATAGACGGAGCTCTGGGAATAGCCTGCGGACTTGAGCGCCTCTTCGCTCACGGCGGTGGTGACGAGGGAGTGGGCGTAGCCGTTCTGGATGATCTCAACGGCCTTGCGGAGGGATTCGTATGAGGCGCGTCCCGTCTCGGCAGAGACCTGTCCGAAGCTGAACGAATCCATATCGATCGAAGAGGTCGAATAGAAGATCAGGGATTCGCCGCCAGCCTCCGCCTCTCCCAGCGATTCCTCGTCGTCGGCATAGTAGGTGAATGGAAGCGGAAGCGAGAAATCGGCTGCAGCCTTCCTGAATACGCCCTCATCGCCGGTGACGATGAGCCATACGGACGGATCGTCCGCGAGGTTGCGGACAGCCCTGATGATCATCTCCGGGGAGTTGCCTGCCGGCTCTCCCATCGATACCACTGTGTACTTCTGCATGACAGGATTATAGCATCCCCTCCGATTATGAGATAGTCGAGACAAACGCCGCTCTTAGTGATACGTTCTTCCATACGGAGGACGCATGTGCATCGATGATGACGACGAACTGGAGGAGATCGAGGAGCTCTATACGATCATCCCGGCCATCGACGTCGATGGAGAGGATGATGGAGAGCGCCAGTACGAGGATCTCGATGATGAGGAGTTCGACATAGATTTCTGATGTTTCTTTCAACAGTATCTTGACTTCGCATTCGACACTATCTAAAGTAACAAACGTTACTAAGGAGAGAAACATATGAAGAAGCTCATCGCCCTATCCATAGCACTTGCAGCCACGGTCCTATCGCTCTCGACGCTCCTTGCGCAGGCTAGCCATGAATCCGATGGCCGCCTCACGATCGGCATCTCCAAGCTGATGGCCCACCCCGCCCTCGATTCGATCGAGCAAGGCATCAAGGACCATCTTGCAGACTGCGGCATCGAAGCGGTCTTCGAGACGCAGAATGCGAATGGGGAGATCAGCACCGCCTCCTCGATCGCACAGCTCTTCAGGACGGAAGGCAAGGACATCGTCGTCGGAATCGCGACGCCGACGGCACAGGCTCTGGCGAACACCTTCTCCGACCGTCCTGTCGTATTCGCGACCGTCACCGATCCCGAGGCTGCGGGGCTTTCAGGGTTCGAAAACGTATGCGGCACATCGGACATGGTGCCTGTCGAGGAGCACCTGAGGCTCATCGAGGAGGTCACCGGTGCAGAGAGGATAGGCATGGTCTACACATCGGCCGAAGCCAATGGCATCACGCTGATGGAGGCTATGAAGGCAGCCTGCGAGGAGAGAGGAATCGAGCTTATCGCAGCATCCGTTTCGAATTCATCGGAGGTCAGGATGGCCGCACAGTCGATCATCGACCGCGTCGATGCGGTGTACGTATCGACGGACAACACCGTGATCTCCGCGATCTCCGCCCTCTCCGACGTCGCAAAGGAAGCGGGTGTCCCCCTCTTCTCCGCCGACACGACATCATCGTTCGGAACGGATGTGCTCCTTGCGGGAGGCTTCGACTACTACCAGTCCGGCCGCCTCACCGGAGAGGTCATAGAAAGGCTCCTCAAGGGAGAGAGCGCAAAGGATATCGGGACGCTCTATCTGGAGAGCCTGGAGATATACATCAACCTCGATGTCGCCAAGGAGCTTGGAATAACGATCCCCGAGGATCTGATCCTGAGCGCAGCATTCGTCATCGAGGATGGAAAGGAACGCTGAGAGGAAGATTTCTGCATAAATATTCAAAACGTGCATACGGAATATTGATATCGGAAAATCCATCAGATATAGTCAAAGGAGATTTCGGAGGTTGATCATGAAAAGATACATTGCTCTCCTTATGATGCTCATTGCGGCATTCTCCCTCGCGGCAAGCGGAAGCGGAGAGGCTGCAGCAGATGACGGAACGGTCCTCATCGGAGTCTCCAAGCTGCTTTCGCATGCGGCGCTCGATGCCGTCGAGGTCGGACTCCAGGACTACCTTGCCACCACCGATATGCAGGTTAGGTATGATTTCCAGAATGCGAACGGAGACATCTCCACCGCCGCCTCGATCGCACAGCAGTTCGACAGCGAAGGCTGCGATGTCGTGCTCGGAATCGGAACGGCCTCCGCGCAGGCACTGGCGAACATCTTCACCGATATCCCGGTCCTCTTCGCGGCAGTCACCGACCCTATCGATGCGGGCCTCGTCGCCTCCAATGACGGAGATCCCTCATCGAACGTCTGCGGCGTATCCGACATGAACCCCGTAGAGGAGCAGATCAGGCTCCTGCACGAGATCACTGGCGCAGAGAGGATCGGAAACGTCTACTCATCCGGCGAGCAGAACGGCGTGGTCCTCATGGAGCAGGCCGCTGCGGCATGCGAGAAGCTCGGACTTGAGTTCGTGCCTGTCGCCGTATCCAACTCATCGGAGGTCAGGATGGCGCTCCAGTCCATCATAGACCGCGTCGATGCCGTATACATCGCGACCGACAACAACGTCATCTCCGCAATCGCAACGATCGATGACGTCTGCAACCAGGCCGGCATCCCGCTCTTCTCCGCAGATCCCTCGGGAATCGATGGACTCGAGTGCATGATCGCATGGGGATTCAACTACCACTCCATCGGCGTAGCCACCGGCCGCCTCATCGAGGACATAATGGTCAATGGAGCCAATGCCGGAGAGCAGGGAACGGTATTCCTCACCGACCCGGCGGACTTCGAGCTCTGGTTCAATCTCGACACAGCGGAGAAGCTTGGATACACAATCCCGCAGGAGTATCTTGATACTGCCGCTGTTATCATCGAAAATGGCGTAAAGACAGAACGCTGAAAATCCATGGATATGGAGAGGAAGGCCGCCCTGGGCGGCTTTCTCTCTTCTCATGAGGTATGAAATGATCGAAGGAATACTCGTAGAAGGCCTGATCTTCGCAATCATGGCGCTGGGAATCCTCATAAGCTACAGGATCCTGGACATGGCAGACCTGACATGCGACGGCTCGGTCGCAACCGGTGCTGCAGTAGCCACGATGTGCATCGTCAACGGCCTTGGAATAGCAATGGGACTCGTCATGAGCTTCCTCGTCGGAGTGCTGTGCGGACTCGTGACCGCCACCATCCACAACAAGCTCAAGCTCCCCGTGCTGCTTGCTGGCATCCTCACGATGACCATGCTCTACTCCATCAACCTGAGGATACTCGGGAACAAGGCGAACGTATCCCTTGTCAGGGTCGACACGCTCTATCGCCTCTTTCCCCAGTGGTTCTCATTCGTTCCCAGCGACATAGCCGCGCTGATCGGAACGCTTGTCTTCGTCGTCGCCGTAACGGCTGCAATGGACCTCTTCTTCCGTTCGGACCTTGGCGTAGCGCTCGGAGCGATGGGCGGCAATGAGCAGGTCATCATTTCGCAGGGCATGAATCCAGCGACGCTCAAGCTGATCGGGCTGGGGCTCTCCAATGGCCTTATAGCCCTCTCCGGCGGCCTTCTCGCGCAGTATCAGGGCTTCGCAGACGCAAACCTCGGCCAGGGAATGGTCGTGCAGGGGCTGGCTGCCGTCATGATCGGAGAGTTCCTCTTCTCCTCGAACAGGATATCCCTCATCACGCTCCGCTGCATCCTCGGGGGAATCATCTACAAGGGGCTCATGTTCCTCGGCAGGAAGTATGGATACCTCATCGGGATCACCCCCAACGACTTCAAGCTCCTCACCGGCATCCTCGTCATCATCTCGCTGACGATCGCCAAGACCCGCACGCTGGCATCCGACAAGGCAGCCAGGAGGAAGTCGATCGAACGCGCAATGAAGAAGGAGGGAACCAATGCTTGACATACAGCATGTGACCAAGGTCTTCTTTCCGGGGACCGTGAACGAGAAGGTCGCTCTGGAGAACATCGACCTGCATGTGGAGAAGGGAGACGTCGTCTGCGTCATCGGCTCCAACGGATCAGGCAAGTCCACCCTCTTCAACATGATCGCGGGAACATTCCCCGTGACCAACGGGAAGATCATCGTCAACGGCAAGGACGTCACGAACGCACCGGAATACAGAAGGGCCTTCTACATCGGCAGGATCTTCCAGGATCCGACGAAGGGAACGAGCGCCAACATGTCCATCGAGGACAACATGAACCTCGCATACACCAAGGGCATGAAGGGGCTGAGGTTCGGCCTCACATCGGAGCGCAGGAAGGAGTTCAGGAAGCTTCTTGAGCCGATCGGGCTCGAGGACAGGATGGCTGACAACGTCGGTCTTCTCTCCGGAGGCCAGAGACAGGCGCTCACGCTCCTCATGGCCACGCTCTCCCACCCATCCCTGATGCTTCTGGATGAGCATACGGCTGCGCTCGACCCGCGCAACGCGGAGATCGTTATGGACCTCACGAAGAAGTACATCGAGGAGGAGAACCTGACGGCGATGATGGTCACCCACAACATGCAGTTCGCGATTGACTACGGCAACAGACTGATTATGATGGATGAAGGGCATATCATCCTTGACATCAGGGGCGAGGAGAAGCAGAAGCTCACAGTCCAGGCTCTCATCGACAAGTTCAGGGAGATAAGGAAGAAGGACTTCACCTCGGATGAGGGGCTCCTCACCGAGTAGGAACCAAGAACGGCATAGATGGAAAAGCATCAGTTCACGGCCCGGGAGCTCCGGGCTTTGATAATCCCGCTGATAGCGGATTCCTTCCTCTCCATCCTCATAGGCATGGCGGACACCATCATGGTCTCCGCATGCGGAGAGGCCGCCGTATCCGGCGTCTCCCTGGTCGATACGATATCGAACCTGCTCATAACCGTGTTCTCGGCATTCGCAACCGGAGGCGCGGTCGTCGTATCGCAGTATCTTGGGCATGGCGAGGCGGATAAGGCACGCGACAGCGCCAAGAACCTCATATACATATCGATCGCGATATCCGTGCTGATGACCGCCATCATCCTTCCCATAAGAAGCCACGTCATCGACGTTCTGTTCGGCTCCATCGAGCCCTTGGTGAAGGGATACACCGACGATTACTTCGTCCCCATCCTCATCTCCTACCCCTTCCTCGCCGTCTACTCCGGCCTCACCGCGATCTCGAGGGCGGAGAGGAAGAGCTTCAGGACCATGATGGTCTCGCTGCTGATGAACGTGACGAACATAGGCGGCAACGCGATCCTCATCTACATCGTAGGGCTCGGCCCCAGGGGTGCCGGCATCGCATCGCTTGCTTCCAGGGTCGCAGGCTGCGCGGCCATGGCCATGCTGATGATGAACAGGAAGGAGGAGCTGAACATACGAGGCCTTCTGAAGGGCCCTGTCTCCCCTGCCCTCATCGCAAGGATACTCCGCATCGGCATCCCATCGGGACTGGAAGGTGCGGCTTTCCACATCGGAAAGATCATGGTGCAGTCGCTTGTAGCTTCTCTCGGAACATCCGCCATCGCGATCAATGCCGTCGTCGGCAACTTCAACGCCTATGCGAATATACCGGGAAACGGAATCAACCTGGCGATGATCACCATCATCGGACAGTGCAGGGGGCAGAACAACATCAAGGATGTGAAGTACTACACGAAGCTGCTGCTTACGCTTGCATTCGCGGCAACCTTCGCCCTGACGATGCCGTCGATCCTCATAACGCCGCAGATCGTAGGCTTCTACGGCCTCGAGGCGGCCTCCTATGAAGCGGCTGTCCCGATCTGCAGGCTCTGCCTCTTCATGTGCTTCGCCATCTGGCCGCTGGCCTTCACGATCCCGAACATGCTCAAGGCCGTAGGCGATGTGCGCTTCATACTCCTTGCCTCCTTCTCATCCATGTGGCTCTGCCGCGTCGGCGGCGCGTTTCTTTTCGTGCGCTTCTTTGGCATGGGCGTCGAAGGCATCTGGTATGCGATGTATCTCGACTGGGCCTTCAGGGGGATCCTCTACTCCGTGCGCGTGCTGCACGGCAGATGGGTCGACAAGAAGGTCATCTGACATCTTAGCCAAATGCTGCCCTTCCTGCGTATATGGAGCAGAGACTGCTTCACAAGGAGGACAGCATGATAGCAAGGAATCTGGCCATCTCCATAATGGCCATGCTGCTGCTCGCGTCAGCATGCGTGCCGAAACCAGAGCAGGAGGAAGAGAAGAAACTGTCGGAGAGGGAGCGGGAAGCCGCGCTCGTCCTGTTCGAGACGCTCACTTCCCCTGAATTCATCGCTTCGATCGATTCGGACCTGAGCGTCGAAGATGGCAGCGTCATGGCGGATATAGAGCTCGTGGGCTTCGGAGAGGCAAGCGCTACGGGATCGATTGCGCTGCGCTTCCCAGTCGACAAAGACGGAATGTGCGAGGCGTATCTGATGGATGGGGATATCCTCTCGCTCGGGATACCGATAGAAATCGTTGAGGCGACTGGAAGAACGGACGGTCTCTCGTTCGAGATCATCGGGGACAGCGCCAGGATCGTCTCGCAGGCACGCCTCAGGTATCCGATCGGCGGACGGATATCCATAGGAGGAAGCGGAGAGGCGGCGGTGCTGCTCTTCCCCGACGATCAGCCATTCATCCCGGAATCCATGCTCGACGCGAACGAGGAAGCCATCGTGCAGCAGGTCGTTGCAGAAGCCTTCGCTGCATTCGCTTCAGCTCCCGATGGAACAGCCACCGAATCGTTCAGCGATGGCATGGCTACGCTCTCATGGTCCTCCGAGTCGCTTTGGGACATCAGCATCATGGCAAAGCGCGGCGGCATCGTCATCGCCGTGACCATCGACTCCAGAGAAGAGCATGGCAGCGTGATATTCGACAACGGATCCTACAGTATGGAGATGGAGATGCTTATGGCGAAGGCAGAGCTTCCGAAGCCGCGCATGGCTGCGATGGATTATCTGGAAGCGCTTCGTGTCAGCAACATGGTCTTCGCCCTCAGGGATCTGATCAACGGAAGCCGCAGCTCCGTGATAGCCCTGGATGGGCTGGAATGGAATGATGGGGACTGCACAGCCTCGCTATCGCTGGATGGCTACGGGCTGAGCAACGGAATGCGGGCCAGCGGGGGCATCGACATAAGGCTTGTCGGAAGCGGCGATGGAAGCACGCTCAGAGCCACCGACTACATTGCGGACTCGGATCGGCTTTCATTCACTGGCGGAGAGAGGGACGCAGAGGCCTCCCTTTCCGCCGTAAGCGGCCCATTCGAAGGTGAGGAGCCGCCCATCTTCACGATCATGGATGAAGAAGGCGGCTTCGCGGCATCATGCGGCGCCGATCTCATCTTCGGATACCCGGAATCAGGAAGCGCCATGTGCGATGAAGGCACGATCGAGTTCTGATAGCGATTCCGGCGCCCTCACTTCGACTTCGGCGAGATGATGATCTTGATGACCATCAGCACGACCATGAGCCCCATCGCCACCGATATCGTGGCGATGCCGCCCTCGATGCCGGCATGCTCTGCAACGATGCCGACGATGGATGGCATGATGATGGCGCCGACGGTAGCCGTTCCGATGCAGACTCCGGTAGCGACCGTCGAGCTGTTGTATTTCGACTCCATCGTCGAGAGCGTCGTTGGATAGATGCCGCTCATCGACACCCCCACGAGGAAGACGGACGCGGCTATCACGACAGGATTGTCGGAGACGATCATCAGCACGAAGAAAAGCGTCATCATCAACCCCAGGGTGAGGATGAGCGCATTCTTGTTCACCTTATTGGAGATGACCGCGCAGAGAAGCCTCCCGACAAGGATCATGATCCACAGGAGCGACTGCATCGCCGTCGAGAGGGCATCGGGGAAGATGCCGGCATCCTGGAAGTACGTAACGAGCCAGCCGACGAGGGAGGCCTCGGAGCAAAGATAGAAGAAGAGGATGAACGTATTGACCCAGAAATGGATGGAATGGGGCAGCGTCCCCTCCCCCTTCTCCTTGTGCATCCTCTCCGATGATAAGGTGCTGAAGAGTATCAGGATGAGAGCCAAGAGCATGAGCGATGCGACGATCCATGGCGCAAGGCGCCATCCGGATGGGATCACAGCGATCGTGACGAACGGCGCAAGGAACGCGCCAACGGCGAAGGAGGCATGGAGCAGATTGAGGCCACCAGCCTTATTCGATGCATTCTCGCCCACGACGACGTTCGTTATATTGCTCAGCGTTCCCCTTCCGACTCCTGTGAGTATGAAGGCGATGAAGAGCAGCATCGGATTGCCCGTCACCGTCATCATCACAAGCCCGATCACGATGCCGAGGCAGAGTATGAACGTGCTGCGCTTGCGGCCGATGAGGTATGGTATGAATCCAGACGCGATGACCGCGGCGAGGTTCCCGATCTGATGGGCCGAGAGCAGATTGCCCCGGAATGCGTAATCGAGGCCATACGCCTCACCCATCTCCGGGAGGATCGCTCC
>CALXXR010000156.1 GCA_944392735.1 uncultured Spirochaetaceae bacterium | reverse complement strand
TACAATCTTGTCACCGAAAGATTTCCTGATATTCCTGATTCTGATATCCATTAAGATGGAGTATCATGACGAGGTGTTAAACAATAAACCGCGCTTCTGTTAAATCGATATTAAAAAGGACCGATCTGAGGTGAACCCTCAAAGCTGGACCTAAAATAATGCTAGGCTATCTTCTCTCTGAAAATCAACGGAGAAAGGTAGCCTGGTTTCTTCTGTATCCTCTCCCTGTTGTAATAGTCGATGTATTCTTCTATCGCAGCTTTTAGCTGCTCCCTTGTCCTGAATTCCTTCTCATGACCGGAAGCCCGATCATGACGAGGCATACAAGATATATGAGCACGAATGCGACACCTCCGTACTGCCCCGTGATGTACGGGAACCTCCATACATTCCCAAGTCCTATTGCGCAGCCTGCTGATAGGAGTATGAAGCCAAGCCTTGATGCAAGCGTTTCTCTCTCGGACATGCTTCGATTCTACCACCATGCGGCAGCTTTGGATGGAGCAATCCGAATAAATCGACTATCCTTTCATCGATGGGCACGAAGAGAAGCGGCAATGCCGCGGTAAGGAACATCAACTGCAATAGGATCCTCAGGAGCATCTGGGAATCAGGCCAGATATCCAGGGCTAGGCTTTCGGCTGATCTCGATCTCTGCGCTGCAACCGTCTCCTCCTGCGTCGAGGCGCTGGAGAAGAGGCATTATGTGCGCATGGGCGAGATAGGCGCATCATCCGGCGGAAGGCGACCGGTGATGGTCGAGATCGATGACAGCCATCTCTTCTGCGCAGGCATAGAGGTGAAGAAGACCAGGGTCGCTGGCGCCGTCGTATCCCTTCGCGGACACGTTGCATGCCGCGCGGAGTCGCGCATCGCCGGAGGGGACTTCATGGCCGCCGTCGAGGGCGTCATGGATGATCTCAGGAGGAGGTGGGATGCCGATGGCTTCCCAGTCATAGGCATCGGCGTCGGCGTCCATGGAATCGTCGACTATGAGGAGGGTCTCTCCATCTATGCGCCTGCCTTCGGAAGCAGGATGGTCGATGTGCGCGGGATGCTGGAGTCCCGCTATGGGCTTCCGGTCGTCGTCGACAACGATATCCGCAGCATGGTCCTCGCCGAGAAGTGGTACGGCAGCCATCGCGATCTCGATGACATCATCTTCCTCGGCCTCGATGAGGGCGTGGGAGCTGGATTGATGATCGGAGGGAAGGTCTACCGAGGATCGGGCTTCGCAGCAGGCGAGATAGGGCATATCCGCGTATCCGAGAATGGGCGGAGGTGCGTGTGCGGCAACATCGGCTGCCTCGATACCGTGGCATCGATCGATGGCTTCCTTTCAGATGCCGCTGCCGCTGTCGGCGCAGAGCCGGGAACGCTGACGCTCTCCAGGGCGATGGAGCTGGCCGATGATGGCGATCCCGGGGCGCTCAGGGCCTTCGATGGACTGGGCCTATGCGTCGGAATCGCCCTTGCCTCCGCCGTGAATATGCTTGATCCTGATGCAGTCTTCATAGGAGGTGCCGTATCCGAGGGATGGCGGCATTTCGGAGAGCGGGTCAAGGCGACGGTGCGGGAGAGGACGTTCCATGGAAGCGGGCACATGGTGGATATCCAGCGCACAGAGTTCGGCGCCGATGACGGCGTGGTCGGAGCCGCTTCCCTCATGGTCGACCGCATACTCTCCGACGGATACGATCTTCTCTGCTGATTCCTGCAGTTTTCCCTTGCAAAAGCCGGCATCTGAGGTACACTGATAACGTAATACTTTATTCATTGAATGAAGAAAGTATGAGGAGGTCAGATGCCGTTCTACCATGATTGGGAGAAGGTCGAGGGCGAGAAGGCGTATATCCTCGGCTACAGGAAGGAGAAGGAAGGGGAGAGCAATCTGCAGCTGAAGATCTCGCCGAAGCTTGGGGACAACCTCTACTGCTTCCGCGTGGACAGCTACGATGTCGTGCATTACGATACGTACTTCTCGCTGCTCAGCTACTACACAGGCAACCCGATCCTGTATCCGTTCCCCAACAGGCTGCGCAACTGCTTCTACACGTTCAACGGGAAGAACCACTGGCACCAGAAGCACGGCATACCCGTCTTCATGCATTCCCTCGTCTATGATGAGGCCTGGGAATCGGAGGAGCCCGCAATCGGTGAGGATTCCGTCTCCCTCAGGACATGGCTGGACATCGATGAGCGCCATCCCGTATACGAGGGCTTCCCATTCGCCCACAGGCTGATGATCCTCTTCACGCTGACAAGAGAGGGTTTCCGCATCTCCTATTCGGTCGAGAACCGGTCGGAAGAGGAGATGCCCTACGGAATCTCGTTCCATACCTTCTTCAAGAAGCTCTGCGGCGACGCTGGGTCGTACATCAGGGTGCCTGCACGCTCGATGATGGAGCTGACGGATGACCTCCTGCCGACTGGGAGGCTGCTCCCGGTCGAAGGGCAGGTCTTCGATCTGAGGACTCCCGTACCATCGGGCGATCTGGATCTGGACAACTGCTTCACCGAGATGATCGAGGGGGAGCGGGTGTATATCGACTACCCGGCGATCGGGCTGCGCGTCTACATGGACTCCAGCGATGAGTTCACCCACATGCAGGTGTTCACGCCCAAGGACAAGCCGTTCTTCTGCGTCGAGAAGCAGACATGCTCGACCGATGCCGTGAACATGGATGCGCGGGGCTTCGAGAGGGAAGCGCATCTGCTGAGGGTCGCCCCAGGCGGGAGCATGGCCGGCTATGTCGACTTCACATATGAGCTTGGAGGTGCCCGGTGAGCAGGATCGCGATGATAGGAGCGGGAAGCGTCGTCTTCTCCAAGCAGCTTATGGTCGATATCCTCAGCTTCCCGGAGATGGCCGGATGCACGTTCTGCCTGGAGGATATCTCCTCCGAGAGGCTTTCCCTGATAGAGAAGGTTGCGAGGATGTTCGTAGCCCAGAGTGGATCGAAGGCGCATGTCGAGACGGCAAGGACCATCGACGAGGCTGTCAAAGGCGCTGATTTCGTCATCAACCTCGTGCAGGTCGGAGGCTTCGATTCGACGCTGGTCGACTTCGAGGTGGCTGCCAGGCACGGACTGAAGCAGACGATAGGCGACAGCATGGGCGTCGGTGGCATCTTCCGTGCGCTTCGCACGATGCCGGTGATGGATGAGATATGCACCTCCATGCTCCGTCACTGCCCGGAGGCTGTCCTTCTCAACTATACCAATCCGATGTCGATGCTCTCGCAGTATGTCCTGACGAAGTATCCCGGAATCAGGTACGTCGGCCTCTGCCACAGCGTGCAGACGACGAGCAAGCAGCTTGCGCTCTATCTGAACGTGCCATACGACGAGCTGCAGTACAGGGTCGCTGGCATAAACCATCAGGCATGGTTCTTGGAGCTCAAGAGGAATGGCAAGGACCTCTATCCCGAGCTCAGGGAGCTCAAGCGGAGGATCGACGAGGATCCCGATTTCATCCCGCCGCATCTCTACGGATACAAGGGAAGCGATGCCTGGTTCAGGGAGAACTTCAAGGAGAGCGCCGCGGAGACATTCGCAACGGACAAGGTGCGCTTCGAGCTCTTCAGGCGCCTCGGGTACTACGTGACCGAATCCAGCGAGCATAATGCCGAGTACTGTCCGTACTTCCTCAGGGACGAGGAGCTGGTGCGGAAGTACAGGATCCCGATCGACGAGTACATCAGGCGCTGCCGCATCAACCTTGGAGAGTTCGAATCGATGAAGGCTGCGATCAACAGGGGAGAGGAGCTTCATGTCGACACCAGCCAGGAGTATGCTGGCCGCCTCATCCACGCGATGGTCACCGATGAGAAGGGCACCATCAACGGCAACGTGCTCAATGCCGGCCTCATTCCAAATCTGCCGGAGGGCTGCTGCGTGGAGGTGCCATGCCTTGTCGACCGCAATGGCGTGCAGCCTACGTATGTCGGGAAGCTTCCTGAGCAGCTGGCGGCATACAACAGGATGAACATCGGACCGCAGATGCTTACGGTGGCGGCGGTGCTGGAGAACGACAGGAGCCATATCTATCAGGCAGCGATGATGGATCCGCTGGCCTCTTCCATGGTTCCCTTCGAGGATATAGAAAGCCTCGTGGATGACCTTTTTGAGGCCCACGGGGATATCATTCCGTATTTCGGGTGAAGGAGGAGAAGGAATGAAGATCGTACTCATCGGCGCTGGAAGCGCAATGTTCGGACTGGGAGCTCTCGGCGATATCTTCAAGAGCAAGGTCCTTGAGGGCTGCGAGGTCGCACTCGTCGACATCAACCCTGAATCCCTGGGGAAGGTGGAGGAGACGGCCCGCCGCTTCATCGCGGAGAAGGGGCTGAACTACAAGGTGACGGCTACGACCGACAGGAGGGAGGCCCTTCCCGGCGCAGACTTCGTCATCATATCCATCGAGATCGGAGACCGCTACAAGCTCTGGGAGCTCGATTGGTACACGCCGCTCCAGTTCGGCATCTACCAGGCATATGGCGAGAACGGAGGCCCGGGAGGAATCTTCCATTCGCTGAGGATCATACCGCCCATCCTGGATATCTGCGATGATGTCGCCGATCTCTGCCCGGATGCATTCGTGCTCAACCTGAGCAATCCTATGACGAACATCCTCACCGCGATCAGCCGCAAGCATCCTGAGCTGAAGGTCTTCGGACTGTGCCATGAGGTTTCGTCGCTGGTCATCCATCTGCCGAAGATGCTCGGCATCCCGTTCGAGGACCTGCATATCAGGGCCGGCGGATTCAACCACTTCAGCTGCCTGCTCGACGCAGAATACAGGCAGACGGGAGAGAACGCCATGGCGGATATCATGGAGAAGGTCCCCGGATACTTCGGCGGCACGCTGGAGCGTGGCCTCTTCATGGACATCGTGAAGTACTTCGGGAAGCTTCCGATCACGACCGATAGCCATTTCAGCGAGTACATCCAGTGGGCCAAGGGCGAGGCGGACCATGCCGGCATCATCGATTTCTATACGAACTACAAGAAGGAATGCCTTGGCTATACCGTCGATATGATGGCGAGGATCACCTCCGGCACGGCGCCTGAGGAGTATTGGAGGGCTGTGCCGATCATGGAGGGGATCATCACCGACGACCACCATGAGGAGCTTGCCGTCAACCTGCCGAACAACGGCTGCATAGGACTGCTTCCAGACTCGGCCATCGTCGAGGTGCCAGGCATCGTCACTAAGGATGGCGTGAAGGGAGTCGACCTCAACGATGTCATGCCTATTGGCTTTGCCTCCCTCCTGTCGAACAGGGTGGGCGTGGTGAGCATCTGCGCCGAGGCGGCAATCCACAAGTCGAGGGAGCTGGCCCTGCAGGCGCTTCTTGTCGATCCATGCAACACGAATCTCGCCGCAACGGAGAAGCTCTTCGATACGATGCTCGACCTTCAATCCGATTACCTCGGATATCTCAGGTGATCGTCCTCTCCCCAAAGGGGAGGGAAAAGGGCTTCTGGACCTGACGTACCGCCTTCCACGGGCGGTGCGCCTTCATGTCCATGCGCTTCGAATCAGTGAATCGTTGCAGAAAGCGGAAGAATCATCCATTGCCGGGCATCCGCAGCCAGACCGAGAATGAGAGTACAAAAGGAAATCTTCCAAGGAGGTAAGAGATGAGGAAAGCGCTCGTGCTTCTTCTTTCGCTGATGATGGCGGTTTCCATCTTCGCAGCCGGAGCTGGCGAGGGTGGTTCGAACGATCAGATAGTAATCGAATTCTGGACGCATGAGGACGTCAACAGGCAGGCCCTCGAGGACAGGTACATCCAGGAATTCATGGAATCGCATCCGAACGTCACCGTCAATGTGACGAGGCAGGCTTCCACGAAGCTCATCGAGCTCGTGCAGACGGCATTCGCAGCTGGAGAGGGCCCGACCATGTTCAACCTCTCGAGCAGGGATGTGGATGCGTACAGCGTAGGAGGACGGGTAGCGCCGATGGACTATGGGGCAGCAGGATATACCGATGCGCAGTCCGTCAAGGATGCATATCTCGACGGCATGATCGATCCTGTCACGTATGACGGAGAGGTCTATGGACTTCCGCTCGAGCTCACCAACTGGTGCATCTTCATCAACAAGAAGGTCTTCCGCGATGCCGGACTCGATCCCGAGACCGATTATCCGAGGACCTGGGAGGATATGGTCGAGCTGTCCGAGAAGCTCGTGATCCGCGATGGCGACATCCTCGTTCGCCGCGGCTACGACTTCAGGTATCCGTACTATCTCGAGACGCTCGTCCCGATGGTCGAGCAGCTTGGCGGCCAGCTCGTGAGCGATGACGGAACAGAGGCCATCGTTGGAGAGGAAGCCTGGGTGAAGGTGCTTCAGTTCATGCAGGATTGGGGACCGAACGGACTCAACCTCGGCTCGCCGACATACACGAACGCACGCTCGCTATTCAACAGGGACAACAACGATATCGCGATGGCGACGACAGGTCTCTATCAGGAAGCCAGGATCAAGGCCGACAACCCCGAGTTCTACGACTCCGGAGAGTGGATGGTCGTACCGTTCCCGGTATTCGAGGATGCAGTGAACGATGTGGCAGCCTGCTACTACGGGCACTACTACATGGTCAATGCCGATGCCGATGAGGCTACGCAGAAGGCAGCATGGGAGCTCATCGCCTACATGCTCTCGCACGGAGAGGAGTATCTCACTGAAGTCCAGCTCATCCAGCCCACGAAGGAGCTCATGGAATCCGAGGCATATAGGAACATGCCGTATTCCGAAGTCTTCCTCGGAGACTTCGAGAGAGGCCATGTCGTATACTACGGCGCAGCTTCCGCAGAGTTCCAGGCACAGCTCAGGAATGCTGTAGAGGCTGTCATGCTCCAGGGCGTGACGCCGCAGCAGGCCTACAGCGATCTCAAGGCCAACTGCCAGGAGATCCTCGACGAGAATTCTTGACGCACTCTTCGATGCCCAGGTCCGCCTGGGCATCGATCAAGGAGGGGATAAGTGGGAAGGAAAAGCTATAGCATCGAACGCAAGCAGGCGAAGTGGGGGCTGATATTCACCATCCCGTGCCTGGTATTCTTCGCGGTCTTCAGCTTCTATCCGATCATAAACGCGCTTCTGACATCGTTCACGAACAGGAGGGCGATCGCCAGGACAAGCGAATTCGTCGGATTCGAGAACTACGTCTACATCTTCACCAAGGACAATGGCGGCTTTCCCCTTTCGAACTCGATAAGGGCGACGCTGATCTTCACGATAGGCACGTTCATTCCGATGATCATAGCCTCCCTGATCATAGCGACGTTCCTGATGCAGCTCAGGAAGGATAAGTACAGGGGATTCTTCCAGCTGATGTACTATACTCCGGCGGTCCTCTCATCCGTCGTCGCAGCAGCGATATGGATGATCATATTCGACCCCAGGGGCCTCATGAACCAGATCTCGAACTTCGTCATGAGGACATCCGGCGTGGACTACAACTGGCTCGTCGACTCGACGATGCTCCAGATATCCACGATGATGATCTACTTCTGGAAATACATAGGGTACTTCGTGATCCTCTTCATAACGGGGCTCGCGTCCATACCCAGCACGATATACGAAGCCGCAACCGTCGATGGGTCCTCCAGATGGCATACGTTCTGGAAGATCACGCTGCCGCTTCTCAAGCCCACGACCGCAATGGTCTCCATCATGGCGATGCTGCAGTGCCTCAAGACATTCAGCACGCAGTACATGCTCTATCAGGGAGGATCCTCCAGGTTCCCGATCGATGTCATCACGATGAACATCTACTTCACAGGCATCAGGAACGGGCGCCTCGGAAGGGCGAGCGCGATGTCGATCGTGCTCTTCCTCATCATGCTTATCTTCACGTACATCCAGCTCAGGCTCACCCGCTCGAGCGAGGACGTCGAATACTGAGAGGAGGGTGGTATGAACAAGTTCGTTGGCAAGGTCACCATCGTCGAGGTGCTCGTATGGGTGCTCCTGATAGCCGTCCTGCTCTTCACCGTGACTCCGATCGTATTCATGATGGTCGCCTCGTTCATGGACGCCAAGCAGATCCTGGCTATGCCGTTCTCATGGATTCCGTCGCGGGAGTACTTCACATCCGCCGATAGGACGTTCTTCACGAACTTCCATAAGGCGATCATGGGGAACAACGACAATCCGATGTTCTTCCGCAATCTCCTGAACTCGCTGATCGTCGCGATCACGGACAGCGCAACAACCGTCATCCTTGCATCCCTTTGCGGATACGGCTTGGCGAAGTTCCGCTTCAGGGGACGCCACTTCATATTCCTCGCGATCATGTCCACGATGATGATTCCGTTCGAGGCGATCATGATCCCGCTGTATATGGTAGTATCTGGAATGGATATGATAAACACGTACAGAGGAATGATCATCCCGTTCATGGTATCTGCGTTCGGCGTATTCCAGATGAGGCAGTACCTGCTGACCTTCCCATCCGAATACCTCGATGCAGCCAGGGTCGATGGAGTCACTGAGCCGGGCATCTACGCGAAGATCGTGCTCCCCAACTCAAAGCCGGTCATCGCGACGCTTGGGATCCTCTCGTTCCGCAACCAGTGGGACAACCTGCTCTGGCCGCTTCTCGTCGCACAGAGCGAGGCCATGAAGACCGTTCCGCAGTACATAACGAAGTTCAGCGAGGAGAAGATGACCGATGAGGGTGCCATGATGGCATGCGCATTCCTCGCCTCGATACCGATGATCATCCTCTTCTTCTCGCTCTCGAGGTACTTCCTAGGCGGCGCTGCGGTATATGAATCGCGCAAAGGCTAGCATCCTCCTCATATTATTTCCCCTCATCCTTCTCTCTGCCTGCAGCAGGGAGGAGGATGCTTGCGTCACCGTCGAATACTGGACGCATGAGGACAGCGCTCGGGCGGAGCTGGAGGAGGAGATCATAGCAGCATTCGAGGAGGCGCATCCCGGTGTCGATGTGATCAGAAGGGAATTCGAATCCGCTGAGCTGCTGGATATCATAGCGGCCTCATTCGATGCGGGCGAGGGGCCGGACCTCTTCAACCTCTCCTCCGTGGAGATATCGAGCCTGCTTGACTCAGGTGAGCTGGATGCAGTCGATCCTGGGCTTGTCGGATACGATTCTGCGGATGATCTGGTGCGTGCGTACATCGATGGAGCCTTCGAGCCGGTGATGCGCAGCGGGGTGGTGTATGGTCTTCCGCTCGAATATACGAACTGGTGCCTCTTCGTGAACATGCGCATTCTCAGGGAGCATGGCTTCGATGAGCCGCCCAGCACATGGGAGGAGGTCGTGGAGGTTTCCGAGGCGCTTTCCGAGCGCGATGGCGGCATCCTCCTCGAGCGCGGCTTCGATTTCCGCTATCCGTACTATCTCACGTTCTTCGTGCCCATGGTGAGGCAGCTCGGAGGCGATGTGTTCGCACAGGACGGCTCTGCCATATCGGGAACGATGGCGTGGGAGAAGGCGCTCTCGTTCATGAAGGAGTGGGGCCCGCTTGGCAGGAACCTCGGCTCTCCGACATACATCAACGCACGACGCCTCTTCGATTCCGAAGAGATCGCGATGTGCCTCTCCGGACTCTATCAGGAGAGCCGCATGGAAGGGGATAACCCCGGATTCTTCTCATCAGGAGACTGGGCCGTCGCACCGTTCCCGGTCTTCGACGATGCCGCAGGGAATGATTCCTCCTGCGTATACTGCCACTTCTTCCTCGTGAATGCAGATTCATCGGATGATGTCAGGGATCTCGCATGGAGCCTTGCCGGAAGCTTCGCCAGCCATGCCGATGATTATCTGGAGCGCATCCGCCTTGTGATGCCGCTGAGATCGATCATCTCCTCCGAGGAGCTTGCGGCGCTGCCGTATTCATCGGTCTTCCTCTCCGATCTCGAGAGGAGCAGGCCGGTATATTCAGGCCCGCATGCGGTGGAGATACAGGAGCTGATAGGGGAGGCCGTGGAGTCGGTCATGCTCTTCTCCGTGCCGCCCGAGAAGGCTGTGCAGGCCCTGCGCTCATCGATCGAGGAGCTAGACTGAGCTCCTGTACTCGCTTGGCGTCATGCCGATGAAGCGCCTGAATATCTTGGTGAAGTAGCCTGGCGATGGGAATCCTGTCGCCTGTGCGATCTCGGAGATGTTCAGGCTGGTGTCCCCCAGCAGCGGAAGGGACATGTTGATCC
>CALXXR010000155.1 GCA_944392735.1 uncultured Spirochaetaceae bacterium | reverse complement strand
GTGACGAAGGCTGAGATGGGAGAGATCCTCACCCATGTGGCGTTCTATGCAGGATGGCCCAATGCATGGGCGGCTTTCCGCGTAGCCCTCGAGGTGTATAAGGATGATGAGGGAAAGGATGGCGGCATGTTCGGCCTTGGAGAGCCAAACGATGCATATGCCCAGTATTTTATCGGCAAGTCGTATCTCAAACCGCTTACGGATCCGAAGGAGACCGTGTTCATGGCGAATGTGACATTCGAGCCTGGATGCCGCAACAACTGGCATATCCACCATGCCGATGAAGGCGGTGGGCAGATACTTCACGGCAAAACGGGCAGAGGATGGTACCAGGAGGAAGGCAAGGAAGCTATAGAGCTTCATCCAGGCGATGTCATCACGATTCCACGTGAGGTGAAGCACTGGCATGGAGCGGCAAGAGACAGCTGGTTCTCGCACATAGCGGTGGAGGTCCCTGGCGAGAACACCCATAACGAATGGTGCGAGGCAGTCGAGGCAGAAGCATACGGGAGGCTTCCATGAGCATTGCGATGAACCTCTACTACACAGGCCATGGCGGCAGTGCACGCAGATTCGTCTCCGAGATGGAGGAAAGCGGCACGGCTGCAGCGATCAGGAACGAGGACGGGAACGAAAGGTATGAGTACTTCCTCTCATCCTCCGACCCGGAGACCGTTCTGCTTGTGGACATCTGGAGGGATCAGGCAGCCCTCGATGCACACCATGCCTCGCCGATGATGGCCACGATCGCCCAGCTGAGAGAGAAGCATGACCTGCATATGAGGGCAGAGAGATACCTGTCGGATGAGAGCGGCATTCCTGCCGGCGATGAATCGCATCTGAGAAGATAGGAGGATGGAAGATGGCGAAGGTATACTTCACGCGAAGGATCGCTCCCGAAAGCGTCGTCGAGGCGTACAGCAGGCTCGGAATCGAGCTTCCGGGCAGGGTCGCGGTCAAGGTGCATTCTGGAGAGCAGGGAAACCAGAACTTCCTGAAGCCTGCATTCTGGAAGCCGATGGTGGGCATGGTGCATGGCACGATCGTCGAATGCAATACGGCATACGGCGATGCCGCAGGCGGCGTCAGGGACCACTCCGAGGCGCACTGGAGGCTCATGAAGGAGCATGGATGGACGGATCTCTTCGATGTCGATCTCATGGATGAGGAAGGTCCGGATGAGGTCTGGAGCATCCCGGGCGCAAGGATCCTCAAGGAGAACCATGTAGGCAGGCACATCATGGACTATGATTCGATGCTCGTCCTTGCGCACTTCAAGGGCCATCCGATGGGAGGATACGGCGGGGCGCTCAAGCAGCTCTCGATCGGCTGCGCAAGCCGTGCCGGGAAGGCGCTCATACACTCGGCGGGGAAGACCGATGACCGCTTCGAGACCTGGAAGGTGCATGCCAGCAAGGATGACTTCACGCAGGCTATGGCCGATGCCGCCATGAGCGTCATGGATCGCTTCAGGGGAAGGATCGCATTCATCAACGTGATGAAGAACCTCTCCGTCGACTGCGACTGCTGCGTCGTTGCAGAGGATCCATGCATGGAGGATATCGGGATACTGGCCTCCCTCGATCCGGTGGCCATCGATCAGGCATGCATCGATTTGGTGCTTGCCTCCGATGATCCCGGACGCGATCATTTCATGGAGAGGGTCAACAGCCGCAACGGAATCCATACCATCGAAGCCGCCGCCGAGCTTGGATACGGATCAAGGGAGTATGAGCTCATCGAGTTCTGAGCCCTTGGAAGGGAAAAGGCCACTGCCGGTTTGACGACGGTGGCCTTCTCGATCACTCGATCTCCTTGATGCCCTTGAGGATCTTATCCTTCTTCCTGCGCCTTGGATCGATCGCATGCTCTACGAGCGTCACGAGCTTGGTGAGCAATGCCGAGATCACGAAGTACATGATCGCGGTGACGATCAGCGGGAAGAACGCCTCATAGGTGCGGCTTCTGACGAGGTCGCTTATCTTCGTAAGGTCGAGCACCGCGATGTAGCCGACGACCGAAGTCTCCTTGATGAGCGTGACGACTTCATTGCGGTAGATCGGAAGGAAGTGCTGGGCAGCCTGCGGCAGGATGATCCTGAAGAAGCTCTGGCTGTCGGAATAGCCCAAGGCCCTCGAAGCCTCCGTCTGCCCGCGGCCGATGGCATGGCAGCCAACGCGGAGCATGTCGATCATCGAGCAGGCGAACATGAGGGAGAATCCGACGACGGATACCCACGTGCCGCTCAGGCGCGATGAGCCGAAGACGATGTAGTAGAGGATCATCAGCAGCAGTACCGTAGGCATGCCGTGGATGAGCCAGAGGAAGAAGTTCGTGGCGCCGTTGGCTACCCTGCTGCCCTTCCTGCAGAGCATATACACCAGGAATCCAAGAAGCGTTCCGGCAACGATCGATGAGATCGTGATGAGCACGGTCAGCCCTGCGCCCTGCACGAAGAGCTCCCATCTGGATTCCCTTATGAATGTCTTGTAGAAGCTGTCCGCAAGCTTGTCGAAGAAGCCGGCCTGGGACTCGTCCTCGCCGAGGATCACGAGCCTGATCGGGGTCGTGTAGTAGACATCGGACAGCGTGCCGGTCTCATTGCGCTCGGCGCTGACGACGATGTTCATGCCGATATCGTACTTGCCTGTCTCGACTCCGGGCGCTATCGCCTCGAATGGGACCTCATAGAACTCGGGAGTATAGCCATAGGCGCGTGCGAAGCGGCAGATGAAGTCGGCATCGAAGCCCGAGATATGTCCATTGCTGATGAATGAGAACGGCTCGTAGCCACCCTCCACAGCAACGGATATCACACCGTTCTCGCCGGTGAATCCGGTGACGTCGCATGTATCGTTGATGGGATCGAAATCCGCGATCCAGTAGTCATAGAGCTCATCCAGCAGCCCGTTCTCCCAGCTGTCGGCGATGAACTGGTTCAGCTCGGAGAGCAGCCTGTCCTGCCTCTCGTTGTTGCCGATGATGCATGTCGCGTTGATATACCCCGCGGGCTCCTCGAGGACGGCGAGATCGGGATGGTTCTTCTTCTGGACGCCATAGCTGACCTCCTCGATCAGGTATGCATCCACCTTCCCCGACTGCAGGGCGAGGATCATGTCGTTCGGCATCGTGTAGTACTGGAACGTGCTGTCGGGGACCCTGTCCATGATCAGCTCCTCGTACAGGACAGCCGTCTGAACGCCGATGTCCCTGCCGTTGAGGTCCTCTATGGTGGTGAATTCAGCTGCACAGAGCGCTGCTGCCGCAAGAAGGAGCGCAAGCAGAATCGATAGCCTTCTCATCATCACTCCTCCTCTGCCCATCTGAAGCGCATGGAGATGATGTGCTCATACCCAAGCGGATCGTCGGAGATGTCTTCCTGCTTCACTTCGGTCGTATGCTCTGCAAGCAGGTCCTGGAAGAGCTTGCTGCCCGATGAATGGACATCGAAGCGCTCACCCTTGTAGCAGATGAGCATCGTGAGGATGTCCAGCTTCTCGGAATACTCGACCTTGACGAGGATGTCCGGGGTGTCGGCATCCGCCGCGATGTTGTTGATGCAGATCTCCTCGAAGGCGAGCATGAGCTTGCTGAGACGCTCCGCTTCGATCAGGAGCTTCTCGCCATAGGCGTTGAGCTCGTCGTTCATCGCCTCGACGTCGAAGTCCATTGAATCGATCCTGTATGTGAGCGACGAAAGGCGCTGGATGAAGCGCTTCGTGATCTCCTTCTGGGGATGCTCGAAGATCTGCTTCGGTGTGCCTTCCTCGTAGATGTAGCCGTCGTACATGAAGATGATGCGGTTGGAGATCTTCCTGGCGAAGTCCATCTCATGCGTGACGATCATCATCGTCCTTCCGCTCTTGGCCAGCATCTTGATTACCGACTGGACCTCTCCGATCATCGATGGATCGAGAGCGGACGTAGGCTCATCGAAGAGGATGATGTCCGGATCCATGGCAAGCGTCCTGGCTATCGCGATCCTCTGCTGCTGTCCGCCGGAGAGCTCATCGGGGTAAGCAAAGACCTTGGATGCGAGTCCGACCTGCTGAAGGAGATACATCGCCTTGTCGTACGCCTCCTGACGGCTTCTGCCGAGGAGCGTTATCTGAGGATTCATGATGTTCTCGATTATCGTGAGATGCCCGAAGAGGTTGAATGACTGGAAGACCATTCCCATCTTCTTCCTGATCTCGTTGAGGTTGCAGCCTCTCTCCGTAATGTCCTGGCCGTCTACTATGATGCTTCCCGAGGTCGGCTCGGTGAGCATGTTGATGCATCTGAGAAGGGTGGACTTACCCGTACCAGAAGGTCCTATGATCGATATCACATCGCCGTCGTTTATCGTTATATCGATGTCCTTCAGCGGGATGGTATCGTCATCGAAGACTTTTCTTAAGTGCTTAATCTCTATCATCGCACTCCTCTAAAAAACACATCATGCTACAGGATGGTTCTCAGCCCCATACTGTCCGCCTCAATAGTAGAGTATACTTTGCTCAATGCATAGCCTTTTTGGGGTATTTTTCCGCAATTCTTCAAATCCATTCAGTGAAAGGAATAGCTTGGGAAAGCTCCTGGATCAGCGCGCGAATGCCCTGCGTCTGAGGATGAAGTAGGCCACCAGCATGCACGATCCGGTCAGGAACCAGGATACGGGATAGACGATCATCAGCACCTCGTAGTACGGATACAGCATGCCGCATATGACATACGACCAGAACATCCTGAACACGCACATGCCGAGTATCGTGATCACAGCCGGCGTCATTGAGTACCCGATGCCGCGTAGGGATGCGCCGCCGACTTCGTATGTGACGATCAGCAGGTAGAGCGGGAGGACATAGACGATCCTCTTCACTGCATACTCCAGCACAGCGGGATCGTTGATGAAGATGGATGCAAAGAAGTCATGGCCCGCGACGAACGTGAGGCTGACGAGGGCCGTGAACGAGAGCCCCATGGCCATGCAGATGCGGAAGACCTTCCTGCACCGCCCGTACTCCTTCGCCCCGTAGTTCTGGCTGGTGAATGTCACCGCGGCCTGCGTGAACGACGATATGACGAAATACGAGAAGTTCTCATAGTTCAGAGCGGCAGCGGATCCCGCCATGGCATTCATGCCGAAGCTGTTGAGCACGGCCTGGATGAAGATGTTCGAGAGCGAGAAGACCATGCTCTGCAGACCTGCGGGGATGCCGACGCGGAGGATCCTTGAAAGATCGTCCTTCGCGATCCGCAGCTTGCCCAGCTCTATCCTGATCTCGCTTCTCTCGCGCATGAGGAATATCCAGACCATCACGGCGCTCAGCACGTTGGATATCACCGTTGCGATGGCGACGCCTTCGACATCGAGGCCGAATGCGATGACGAATACGATGTTCAGGACCGCATTCAGCGCTCCGGAGATCGTGAGGCAGATCAGCGGACGGCGCGTATCGCCGACGCATCTGAGCACGGCGGCGCCGAAGTTGTAGATCATGATGAACGGCATCCCGATGGAATAGATGCGAAGGTACAGCACAGCCTGGGGCAGGACCTCCTGAGGCGTATCGAGGGCCGATAGCGCAGGCTCCGCTATCGAGACGCCGATGACAAGGAGAAGCAATCCGCAGACGATCGCAAGGGACATGGCGCTGTGGACCGTCCTGTTCACCTCATCGCGGCGTCCTGCTCCGATGAAGCTCGACACCACGACGTTCGCACCGACGGAGACGCCGACGAAGAGGTTTATGACGAGATTGATGATCGGAGCGTTGCAGCCGACGGCAGCCGTAGCAAGCGCCGGATCGGAAGCGAAATGCCCCACGACGGCGACATCGACGGAATTGAAGAGCTGCTGCAGGATGCTGCTCGCGGCAAGCGGGATCGCGAAAAGGAGGATCTTATCGGCAAGGGAGCCGCTAAGCATGTCCATCTTCCCTGAAATCTTCCTCACAGCTCTTCTCCCATACGCCGTATGATAGTCTCTGCAAGGCCTCCTCTGCAACAATCAGAGCATAGCCGCAGCATCTCGGGAACGATCATCCTGGCACCGCGATCAGAGGCCTTCACCAGCTATCAGGTCCGGGGAGAACGTGAGGCCGCCCTCGAGGACCTTCGTGTTCGCATATCCATAGTGCTTGAGCCTGTTCTGAAGGAAATACCCCCGCTTCCCGCGTGCGCAGACAAGGAGGAGCTTCTCTTCCTTCCCCAGCCCGGGGATGGGTCCATCGACCTTTCCAAGATCGACCCACACGGCACCCGGAATCGTCTTCTTAGGCAGCACGTCGACGACCCTATAGCCCTCAGCCTTGGTCTTCAGGTATTCGGAGGGCGTCATCGTCTCGAACTCCCCGAGGAGCTTGTTCTCCAGGATGCAGCAGATCTGCACGAATGGGGATATGGCGGTGGAGAACGGCGGAGCATATGCGAAATCCATGGCATTGAGCTCCTCCAGCTCCATTCCCTTGGCGATTGCCATCACCGCGATATCCGTCATCTTGTCCACATTGCCGCTTCCAAGCACCTGGAAACCAAGGATGCGGTGCGTCGAGCGCTCGGCGATGAGCTTCATGATGAAGAACGAGGAGCCTTCGTAGTAGTGGGCCTTGTCATCGGTCACTGCCACGACGGAGACGGCATCGAAGCCTTCCCTGAGGGCTGCCTCCTCGGTGAGCCCCGTCCTGCCTGCATTGAGGTCATCGAGGATCTTCACGACACCGGTGCCGAGAGCGCCCGGGTAGCAGGCATCCTTCCCTGCGATCCCCTCCGCAAGGATGCGCGCCGTGATGTTCGCCGTGGATCCCATCGCGGAATGCATGCGCTTTCCCGTGATCCTGTTTGCAACGAGCGCACAGTCACCAGCTGCATAGACGCCCTCGATGCTTGTCCTCATGTCGGGGCCCACGACGATGGCGCCCTTCTCCATCTCGATGCCGCTGTCCTTGAGGAATGCAGTGCATGGCCTGACGCCAAGGGCGAGGATGACGATGTCTGCAGGGATCTCTCCCTTATCGGTCCGGACGCTCTCCGCCTTCCCCTCCCCTGCGATCGATTCGAGCCTTGCCGATGTCAGCACACTGATGCCAGCACCTTCCATCTTCCTCCGCACCCAGCCAGCCATCTCGGAATCGAAGGCATTGGGCATGATCTGCGGCGCCATGTCGATGACGGTGACGCCAAGCCCATCCTTCATCAGGTTCTCCGCGATCTCCAGGCCGATGAAGCCTGCGCCTACGATGACCGCCCTATGCACGTCGCTTCTCCTCGCGGCCTTTCTGATAGCCTCGGCATCATCGGGGGTCCTCACCTTGAATACGCCAGGAAGCGAGGTGCCATCGACAGGCGGCACGATGCTCTCCGCACCGGTTGCGATGATGAGCTTGTCGTAGCCTTCCCTCTCCTCATGGCCGTCCTTGGCGTATACAACCGCCTTGGAGGAGAAATCCACGGCGATCGCCTCCGCCTCGGTGACGACATCCACGCCTGTGAGGGCTGAATACCTTCCTGGCGTGTTGACTATAAGATCCGCCCTATCATGGATCGTCCCTCCGATGTAGTATGGCAGGCCGCAGCCCGCGTATGAGATATCCCTGCCCTTCGTGATGATCTTCACATCGGCAGATCTGTCTTCCCTTTTCATCTTGGCGGCAGCCTTCGTTCCGGCAGCCACTCCACCCAGCACCAGTATCTTCATGCCACGATTGTACCGCCCCGGAATGGCAATGGAAACAGGAAACCGAACAACGCCTGGAGATGTCGGGCAGCACAAGTGGCGAAAAAAATAATGTTTTCTTTGCAATTCGACGGGGCAGAATGCTTTATCTTCGAAAAACAAAGGAGTATCGTCATGAACCATGAATACATTGGCAATCGTGCTCATCGCAGCCGTGTGCCTCGTAGCGGCATATTTGCTTTACGGACGCTGGCTTGCAAGGAAATGGGGGATCGATCCGAAGGCGAAGACGCCTGCGGTCATCCACAATGATGGTCAGGACTATGTCCCGACGGATGGATGGACGGTATTCGCCCACCAGTTCTCCTCGATAGCAGGAGCGGGGCCTGTCACCGGAGCCATACAGGCTGCGGTCTTCGGCTGGGTGCCCGTTCTTCTCTGGATCGTCATCGGCGGCATCTTCTTCGGCGCCGTCACGGACTTCGGCGCGCTCTACGCAAGCGTAAAGAACGACGGCAAGTCGCTGGGGCTCCTCATAGAGAAGTACATCGGAAAGACAGGACGCAAGCTCTTCCTCGGCTTCTGCTGGCTCTTCACGCTCATCGTCATGGCGGCATTCGCCGATATGGTCGCTGATACATTCAACGCATATGCAGTGGTCGATGGGAACAGGGAGCTGTCGGCAAGCGCAGCGGTCAATGGAGCGGCAGGAAGCATCTCCGTCTTCTTCATCATCTTCGCAATCGTCGTCGGCCTGATACAGCGCAAGGCCAAGCTCACGGGATGGAAGGAGGTCATGCTCGGACTTGTCTTCACGGTGCTCTCCTTCATCTGCGGAATGAACATGCCCATCATGATGGGAAAGGATGCATGGGTGCTCTTCGCATTCGGCTTCATCTTCGTGGCGGCGGTGCTCCCGATGTGGCTTCTGATGCAGCCAAGGGACTACATGTCGACATTCATGTTCATCGGCATGATCATCGGAGCTGTGCTGGGGCTAATCTTCGCCCATCCGACGATGAACCTCCTACCCTTCACAGGCTTCACGAACCCGCAGCTCGGAACGCTCTTCCCCATCCTCTTCGTGACTGTCGCCTGCGGAGCCGTCTCCGGATTCCACAGCCTCGTCTCATCCGGAACATCATCGAAGACGATCTCGAATGAGAAGGACATGCTCAAGGTAGGCTACGGCGCCATGGTCCTCGAGAGCCTCCTCGCTACGATCGCCCTCTGCGTCGCAGGCGCCGCGGCCGGTGCCGATGGCACAGCAGCAGCCGGAACGCCGTTCCAGATATTCTCCGCAGGAGTAGCAGGATTCCTCGAGATGTTCGGCATACCCGTCTTCGTCGCCCAGAGCTTCATGACGATGTGCGTATCGGCGCTGGCATTCACCACGCTCGACTCCGTTGCACGCATCGGGCGCATGTCGTTCCAGGAGCTCTTCAGCGTCGATGACATGAAGAGCGCCGCGCTCTGGAGGCGCGTGCTCTGCAACAAGTACTTCGCGACTCTGGTGACGCTCGCGCTTGGATACCTTCTGACACAGGTCGGATACTCGAACATCTGGCCGCTCTTCGGAAGCGCAAACCAGCTCCTGAGCGCGCTCGTGCTCATCACGCTCTGCGTCTTCCTCAAGGTCACGGGCAGGGAGATGAGGACGCTTGTACCGCCATTCGTGATCATGCTGGTCGTCACGTTCTCGGCTCTGGTGCAGAGGTTCATCGCGCTCGTCAGGGCCTTCTCCGCAGGAACCGGGGTCTTCATGGTGGAAGGTCTGCAGCTCATCGTAGCGATCCTCCTGATGATCCTGGGCGCCACGATCGTCGTGACATCCGTGAGAGAGCTCATCAGCAAGAAAGCCGAAGCCAAGGCCTGAAGGAAGGCAAAGGACATACAGCACCGGTCTCCGGTGCTGTTTCTTTCACAGCCCTTGTGGGATAATCGAAGCATGGAACCGCCGATCATCTTCGAAAAGCCAGTCCGCAATATAATATCCGCAGAGGACTATCTCCGGACGAAAGGGAAGGAATACCGCAACACCCCGCACATAAGGATCTATGGCCATCAGGGAGAGCCCTGCCCCATCTGCAGCAGGACGCTGGAGCATGCAACGATCGGAGGAAGAGGCAGCACATTCTGCCCCGGTTGCCAGAGATGAATGCCGCATCCATCTACCGCACGCTCATCGAAAGCTATGGGAAGCCGCGTTGGTGGTCCGACGATCCATTCACCGTCATGTTCCAGGCAGTGCTGGTCCAGAACACCAGCTGGGGCAATGTCGAGAGAACCTGCCAAGGCATCGAGCACCTGATCGATCCAGAGTCGGTGCTGGAGATGGATGAAGAAGCTCTTATGGAGATTATCAGGCCATGCGGCTTCTACAGGGCGAAATCGAAGACGATCAGAAGCCTCGCCGATTGGTATCATGCAAGAAAGGATTCCATCCCCGATTCATCTACAGAAGCGCTCAGAACGGAGCTCCTGGCCCTCAAGGGCATCGGAGAGGAGACCGCGGGCGCAATCCTGGTCTACGGCTTCCATCGTCCCATGTTCATCATCGACAAGTACACGAGGCGGTTTCTTAAGCGCCTTGGATTAAGCTTTGCAGGCGACGCAGAGCGCAGGGCATTCTTCAGGGAAACGCTCCCGGATGATGCCGAGATCGCTGGATACCTTCACTGGCTTCTCCTCGAGCACTGCATACAGTGCTGCAGGAGCACCCCGCTGTGCCCAGGCTGCCCGTTCGCGCACAGCTGCAGGAAAGGAGACGAGCGCTGATTGTTTTTCCTGGATCAGCGCTTTCCAAGCTGCTATCCTGGTGCCATGGATGATCTTGCAAGGAACCTCTCGCAGGCAGCAGCTGCTGCATTCATCAACAGAACGACAGAACACAGCGAGAGCCTGCGGCCATCCATCATAGACAACTCCGCAGAAAGGCAGAACGACGTCCTTTCCTATGTGAAGAAAGGTCTTCTTGCATCAAAGGAATTCCTGATCTCCGTATCCTTCATAAGAATGAGCGGGCTTGAGATGCTGCTGCAGGTCCTTCACGACATCTCCCAAAAGGATGTCCGGGGCAGGATCATCACAACGGACTATCTCGACTACACGGAGCCGAAAGCGCTCGGCAAGCTTCTGGAATTCGACTTCATAGAGACTAGGATCGTTACGGAAGAGGCTTTCCACACAAAGGGCTATCTCTTCAACGATGGAGAGAAGAATACGATCATCGTTGGAAGCTCAAACATAACCGGGGGAGCCCTCAAGTCGAACCGCGAATGGAATCTACGCGCAACCTCATTGGATGATGGTGCACTTGCATCTGAATTCAGAAGCGGCTTCGACGAGATCTGGGCGAAGGCGAAGAGGCTCACAGAGGACTTCATACAGTCCTACGGGGAACGGTATGACAGGCAGCAGGAGATCCGCCGTACCATCCAGATGGAATCGAGGATCGTCACCTATACCATCGAGCCGAATGCAATGCAGAAGGCAGCAGCAGCCTCGCTCCATAAGCTGAGGGAAGAAGGCAAGGATAAGGCGCTCCTCATAGCCGCGACAGGAACCGGCAAGACCTATCTTTCCGCTTTCGATGTACGTTCATTCAATCCCAAGCATATGCTGTTTGTTGTCCATCGCGAGCAGATACTCAGGGATGCAGCTGACAGCTTCATCGATATCCTCGGAACAGGAATCGAATCGGAAATCGGCTTCATCACAGGCAGAGAGAAAGAATTCGGAAGGAAGTACACATTCTCCACGATCCAGACGATGTCCAAAGATGGCATCATGCATCGCTTCTCACCCGATTCATTCGATTACATCATCATCGATGAGGTGCATAAGGCATCCGCCGACTCCTATCAGAAGATCATCGGATACTTCAGGCCGAAGTTCATGCTTGGCATGTCGGCTACTCCAGATAGACCAGACAAGAAGAACATCTATGCCCTATTCGACTACAATATCGCTATCGACATAAGGCTGAAGGAAGCGCTTGAGAACAACCTGCTCTGCCCCTTCCACTACTTCGGCATCGCTGACATCAAGGTTGATGGAGAGCCTCTTCCCGAAGAAGCGGACTTCAACGATCTTGCATCCGACGAACGCGTCGAGAAGATACTCGAGAAATCCATCTACTACGGCTTCAGCGGCGAGCGCGTCAAAGGCCTCATATTCTGCAGCGGGGTTGATGAGGCCAGGCTGCTGTCCGAGGCCATCAACAGGAGAAGGAAGAACAGCGAACGCAACTGGCAGACTGCATATGTAACAGGAGATACGCCAATAGAGGAAAGGGAGGAGTTCGTCGAGCGGCTCCAATACGATGGCGATGGCAGCCTTGCCCTCGATTTCATCATCACCGTGGACACCTTCAATGAAGGAATCGACATACCGAAGGTGAACCAGGTCATCATGCTTCGTCCGACGAAATCCTCGATCATCTTCATTCAGCAGCTTGGAAGAGGACTTAGGAAGAATGCCGAAGGCAAGGAATTCCTTGTCGTGATCGATTTCATCGGCAACTACAGGAAATCATTCCTGATTCCTGTCGCACTCTCCGGCGACAGGACATATGAGAAGGACAATCTCAGGAAATATCTGACGGAAGGCTCGTCCGTCATCCCTGGGGAGTCGACGATCGATTTCGACCCCATCTCCAAGGATCTCATCTACAGAAGCATCGACAGGAGCAATCTGCAGGAAATGGAGTTCCTCAAGAAGGAGTACTTTGCCCTCAAGGACAGATTGGGACGGATTCCTTCGATCGACGACTTCAACCGCGAGAAGGCGATCGACGTGCGCAGCTTCATAGAGAAATCCGGCTCCTACTACTCCTTTGCATGCAGGGTCGACAAGGACTTTCCCAGAACGCTCAGCAAGGATGAGGAGACCATCCTCTGCTACATCTCCGAGAAGTTCGAAGCTGGAAAGCGCAGCGAGGAGCTGCTCTTCCTGAAGGATGCAATCGCCGCCTATGCAGATAGAGGAGGAATGCTCGGGGAAGACAGCATAGCCTCTTTCCGCTTCAGGGAGAGCCATATGCCCAAGCCTGTCCTCTCATCGATGATCGCTAACCTCGACATGTCTTTCCTGAAGAAGCAGGACAGCGACAAGTTCGGCTCCGCATCCTTGGTTTCCATTAATGATGGCATAGCCATTCCATCACCGCACCTGGCAAGGATGCTCAGGCATGAAGAATTCAGAAGAATGCTTGCGGATGTCGTCTCCGATGGCTTCAGAAGGCATGAGGAGAGATACTCAAAACCCTATCGCAGCACGCCATTTACGCTCTATGAGAAGTACACCTACGAGGATGTCTGCAGGCTCTTATGTTGGGATAGGAACATGAATGCTCTTAACATCGGTGGCTACTTCTATGACAAGAAGACCAAGACGCTACCCGTGTTCATAAACTATGAGAAGGATAACGGAGCAATACAGTATCCAGATAGATTCATCGATGAGAACACCATCATCGCAGCTTCCAAGAAGCCTAGGAATATAGGATGCCCCGACTATGAGCATATCTACAAGACAACTCCGGAAGATAAGGACAACACCATATACCTCTTCGTCAGGAAGAACACCGAGGATGAGCGGAAGGAATTCTATTTCCTAGGAGCAGTCGAAGCTGTTGGAGATGCATTCCCGATTACAGTCGATGGAATGAACGCATTCGAAATCTGCTACAGACTTGATACCCCCGTCAGACGGGATATCTACGACTACCTATCCTCCTGATCACCAACCCAGTGCTTCCTTGATGTACGGAAGGACCTTCAGATCCGCAGGAAGCCACTCTACGCTCATGAGGTTCTCAGCTGACAGCCACTTCATCGCCTCATGCTCCTCGATGGCAATCTCACCAGCGACGACATGGCAAAGATAGCAATCCATCGTCAGATGGAAGCTCTCATACTGGTGCTCGATGGTGCAGAGGGATTGATCGACTACGATCGTCGCAGACAGCTCCTCTCGGATCTCACGGACGATGGTCTCCTCTCCGCTCTCCCCTTCCTCGCGCTTGCCGCCGGGGAACTCCCAGAGATCCTTGAAATCACCATAGCCGCGTTCTGTTGCCAATATCCTATCGCCATCGACGATGATGGCTGCACTCACTCTGATCGCCTTCATATCATCCGATGATAGCAGAATCGCTGCATAAGATCAGTTGCTTCTCCAAAGGATCATCGACTCCTCTATCTCGGTCTCGATCCTGCCAGAGTCCTTCAGCCATGAAAGGTATGAGCGCACCGTGCTGCCTACAAGGACGTACTGCTCCATGCTCATCCTCAGGCCGTACTTCTGGAAGATGCGGGAGATGACGCCATCGGAGGAAAGAGGCTCGGAGCAGATCCCCAAGATTGCATCGGCGATCTCATTCACCTTCGCGATGTTGCACTCGACAAGCTCCGAGATATCCTCCGCAGCCACAGCATGGGCAGGAACGAAGAGCGCTGCCTCCATCTCCTTCACCTTCTCAAGCGTCTCGAGGTATGCACCGACGTCATAGATGAACGTCACGCCGTACTTCTCCAGCGCCTCCCTGCTCGAGAGGCAGTCGGCAAGATACACGACATCGTCTGCTGTACGGTATCCGACCATATCGAAGAAGTGTCCGGGAAGCGGGATGATCTCCATTCCATCAGGCAGGACATCCTGCGATAGAGGCTCCGCATCGCTTTCCTGCGCCATGAGGAACTTATGCCTAAGATCCTTTCCGGGATATCCTCCGTAGAGGAACGACGGCTCTAGGATCGGATGCCGCGTGAAGCAGCATTCGATGCCAGGTGAGAATATCCTGCAGCCTGTCTGCTTCTGCAGATAGCTGTTGCCGCCGATGTGGTCGGCATTGGAATGGGTGCTGTAGATCGCCCTCAGCTTCCATCCATGGGCATCGAGTATCTGCCTGATCCTGCGTCCGGCATCCTTATCGCTTCCGCTGTCTATGAGGCATACCTCATCGCCTCCAATCTCAACGAGCCCTATCTTCGCAGGACTCTCTATGAAATAGCTGCTTCCGACAGCCTGAATGAGTTCGAACATGGGTAGGATTATATCAGAAGAAATAAGGATGATTGCACCCGAGTTTGCATTGCATGCGATGGTATAATCCCAACATGGACGGAATCACGGATCTCTACATCGCATGCTGCAGCAAAGATGCCGGAATACTCCATGCGACGATCGATGACAATGGGGTTCTCTGCAGAAGGGAGATGGTCCATCTAGACAGGCCTATGTATCTGGCAAAGGATGGCAGGCAGATATATGCAACCCTCAGAAGCCCATATGCTGATAGCAGCTGCAGCTCCGAGGTCTGCATAGCCATAAGTGATGATGGATCGCTTGGTTCCTGCTCTGGAGAGAGGTCCACCCATGGCCTCGTCTCTGCATACATATCAGTGCTTGATGGTCGTATATATACAGCGAATTACCTCTCCTCAAGCATCTCACGCATTCCTGATATCGTCGTGGAGCATGAAGGGCAGGGAAAGGACATTGCCAGGCAGGACGCACCACATCCGCACCAGATCATTCCAACCCCAGATGGAGAATTCCTTGCTGTATGCGACCTAGGACTCGATGCAATCTGCACATATAGCAAGGATCTTGTCCTCTGCGATGAAGCAAGGCTTCCTGCAGGAAGCGGGCCGCGCCACATTGCATTCTCACAAGATGGAGAACATGCATTCCTAGCATGCGAGCTTTCATCCGAGACCGCGGTCCTCGGATATTGCAATGGCCACTTCAACCTCCAGAGCATGCATAGAGGCATACCAAGCTCATTCGCGGGGGAGAACCTCTCTGCAGCGATACGTACTGCTGGGGATATGGTATATGTCTCCCAGCGCGGATATGACACCATAACGCATTATCATATAAGGGGGAATAGGCTGGAGCTTGCCGCGAACACCAGCTGCAACGGGCATTGGCCCCGCGACTTCATCATGGTCAGAGGCTTTCTCATCGTGGCGAATGAGCGGAGCGGCAATGTGGTAGCTTTCAGAATGGAGAACGGCATCTGCGCGGAGATGACCTCCGAGCTCGAATGCCCTTCGCCTATTGCCCTGACCGATTGATCAGAGGCTCTTTCCACCATCAACGAAGATGCTCTGGCCTGTTATGTATCGTCCTTGCTCTGAGCAGAGGAGCCTCACTATACCGGCAAGATCCTCCTTCTCGCCATAATATCCAAGAGGGATGCTGTCCATAACACTCTTAGCATACGACTCATCGGCAAGCGCTTCCTTGTTCCTGTCCGTATAGATGACGCCAGGTGCCACATTATTCACTGTAATCCTGTACTTCGCCAGCTGTCCGGCCAGTGAGCGCACCATACCTCTCTGAGCGCACTTGGATGATGAATAGACCAGCATCTCCGGATGCGGCTTCAGTTCCTGAACGCTGCCGATCGTCACGATCCTGCCCCACCCATTCTCCTTCATATAGCCAACGCAATGCTGCGCAATCATCATGGAGGCAAGGAAGTTGCAGTTCATCTGCCGCTCATACTCCTCCACCGTTATCTCAGTCCATGGCTTTCGGATCTGCACGGAGGCATTGAGTATGATTATATCCACATCGGGCAATGCCTCCAGCATCCCTTCCACAGCCTCTGGTCTGCAGAGATCAGCTGCTATTACGGAACTCTCCCTGCCAATCTTCCTGATCTCCTCCGAAATCGCCTCGGCCTTCTCGCTGGGGCGGGAAGCATGCACGATGACGTCAGCACCTCCTCGGGCAAGCTCAAGTGCTATAGCACTGCCGATTCCCCTGCTTGAACCGGTCACGAATGCTCTATGTCCAGTCAAATCGAAATCCATACTATATCCTCCATGATCAAAGCGCGGACTGCGTGTCGTTCGGATCGCCGTTCCTAGCCAGATCGTATTCATGGCTCCAGTCTATATTCCTGAACTCCTCCGCCTCGGGTTCCGTCCTGATGAAATCCATCAGGAGATCCAGCATCTCCTCAGTCCAGGTATTCTTGTCAATCTGAGCGGTGGTGAACCTGTTCTCGGAGATCATCTTGAAGCCGAACATATCTTTGACCTTCGTTTTCGCTCCGCCTTCAACGACATCGACGACAAGCGATGGCGGAATGAACAGCACCCCACCGCTGCAGCCATATACGACATCCCCGGGAAGGCATATCGCCGCTTCCCGGCCCGTTCCGATGCGTGCAGGGGTGTTGAATCCAGTCATCACGAAATCCCTGATCGGAGTTGGATCTATGCCACGATAGTATATTTGGATACCCTTAACCTTCTTCACCTGCTCGACATCGCGGATGCCACCCCAGATGACGGCACCGCCAGTATGCGTCTTGGAAGCGAGCGCCGTTGCCAGATTGCCTCCGATGAATGTGCCCTTATAAATCTTGTCGTACATGTCCACGACCAGTACATCCCTGTCGACAAGGCTGTCCAGCACCCACTGGTTAGGGGTGCCATGCCATCCCTGCGCAGCTGCTATGGCGCATGAAGCGGCATAGTAGTCCGGCCTCGTAGGAGCATACACGGCAGTGACCGCACGTCCTACCATCTTATGAAGCACATCTCCATCCTCATTGAATTCGGGGAATACCGAATCCATGGCTATGAACTGATTCTCATAGCCCCTAGTGAAGATAGGCTTCCAAAGCTCCTCAAGCGTCATGCCGTAGAGGGCATCGAGGTACTTGTCCGCAACCTTCGGCCTGCCATCGGGGAATCTCTCCCCCTTCCATTCCGGAGTGATGGCCATAATGCTGTCCCTATCATCGAATTTCATACATCAGCTCCAAATCCTGTCGTTGGCGAATTCCGTATTCCACTGATCCGTAGGCTCCCAAAGGCCGGGGATGTCTTTATTCAGATGCGTCTCGATTACGCTGTCATCGAGCGACTCGATTCCAAGTCCGGGAGCATCGGGAACCCTGATGTAGCCATCCTTGATCAGCGGCTTATCAAGTCCCTTCGCGATATCCTGCCACCATGGGACATCCACGGAGTGCAACTCCATGGCCAGAATATTGTGCATCGCCGCCGCTGCATGGACCGCCGCCATGCATGCAACAGGGCTCTCGGCCATATGGATTGCAACCGCAACGCCATTCTCGTCCGCGATATCAGCAATCTTCTTCAGCTCCAACGCACCGCCGCACGTGAGGATATCCGGATGGATGATGGAGACGCAGCCGCCCTCGATGATCTTCCTGAAATCCTCCTTGAGATAGATATCCTCCCCAGTGCATACAGGAACGGTCGTTGCATTGCGCAGCCTCCTGTACTGGTCAGGGTAAATCCATGGAATCATATCCTCTATCCAGGCTATGCCGTACTTCTCCATCCTCTTCGCAAAGCGAATGCCATCCTCGACGCACACATGCCCGAAGTGATCGATGGCGAGGGGAACCTCGTATCCGATGACCTCCCTTACATCGTGCACATACTGCTCGAGGATATCCAACCCCTTCTCTGTGATATGGATGCCCGTAAATGGATGCGCTGTCGTCACTATGTCGTAACTATGCTGCCTCCTGACCATATCCGCAGTGACGGATCCTCCCTGGACATTCAGCAGATGCGGAGCATACTGCTTCATCTCGTCGATGAATCCAAGAGGGGCACATAGCGTTCCAGGAACATCCATGAGAAGGCCAATCCCAAGATCCATCTTGAGGAATGTGAAGCCCATCTCCATGCGCTTCTTCAGAGCCAGTCCCATGGCATGGCCGCTGTTGTCCTTGCCATCTGCGTCCGTATCGCAATTGACGCGGATTCTGTCGCGGAACTTGCCGCCAAGAAGCTGATATGCAGGAACGCCCCAGGCCTTTCCCGCAAGGTCCCAGAGCGCGATCTCTATGCCTGAGACGCCTCCACCCTGCCTCGAAGGACCGCCGAACTGCTTGATCTTATGGAAGAGTCTATCGACATTACAGGGATTCTCTCCGAGAAGCCTGCTCTTGAGCATAAGCGCATACGTCTTGCTCGACGCATCCCTCACCTCACCGAAGCCCACAAGCCCCTGATTCGTATATATCTTCAGAAGAGTGCACCGTTTCGGTGCTCCATCGATATCCGCAAAGCGGATGTCCGTTATCTTCAGCGTACTTGGATCGATACCCTGCCTCATCAAATTCCTCCTAATCAGGCGATCTATCGCTAGAGAGGCGTCCTTGGACATCCTTGCGGTATCCTCGCGGCGTCTTGCCTGTTATCTTCTTGAATGAACGATTGAAATTCGCGATGTTGTTGAAGCCGCAATGCTCGCTGATCTCCATCACGGGAAGCGAAGTAGATTCGAGCAGATGCTGGGCCCTGTCTATGCGCTGGGCGGTTATATACCCCCAAACGGAGACTCCATTGAGTTGCTTGAATGTCGCGGAGTAGCAGCTTCGGCTCATATGAGCTTCCTTGGCGATATCCTGAAGCGTCAACGGCGATGACAGATGCGCAAGAATATAGTCCATGGACCTCTCGATATGGCCGATGTTTCTGGAATCCAGATCAGTCGCACGCTCTGGGAAGTAGTCGTAGAAATAGCGTATGAGGATGGAGAGCATCAGCAGGAGCTTCGCCTTGACGACCATCTCATATGCTGGCCTGCGGCTGCAGCATTCCTCAAGGCTCTCCTCCATCAGCTTTGCAATCGCCTTCGCCTCCGATGCCGTATTCGGCATATGCCGGCTGTTCATGCTGTTTCCCGTGAATATCTGCAGATATTTGGTATCGAACCACTCCCCTCCGTGGGTCCATATCAGGCGGGGATCGAACTGGAAGACAAGCATCGAGAGCCGCTCGCCCGCCGCGATGTACTTTATGCAGTGCTCATCATTGCCGCAATGGAGGAAGACATCGCCGGAACTGAAGTCATAATCCACCCCTGAGCATGTATAGGTTCCGCTGCCTGTTGCAATCACGGAGATCTCAAGCTCTGAGTGGCGGTGCTCGAAATAAGGCCTCAATTCATCGCCGCTTGTATTGTAAACGGCCCTGAAGACCTTGAAGAGCACATGGTTGTCAGAGCTGGAGCGTACGACGATCCTGTTTGCGAAAGCCATCCTTCCTCCTTTCAACGGCCTTATGCGTACAGCGAGAACCAGGCACGGAAGAGAGCATTCCCCTCCCTTGAATGGCCATGGCCATTGTCTTTGAGATAAGTATATTGCTTCGTTCCGGAAAGCATAGAGAAAAGCCTCTCCACAGTCCTCGGGAAGCACACATCATCCCTGCCTCCAGCTGTAAGCATCACCGGTACTGAAATCCGATGGGCATGCGATAGCGTATCGACATATCCAAGCCGATTCCAGAAAACCTCCTCACGAACCTCACCATATGAAGGCTTGAGCATCGAATATGCCTCTCCCTCCAAATCCGTAAGAGGAAAGGCCGTCAGGAATGGAAGATCCGCTGCTACTGATCTCACTTGCCCCTTCATGATCGAAGCAAGAAGCAGTGCAGCACCCCCGCCTTGGCTTGTACCGAAGAACGAAAGCCTTCCGGGAAGCACCTCGGGGCGCTTTATCGCCCAAGAAGCTGCAGAGACGCAGTCGCGCAACCAATCCTCGTATCCACCTCGCTTCCCCTCTGCAGTATTGCGCAGCACAGGGAGCTTTCCATCTTCCCCCATGACTCCTTCGGAAAGCCCGGAAGGCGTCACATATCCGAGCGGTGATACATGGAGGATATTGAATCCATCGGATGAAATCGACGGATGCATCGTAATGTATCCACCGTATCCCGGCAGGTGCACCAGAAGCGGTGCAGGCTGGACCGGAGAAGGCTGCCAGTAGCCATAGAAGGCATGATCCTTGGACTCGAACCTCACATAGCGGTTCGACAGCGTCTCGGGACTGTTTCCGAATCCCCTCCTGATCGGGGATGAGTCGAGCATCTCGGCTGAGAGGCGACGGCTGCATCCTTCTGCAGCCAGCCTCTCAGCCCAGGCATCGACTTCCGCCCTTGAGGGATAGAACGAAAAGGCCTTTTCCCGATCCATCATCCACCTCATACGCTTCCGTAGAGAAGCTTCGGTACTATGAGAACGATATCAGGAATGTATGTGCAGAGCACAAGCACGGTGAGGCATACTCCGATATATGGAATGATCTCCTTGACGACCTTGGTGAGGCTGCAGTGCAGCGTACCCGAGACGAGGAAGAGATAGTTGCCGAATGGCGGGGTGATTGCTCCGATAGCACAGTTCAGCACCATGATGAGACCGAAATGAAGCATATTCACGCCGAGTTCCGTGCCGACAGGAGCAAGGAGGGGTGCGATGATGATCATCGCTGCGATTCCATCCATGAACATGCCCATGACAAGAAGCAGAAGCATCGAAAGCGCGAGGAAGAGTGCTCTGCTGGGCGCTGCATCGATGATGAATCCTGTAAGAAGATACGGAATCCTCTCCCAGCTCATGTAGTGGCTCAGGACATTGGCTGCTGCCATGATGAGCATGACGCTGGCTGTGCTGAGTGCACCATCGAGCATGATTGCTGGAAGATTCTTCCACTCCAGCTTCTTGTAGATGAACTTGCCGACGATGAGGGAATACAGAGCCATGAGCGCACCGCCCTCGGTCGGGGTGCAGACGCCGACGCGAAGCGCCAAGATGAATCCGAACGGCAGCAGCAGAGCCCAGAGAGAACTGAGGGCAAGCCCGACTATCTGCTTGATCGGAACCATGTGATCCCTGTTGGCCTTATAGCCACGCTTCTTGGAGATGAAATAGTTCGCAAGCAGCATCCCAATGCACATCATCGCACCGGGGATATATCCTGCGCTGAAGAGCTTTCCAACGGAAATCTCCATTACGCATGCGTACACGACAAGTCCGACACCAGGAGGGATGATGGGTGTGATGCAGGCCGAAGCAGCAGTGACGGCTGCAGCATATTCAGTGGGATAGCCATGCTTCGTCATCTCAGGAACGAGGATCTTGCAGTCAGAGGCTGCATCAGCGGCTCCCGACCCGGAGATTCCTCCCATCATCGTCGAGAGAAGGATATTCACATGTCCCAGTCCGCCTGTAAAATGGCCGACGAGGGCATCGGCAAGAGCCATCAGCTTCTCAGTGATTCCCGAATAGTTCATGATTGATCCTGCGACGATGAAGAACGGGATTGCAGCAAGCGAGAAGCTCTCAGCACCGCCAATGAGCTGCTGGATGACCATGAGGCCTGTCGCATACTGATCGTTGATGAAGTATGGCAGGCATGCGATCATCATTGCGAATGCAACCGGCATGCCAACGGCAAAGCAGATCAGAACTATGATTATTGGATAGAATATCATTCCGTCTCTCCTCCACCTTCACTGGTGAGGAATCTCTTCTTGTATCCCTCGGGGGTCCTGATTCCGGAGACGAAGAAGATCGCTGAATATATCGTCATGCTGCCGAAGCCAAGCACTGCAGCAAAATCGATGTACTTATATGGTATGAGCGATACCGGCATTGTTTTCTGGGCCGCCATCGTATACTGGAAGCTCAGTACCGTGAGAACGGCAAAGAGTATGATGAGCACGAAGTTGATGATCATCTTTATGATGAAGTTGATCTTCTCCGGCAGATGGGAGACGATGAAGTCCATGCCGTAGTGCTGGTTGCGCTTGTATGCGGCGGCACTGCCGACGAATGTGACGTAGATCAGGCAGATCGTGCAGAATTCCTGCCCCCAGACTATGGAGAAAGTAAGTACATAACGCGCAAGTACGTACAGGCAGCATACGACAAGCATTGCAGCCATCGCAAGCGCGCAGAAAATCTCTTCCCAGTTCATTATGATGAAAAGAACCGGATTCTTCTTGGTGTTCAAGATGTCCCTCCCTTCTTAGGAGGCCCTGAAGGAACTCTCCAGGGCCATTGGCAAGAAGTGCTTCAGCGACCGAGCGCTGCCTCCACCTTCTCGATGATTCCATCGCTGAGTCCCGGGAAATCGGCAGCTGAATCGACAGCGGCCTGGTCCATTATCGCGATATCCTCTGCGGAAGGCTCAACGAATGCAACGCCCTGCGCTTCAAGCATCTGGCGATACTCAGCAAGGTTGGACTCGTTGAGAGCTGCGAATTCCTTTCCGCCGGCTTCGAATTCCTCTAGGATTACCTGCTGATCAGCCTCGGAGAGCGAATTGAAGATGTTGGCATTCATGCACCACATGCTAGGCGCATAGGTATGCTCCGAAAGATAGCAGTACTTTCCGACTTCATAGAGGGAATTGGTATAGATAGTCGTAAGCGGGAATTCACAGGCATCGGCAGATCCCTGCTGCATAGCTGTATATGTATCTGCCATACTCATCGACACCGGAGCTGCACCAAGCCTTGTGAAGAAGGCTACATATGGAGCGGATGGCACGCGGATGATGAGCCCATTGATGTCCGCTACTGAGTTGATTGGCTTCGCAGAGAGGATGCACCTCGGCTGGTTAGGCCAGTTGATGGCAATGACCTTGATTCCTGAAGCAGCCTCGATCTGGTCGCACATCTCCTTGAACAGCTCTGAATCGTTCAGGATGTCGCACTCCTCAGGGCTCTTGATCATCCTCATGAGATCCAACGCCATCATGTCATAGCAGCCATAGTCGCAGTATGCAGAAGGCGAGGTTCCATCAACGATGTTGGCACCCTGCGTGATGGCTTCGACATCCTCCTGGAATGTTCCAAGCTCTCCATTGCAGTAGATTTCGAGCCTGACACGTCCTTCTGTGCGCTCTTCGATCTTCGCCTTGACGGATTCGATGGCAACAGCCTTGTTATCGCTCGCGGCCTCAGCCATGCTGACTCTGAGAACCACAGATCCATCGCCGGAACCCTCCTTGCTGCCACCGGCGAATACAGCAGAAAGCGTAAGCATTGCAACCAACAGCAATGTGAAGAATCTCTTCATCCTTTCCTCCTTTATATTGCATCTGCTACAGCAGATCCATTTTGCTTCAAAGAACATCTTCCAGGTGAAGACGTACATGCTGGCCGCATAGTCTTTTCTGAAGTTTCTCGACATCAGCATTGCCGAGATCATCGAAGAGCGCCGCCGCAAGCCCTGCGGCCTCGCCCGTGACGATAGCTGGTGGTATGACTCTTGCCACATCCCACATCGCATCGGTGACGGAGATGCATCTGCCAGCTGCAAGCACGTTCGAAAGCGATGGTGCATGAAGCGTTCCGAAGGGAATCTCGAATGCCGGTCCGCGCTTCCTCCAATCCCCTGTCATTCCAATGGAATCACCAAAGGTTTTGTGGTCATCTGCTTCATCGAGCGTGCAGGCTCCGATGATCCGTCTGGTCATCCGCAGCTGGGGAATCGTTGCGATCGTCGCAAGGCTATGCTCTTCGGACACCCCGCCCTTCTCGAGGAACTTCTCGAGTATGACGCCATGTCCATGCTGGATCGCTTCCGAAACCTCTGCCGCGTCCAATCCGGAGATGCGCTCGATCTCGATGGCATCGGGAACGATTGTATCCTTCTCGTTCGGAAGCACGTCGGCAGCTCCGACCATATGGAGCGTCGTCCGGCCGTTCAGGGTCTCGTAATACCATGCAGCCAGTATGTTCCCTTTTCCATAGAGCGCAGTCGGAGCCCCTGCAAGGGAGAAGAGATCGGCATCGCCTGTCGCATCAACGAACATGCGCGCTGGTATTGCGCTCCTGCCGCTCTTGTTCTCGACGACTATGGCCTCAACCCGGTCATCCTTCCGGATGACGGAGCAGATCTGCGTTCCATAGAGGATCTGCACACCGGATTTCCTCAGAAGCCTTTCTGCAAGAAGGGCGAAGACCTGTGCATTGTAGCGCACCTAGAAGCGCTCCTCTCCATGCTCGGATTCCTCCATCCATGTCGCGGGGTAATCCCGCTCCCAGCCATGGCTGATGGAGAGCCTCAGGAGCTCCTCCGCCAGCCCATAGCACAGCTGATGGCCATTGCCATCGCAGAGCGGGAGGAAGATCGTAATCAGCCCAAGCGTCGCCAAGCCGCCGACGGCATACATGCGCTCGACGAGAAGCACTTTGCTTCCAGCCCTTGCTGCGGAGACGGCAGCTGCGATTCCAGCAACCCCGCCTCCCGCGACGATGACATCATAGGAACCAGGCCTGACAATCAGCTTCCTGGCTTCCTCTACGTACATCGATCCATTGGAATATTGTCTAGTTCGGCTATCCATCTTCCTCACCTACGAAAATTGTAGGATAGTATCCTCAAAAATCTCATATGATTATATGAAAAACAGATACTATGTTCTTACGGGATTCCAAATCCAATTCAAATGATTATAATATTGAGCCGGATAATTGCTTTTATTACAAAATACTAGCAGCATACGAAACCTCAGAAAACAAGGTGGGAGAATATAAAAATAAGACTATGAATTCAATCAAGGGATCAATGCAGCATACTGCAGAAACTATTCAGAGGCTATCGAAGATGCAATACGATACGTTCTGCATAAAGCAGAAAATAGCACAACTTGCCTGCGGCCTGATATTGATCTACATCGGCTTTATAATGAAATCATCGCTAGTGGTAGCCTCGCTCTGCATACTCTTCGGATGCCTTTTGGCCACAGGCCTCAATCTTCAACCAAGGCATCGTGCGAACAAGGTCATCGCTGCCATGAAAGGAAATTTCCCAAAGACCGATTATCTCTTCACCGCCAATGGTTTCACGATCCTTGCCGATGATAAGGAGACCATCCCATATGACCGCCTTGTGCATCTAGGAGAGGATGAGAGATACCTCTATCTCTACATAAGTTCATCATCGGCATACATGATCGACAAGAAGACAATCGGAGATATCAAGAACGCAATGGATGCAATCTCAAAGGGAGCTGACAAGAATTGGGCGGGGCCAAGGAAGCTTTCCTACTACAGCCTGCCTGCAATCATTGGCAGGAGGATGAAGAAGAAATCCCATTCATGAGGCTGAAGGCCTTGCGAATGCCTTCCTCCGAAGGATGAAATATGCTGTCAGCACCGCAGCTCCTGTCATGGCCCAGGATATCGGATAGACCGCCATGAGCATCGAGAAGCGCGGATATATGCGGCATATGACATAGACCCAGAAGAGCCTGAAGATGCAGGTGCCGAAGATCGTGAAGAGAGCAGGCGTCATCGAGTATCCCAATCCCCTGAGGGCAGCTCCGCCTGTATCATACGTTACGATGAGGATATAGAGCGGAAGCACGATCGATAGCCTCTCGACCGAATAGGCAAGCACATCGGGGTCTGATGTGAAGATCGAGGAGAAGAAGCCCCTTCCGAGGATGAACACCCAGCTCATGATGAACGTCGAGACCGCCGCCATGGACATGCAGATGCGGAAAACGCTGCGGCATCTGCCATAGCGTCTTGCTCCATAGTTCTGGCTTGTGAACGTCACCGCGGCCTGGGAGAATGCGGATATCACGAAATAGGAGAAGTTCTCGTAGTTCAGCGCTACGGCAGAACCTGCCACGGCAGCTGTACCGAAGCCGTTCAGCTCGGACTGGATGAAGACATTGGAGAATGAGAAGACCATGCTCTGGAGCCCTGCAGGAATCCCGACGCGGAGGATGAGGGAAAGGTCCTGCCTCCTGATTGCCAGCCTTCTCATCTCGATGCGGACATAGCTCTTCTCACGAAGGAGGAAGACGATGACCATCGCAGTGCTGAGGGCATTTGAGATGACCGTCGCGATCGCAACTCCTGCCACATCCAGATGGAACACGACAACGAGGAATATGTTCAGTCCGGCATTGAGGACTCCGGAGAATATGAGGCACATCAGAGGTCGCTTTGTGTCCCCGATGCATCTCAGAAGCGACGCTCCGAAGTTGTAGATCATGATGAATGGCATGCCAATGGAGTAGATCCTCAGGTACTGCACGGCATACGGGAGCACATCCTCCGGCGTATCCATCAGCGTAAGCACCGGCTCCGACACCGCCAGCCCGATGAATAGGATCAGGATGCCGCATATCGCGGCAAGCAGCATCGAGCTATGCGCAGCGGAGCGGGCCTTCTCCTCGTTTCCGGATCCGATGCAGTTCGATACCACGACATTCGCTCCGACGGAAATGCCGACGAAGAGGTTTATGATCATGTTGATGACCGGGCCGTTGCATCCTACGGCTGCGGTGGCTATCGCGGGATCGGAGGCGAAGTGGCCCACCACTGCGACATCCACGGCATTGAAGAGCTGCTGGAGGATGCTGCTGAGGGCAAGCGGGATTGCGAACATAAGGATCTTCCCGGCAAGCGGGCCGTTAAGCATATCCATACTGCGAGCCTGTCTGGAACCCATCGAATCACCTCGAGCCTATTATTCGCCCCCTCCGTCCACTTTACAACCAGGATGTTCCATTTTCCGCATAATGAAGCCCCTCATGCCGGAGCACAAGGGGCTTTTGCCAAAGCTGATCGCTGAATCAGTTGAGCCACTCGATTCCATCGATCTGGACCGTGAAGTACGGAGCGGACTGGAAGAGCGATTCGTGGAATGCGCCATCGAATACGGCCTCTTCGGAATCAGCGACGAAGTCTCCATCGGTATCAAGGGCGAATGCGTGTGTAAGGACTTCTCCATCGACGGTGAATGTGCTTGTGTCGAATACCTGGAGCGAGCCATCTGCGATTGCCTGCTCGACCTCTGCGATCTTCTCAGCGGTTCCAGGAGCTGCGATCGCCTCGTTGAGCGGAGTCATGACGACAGCGCCATCGCCCATTCCCTTGCACCAGTCCTGAGGAATCTCCTCGCCATTGACGTATGCCTTGATCGCCTCATAGAAGTAGATGCCCCAGTCGATCCTCGTGGATATGAGGGATGCTGCAGGTGCGATTCCTGTCATGTCGTTGTTGTATCCAGTGTGGAATACGCCGCGTGACTGAGCTGCTGTTGCAGGCGTCGTGTTGTCGGAGTGCTGGGAGATCATCACACAGCCCATATCGGCAAGCGCGAGAGCCGCATCGGACTCTGCCGTGGCGTCCGACCAGGAGTTCACGTATGTAACGAGCATCGTCACGGACGGGCATACCGACCTTGCGCCGAGGAAGTACGATGTGAATCCGGAGATAACCTCTGCAAACGAGAATGCACCAACGTAGCCGATGACAGCCTCATCCGGTGTGATCGTTCCTTCATCGATCATCTGCTGGAGCTTCATACCTGCTACGACACCAGCGATGTATCTGCCTTCATAGATGTTGGCGAATGCGTTGTGGGTGTTGTCCCTGCCGTCGGTGACGGAAGCGCAGTTGGTGCAGCTGATGAACTCGATGTCTGGATAGTCATCGACGACCTCGAGCATGAACGGCTCGAATCCGTAGCTGTTGTTGATGATGATCTGGCAGCCTTCCTCAGCAGCCTCGATGTTGGCGTCCGTGCAGGTTGCATCCTCGCCGATGTTGTACTTGGTCACCCACTCGACGTTGATGCCTTCGGCCTTCAGAAGCTCCGTAGCCTCATCCCTACCTCTGATGAAGTTGTAGGTGTATCCCTGATCGTTTTCATCTCCGATGCAAAGAAGACCTACCTTCACGGTATTGGAATCTGATGCCGCAGCTGCTGTTCCTTCCTGGCTGCCTCCTGCAAAGGCGAGGCTGGAAACCAGCATGAGCACTACAAGAACGAACGAAAATCTTTTCATATGCTCTCCTTTTTCAGGTCTCTATGATCGGAAACCCTGACTATATTCTAGCAGAG
>CALXXR010000154.1 GCA_944392735.1 uncultured Spirochaetaceae bacterium | reverse complement strand
CAGGGTAGAGCAGGTTGCCAAGCCAGTAGATGCCGATGATCCTGTTCGTTGCCGGTGGGCTGTCGATGAAGGGGTAGGGCTCCGTTGGAATCAGGTAGACGCGTCCTTCCTTCACGGCCCTGAGGTTCGCCGAGGTCCTGTCCGTGGTCGCATCCTCATATGCTTCGTCCTCCGAGAGGAGGATCGCATCAGGGTCCCAGATGTAAAGCTGCTCCATCGAGACCTTGTTGGAAGAAGCGCCGAACGTCGATGGTACGATGTTCTTCGCTCCGATCTTCTCAACGACCTCACCGTGGAAGTTGCCTTCGGCGATCGCTTCAAGCCCATCGGGGGATGAGGAGTAGTAGACGGTGACAGGGTCGTCTATCGCAGCCCTTGCGTCCGCAGCCATCTCGATCGCCTCCTCAGCGTACGCCGCAAGCGCTTCTCCCTTCTCCTCGAGATCGAGAAGAAGCCCGAGCGTGCGGTAGACATCGGGCGTGTTGTCCAGATACGCCTCGATGAAGATGACTGGGATCATGATGTCCTTCTGCAGCTCATCCAGCTCCTTCGCCATCTCCTCAGGCGTTCCCTTGATCTCCCCCATGTCGATGACGACATCGGGAGCGGCGAACATCAGCGCTTCCTTGTTCAGGTTCGCCTTCTTGCCGTAGAACGTGCCGAAGACGGGTAGATTGACCACGTCCTGGGTGAAGTAGTCCTGTGCGCTTCCGGAGAGCTTGGATGACCAGCCGACGATGCGCTCCGGGGCTATCGAATAGAGCACCAGCTGCGCAAGGTTGCCTGAAGGCACGATGCGCTCGATTTTGTCAGGAAGCTCTGCTGTGCGTCCGAGCGAGTCCGTGAATTCAGCAGCGGGCAGCTGCAAGGCCATCATGATTGTGATCAGCGCGATGAAGAATCTCCTCATACGCTCCTCCTTTCTATCGTGAATACCGTGGCATGCTTGTGGTTCGGAAGGAGAAGCCCATCCCCATCATCCCTGAGGAATGCCATGTAGCGTTCTGCATTGCCGCTTCCATACATCCTTTCGATGTATCTTAGAGCCTCCTTCCTGTCCTTCAGAGGCTGGTGGAAGTCCGCTTCGAAGTGCTCTGCTGTGAATGCGATATCCGGAAGCGATCCAAGGTATGCCATCGTCGCCTCCGGTTCCATGCCGTTTTTCCGCAGATCATCGCTCTGGCCCCTGTGCTCGGATATGACGTATACGATCCTCTTCGTCCTCTCGAGATAGTGCCTGAGGCCGCCTTCCTCGCGGAGCCTGCCGAAGAAGATCATCAGCAGTGCATCGCTTTCGGATATTGGGCCCTCTGCATCGAGTGGGTGGAAGATGCCGGGATGCCCCATCGATGCCGCAGCCAGTATGGCCTCTTCATTGCTGTCGGTCGCCTTGATGGCATATCCGTCATCGGCAAGGATCCTCGAGATGTATCCCAGTCCGCACCCCAGCTCGAGTATGCGCTCATCCTTTCCGAGATGGTTCTCGATGGCAGTGGCGAGATGGCGATGGAAATCCGTCCTCGAGGCTGCCCTCATGTACCAATCGATGCGTTCCCGGTCCCACCACATGGCTACCTCGGTATGCAGATGATCCGCTCGTTCTCACCGGTGTCTATGCTCTTGATGCACAGCCTCCGGGAATAGAGGGATTCGAGCACGCTTCCATCCATGAGCCCCTCCGGGCTTCCTGAGTATGCGATCCTGCTTTCCGAGAGCACAAGCACGCTCGTGGCGTTCATGAGCGCCTGCTCCGGATTGTGCGTCGAGAAGAGCATCGCATAGCCGCTTGTCCTGAGCCTCTCCATCGTCTCCATCACCAGAAGCTGGTTGGAGTAGTCGAGCGAAGCCGTGGGTTCATCGAGGAGGATGATCCGCGCCTCCTGCGCCATCGCCCTTGCGATCATGACAAGCTGCCTCTCCCCTCCGGAGAGCTCGTTGACGGACCTGTTCCTGAGGTGTTCGATCCCAAGCATCGAGAGCGCATTCTCGGCCTTCTCCTCATCGCCCTTTCCGGGTCTTTCGAAGATGGAGAGGGAAGGGGCCCTGCCCATCAGCACGGTATCGATGACGGGGTAGGGATAGACCATCTCCGTCGACTGCGGTATGTATGCGATCGCCTTCGCCTTCTCCCGCTCGCTCATTCCGCGTTCGTCTCTGCCATCGATGAGGATATCCCCATCGTCAGGCTGCAGGAATCCGAGAAGGAGGCGCATGAGCGTCGTCTTGCCCGATCCGTTGCGGCCGAGTATCGCCATCATGTCCCCGCCCTCGATGGCGAAGGAGACGCCATCCAGCACCTTCCTCCTGCCATAGCTGAATGAGACGGACCTGGATTCAAGCAGCATTCTTCTTTCCCTCCCTGATGATCAGATAGAGGAAGAACGGCGCCCCTATGAACGATGTGAGTATGCCGATCGGGATCTCCGAATATGAGACGGAGCGCGAGACGGTGTCCACGGCGGTGAGGAATGCGGCCCCGAGGATGATGGAGGAGGGTATCGTCCTCCTTGCATCCGGGCCTACGATCATGCGCGTTATATGCGGAATCACCAGTCCCACCCAGCCGATGACGCCAGCGACGGCGACGGTGGAGGCGGTCATCAATGAGCTTGATGCGATTGCAATGCCCCTAAGGAGCTTCGAGTCGACTCCGAGCGACTTCGCCTCCTCCTCGGGTAATGACAGGATGTTCATGCGCCACGAAAGGATGATCATCGGAACCGCGGATATGACCATGGGCACGATGATCAGCTTCACCTCATCCATCCCGGCCCCCGCCAGCGATCCCATCAGGAAGTAGGTTATGGCAGGGAGCTCATCCTCGGGGTCCGCCACGAGCTTTATGAAGCTGGTTCCGGACTGGAACAGCGAGCTGATCATGATGCCGCCGAGAATGAGGCCGAGCACCTGGTTGGAGGGCACCTTCGAGGCGATCCTCCATACCAGCAGCACCGCGAGCATGCCTCCCGCGAAGGCCAGAATGGGGATGGAGAACGATGGAAGCGCCCATAGAAGCGCCAAGGATGCGCCGAAACCGGCGCCGGTGGATGTCCCCAGCACATCCGGGGAGACCATCGGATTGCGGAATATCATCTGGAATATCAGGCCAGAAAGCGACAATCCCGCACCGATGAGGGAGGAGGCGATGATCCTCGGCAGCCTGATGCAGAATACGACGGACTGGGCCTGCGGCGTCCAATCCTGTTCGATCGGAAGGATGCGCGAGAGCAGTATCTTCATAAGCTCCACCGGATGCACCGGATACCTTCCTATGGAGAAGGAGAGCACGAAGATCAAGGCATAGAGGATTATGAGAATCGCGATTGCGGAGGCCTTAGATCCCTTCAAGGAAGCCTCCCTTTGCCTCTGCCAGCGCCCTCTGCATCTCCTTCTCCAGCGATCGAAAGCCCTCGAGGAGCCTTATGCCGCTTTCCGTGAGCTCCGCCTTTCCTCCACCTTTTCCGCCCTGCGTGCGGACAACGGCATCGCATCCTATCGCCTTCTCGGTGCCCCTGATCATCTTCCAGGCCTTGGAGTATGACAGCCCCATGCGCTCTGAGGCGTGGCGCACCGATCCGGTTTCTTCGATGAAGGTGAATAGCTGGGCGACTCCCGGTCCGAAGAAGGGAGTTCCGCCATCATCCGTCAGCTTGATAAGCAGCTTTGCATCCATCGAGTTGTTTCCTGAAATAATTCGCTTCCATTATACATGTGGATGCATGATGGTGCAACGGCGATGCAATATGGATTTTGAATGAAGAGCAGGGAAGCCGGTTGACCTCTCTCCCGCTCTTGAATAAAGTCTGTTCGGAAACGAACGATGGAAAACGATATGCTTCTGTTCTCTGCCGGTTCGCTGGGGCGCCTTGTGCGCAGGACCCTCGACCGCAATGTCAGGAACCTGGGGCTGTCCACGGCCCAGATAAGGGTTCTCATCTACCTTTCAGGAAACAGCGGAGCTGTCCAGCACGACATCGAGGAGTCCCTCTCGCTCGCGAGGGCGACTGTCTCCCAGACCGTCGATTCGCTGGAGGCGATGGGGCTGATAACCCGCGAGAAGGTCGCGGCCGATGGCCGGCTGCGCCGCCTTGTCCTGACCGATGAGGGCCGCCGTAAGCTCGAATCATCCAAGCGCTATGCGGATGATGTCGAGCGTTCGATGCTCGCTGCCATCTCCACTGAGGAGAGGGATGCCTTCATCGATATCTGCAGAAGACTGAGGAATGTACTGGAGGAGAGCCAATGCTGAAGACTCTGCTTTCCCGTGTGCGGGAATATAGGAAATTCGCATTCATTACGCCGCTTCTCATGGTTGGAGAGGTCGCAATGGAGGTCCTCATTCCGACGATGATGGCCGTCATCGTAGATACCGGCGTCAGCGCCGGGGATATGGGATACGTCTTCAGGGTAGGCGTGCTGATCGTATTGGCAGCCTTCCTGTCGCTGTCATTCGGCGTCGCCGGTGCCTGGACTGCATCGAAGGCCTCCGCCGGATTCGCCTCGAACATACGAAAGGACCTCTATGCGAGGATCATGGACTTCTCGTTCGCGGATGTCGACAAGTTCTCGACCTCATCGCTCATAACGAGGATGACGACGGATGTGCAGAACGTGCAGATGTCGTTCCAGATGATGATCAGGATCTGCGTGAGGTCCCCGATCATGTTCATCTTCGCCATCATCATGGTCTACCACAACGGCGGGGCGCTCTCCCTTGTATTCGCCGTTGCGATCCCGATCGTCGCTGTTCTGATCTTCCTCATCTTCCGCCATACGTATTCGTCATTCACGAATGCCTTCCGCGGCTACGATGCATTCAACAGGGTGGTGCAGGAGAACCTCAACGGCATCAGGACCGTGAAGGCATATGTGCGCGAGGATGAGCAGCTGGGGAAGTTCGAGGAGGCCTCGGAGACGATCAGGTCGAACTTCAAGCGCGGCCAGACGATCATGGCGCTGATGGGACCGCTGATGATGACGGTCACGTACTGCTGCATGATCGCGATCTCATACATCGGAGCGAGGCTTATCAACATCGGCCACATGGAGACAGGCGAGCTCATGAGCATCTACACCTATACAGGCCAGATCCTCTCTTCTCTCGTCATGACCGGTATGGTCATCGTCATGCTCTCCATCTCCCATGCCTCGATGGTCCGTATAGCAGAGGTCCTGAATACCAAGCCTAGCATGGACACCAACCCCGAGGGGGCGAAGGAAGTGGCGAATGGGGACATCGAGTTCGATCATGTATCGTTCGGCTACGGCAGCAAGTCATCGGTGCTGCATGACATAAACCTGAAGATCAGGAGCGGGGAGATGGTCGGCGTGATCGGAAACACGGGATCGGGAAAGACGACGCTCGTCTCCCTGATAGCGCGCCTGTACGATGCCACCGAAGGCACGGTGCGTGTAGGCGGCAGGGATGTGCGCGAATACAGCCTCGAAGCGCTCCGCAACGAGGTCTCCGTCGTGCTTCAGAAGAACACGCTCTTCTCCGGCACCGTGGCGGAGAACCTCAGATGGGGCAATCCGGACGCCACCGATGCCCAGATCAAGGCCGCCTGCGATGTCGCTTCCGCCTCTCCCTTCATCGAGGCGATGAAGGATGGCTACGAGAGCCATGTGGAGCAGGGTGGAACGAACTTCTCAGGAGGCCAGAAGCAGAGGCTCTGCATCGCCAGGGCGCTGCTCAAGACGCCGAAGATCCTCATCATGGATGACTCCACATCGGCCGTCGATACGGCGACCGACTCCCAGATCAGGAAGGCGCTGAGGGAGGATGTGAAGGACCTGACGAAGATCATCATCAGCCAGCGCCTCTCATCCGTGATGGATGCGGATCAGATCATCATCATGAACAACGGAAGCGTGGAGGATGTCGGAACGCATGACGAGCTCCGAGCACGCAATGCCGATTACCGCGATCTCTATGAGACCCAGACAAGAGGAGGCAACCTCGATGCTTAGGGGAAGGAATGCAGCCGGCGCAAGAGCCAAGGATCCGAAGAAGGCGATGAAGCGCGTCCTGAGGATCGTCTTCGGAGAGCGGAAGGCCAAGTTCGCCTTCATCGTCGTGAGCATACTCATCTCGGCGTTCTCCATCGTCTATTCATCGAACTTCCTCGGAGAGTTCATCGACGAGCATGTGACGCCCATCATCGGCGTCTCGTCCCCGGACTGGGGACCAGTGGTCGCCTCCTTGGTGAAGTTCGCGATGATCGTCAGCGTCTCGGTCGTCTTCAACTACCTCCTGTCGCGCACGATGGTAGGCATCTCCCAGGATACCCTCTACGACATCCGCGTGCAGATGTTCAGGAAGCTCGATTCGCTGCCGCTGTCGTACTTCGACCAGAACCAGCATGGAACGATCATGTCGAGGTTCTCCAACGATACCGATACGCTCAACCAGTTCATATCCAATTCGCTCGTGCAGCTGATGCAGGCGATCATCACGCTCGTGATGGTGTTCGTCACGATGCTGATGAACTCCTGGATACTCACGCTGGTCGTCGTCTTCTTCGCCCTGCTGACGATAAAGAGCTCGTCTGTGATCGCAAACAGGTCTGGACGCCAGTTCGCGGCGCAGCAGGCGGACCTGGCCGATGTCAACGGCTTCATCGAGGAGATGATGAACGGACAGCGCGTCATCAAGGTCTTCTGCCATGAAGGGCAGAGCAAGAGCGACTTCGGCGCGCTCAACGATAGGCTGAGGAAGTCGATGACCAAGGGCAATGCGCTTGCGAACGCGATGGGACCGGTGACGATGAACATAGGGAACATCCAGTACGTGGCCCTCGTCGTGGTTGGCGCTGTCGTGGTCATACTCACAGGCGGTGCCGGAGCCGGCTATACGCTTGGCCTTCTGGCGGCGTTCCTGCAGCTCTCGAGATCGTTCTCCAACAACATCAACCAGATCTCGCAGCAGATGAACATGGTGCTTCTTGCCCTCGCAGGCGCCGAGCGCATCTTCGATCTGCTCGATGAGGAGAGCGAGGTCGATGACGGCTATGTCATGCTCGTCAATTCCACCACGGATGAGAACGGCAATATCGTGGAATCGGAGAAGCGCACGGGCCAGTGGGCATGGAAGCATCCGCACCATGATGGAAGCCCCGTGACATACACGCCGCTCCGTGGAGACATCGTGATGATGGATGTCGACTTCGGCTATGTGCCGGACAAGACGGTCCTGCATAATATATCGCTCTATGCCAAGCCAGGCCAGAAGATCGCATTCGTCGGCTCCACCGGCGCTGGCAAGACCACGATAACGAACCTCCTGAACCGCTTCTATGACATCCAGGACGGCAAGATCAGGTTCGATGGAATCAACATCAACAAAATCAAGAAGGCCGATCTCAGGCGTTCGCTCGGCATGATCCTCCAGGATACGAACCTCTTCACGGGCACGATCAAGGAGAACATCAGGTTCGGCAAGCTCGACGCGACCGATGAGGAGGTCATCGAGGCCGCGAAGCTCGCGAATGCGCATGACTTCATCATGATGATGCCGGACGGCTACGACACGATGCTGACGAACAACGGCGAGAGCCTCTCGCAGGGGCAGCGCCAGCTCCTTTCGATCGCAAGGGCGGCAATAGCCAATCCACCGGTGCTCGTCATGGATGAGGCGACCTCCTCCATCGATACCCATACCGAGGCCCTGGTGCAGAGCGGCATGGATAAGCTGAT
>CALXXR010000153.1 GCA_944392735.1 uncultured Spirochaetaceae bacterium | reverse complement strand
CCAGCAGCTCCAGATCGAGCTCGGGATAGAGCACGAAGCGTCCCAGCAGGGCTTCCACCCTGCCCCTCGCCTCTTCCATCACCTCATCCGGAGCCTTTGCACGGTTCTTCGAAAGCTCGCCCTGATGCTCACCCTTCGAAAGGCGAACAGGATGGGCGCTGCGGAGGACGAGGGCTATTATCGAGGCGACCTCCTCCATCTCCTTCTCCCCCATTCCCAGCGTGGTGAGGGCGGGCGTTCCGATCCTCAGGCCGGATGTATACCACGGTCCATTGGGATCGAAGGGAAGCGCATTGCGGTTGAGCGTGATGCCGCACTCCCTCAGAAGGGACTCCGCCTGCCTTCCATTGAGGCCGAATGGCCTGACATCGAGAAGCATGAGATGGTTATCCGTGCCGCCCGTCGCGACGGGGATGCCTTCCTTGATGCATGCGGCAGCAAGGTGCCTAGCGTTATCGACGATGCGCCTCGCGTAGTCGGCGAACTCCGGCTTCTCGGCCTCCTCGAGCGCGACTGCCTTTGCCGCCATCACATGCGGAAGCGGTCCTCCGATCACTAGCGGGCAGCCCTTGTCCACAGCCTCGGCGAACTCGCTCTTGCAGAGTATCATGCCGCCACGAGGTCCCCTGAGCGTCTTGTGCGTCGTCGTCGTAACGACATCGGCCCACTTCACCGGATCGTAGTCCCCGGTGAAGACCTTGCCTGCGACGAGGCCCGCGAAATGGGCCATATCCACCATGAACACGGCTCCATTGCTGTGGGCGATCTCAGCCATGCGCCTGAAGTCGATCGCCCTGGGATATGCGGAGTAGCCTGCAAGAAGGATCAGCGGCCTGATCTCCTTCGTGAGCCTCTCGATCTCATCGTAGTCGAGAAGCCCCGTCTCCCTATCGACGGTATAGGAGTATGCATCGAACATCTGGGCGGAGATGTTCTGCCTATATCCATGCGTAAGGTGCCCGCCTGAGTAGTAGTCGAGGCCAAGCAGCCTCTGGCTGTGCGTCATCTTCCTGATCCTGTCCCAGTCCTCCCTCTTCATATCGGAAGGATTGCGGATGCCCATCTCCTCCAGGGCCGGCATCTCCACGCGCTGGCTGAGGATCGCCCAATAGGCGCAGAGGTTCGCATCCGCTCCCGAATGGGGCTGGACATATGCGTGCTCGGCACCGAAGAGCCTCTTCGCACTCTCGACGGCTTCCGCCTCGACGGCGTCGACGTTGTCGCATCCGGCGTAGAACCTATGGAATGGAAAGCCCTCCGAATACTTGTCCGTCAGGAGGTTGCCCATGGCTGCCTGCACGGAAAGCGATGAATAGTTCTCGCTGGCGATGAGCTTGAGATGCGTGCGCTGGTCCTTCAGCTCCCTGACGATCCTCGCTGCCGTGGACGGGGAGACCGCGGCGACGAGATCCAGCGCCGAAGCGTACATTGCCATACCTGCATCGAGCGGTCTTCCGCTCCTGATATATTCCTCTAAAGCACCCATTGGATTTCCTCCATATGCGAGAGGATGCACCTTTGGGCCCCCTCTTGCAAGGGCGTGATGGCGGGAGATTGACAGCTTAGGACGATATATATAGACTTCAGAAGGCTTTAATCAAGGAGAAGAAATGGCTAAGGAAGAAGCAATCGAAGTAGAGGGAGTCGTCAAGGAAGCCCTCCCGAACACGATGTTCCGCGTAGAGCTCACCAACAAGCTCGTGATCCTCGCCCACCTTTCGGGCAAGATGAGGAAGCATTACATCAGGATCGTTCCTGGCGATACGGTCAAGGTCGAGCTCTCGCCGTACGACCTGACGAAGGGAAGGATCGTCTACAGGGAGCGCTGAGCCTTGAGGATGATCCAGAGCGCTCCAGAGCCGCCAGCGGACTGAGGCGCACTGGTCTTCTCGCTCACGATCCCTGATTCATCGAGGACTCTGATCGCAGCATCGCGCAGCACGCCGATGCCATCTTCGCTGTGGAGTCCCTTTCCGGTTATTATCGAGATCTTGCGCAATCCTGCGGCCTCGCATTCATCGAGGAACGCACGTACACGGCTCTCAGCCTCGCCGACCTTGCATCCATGGAGATCGAGCGTCGATTGCGGCATCATCGTCCGCAGCTTCGAGATCGTAGGCTCAGACCTCTTCACAGCCTCATCGCCCTTCTCCCTCATGATCTCATCGAACGTCTTCTCTGACTTCCTCTCGTAATCGGAGAGGATGCGGGAGAAATCCCCTTTGGGCCGATACGGCTTCGGCTCCCTCTCCTCCACTGGATGGGAATCCCTTCCATCCGCTGAGGCGCTGCGAGATGGGACGGCATTGTTCCCGAAGACCGACCATACTGCATCAGGCGAGCGCTTCTCGCCCTCGCTCTCCTTCCTGAAGAGGCTCTCGGAAAGAGGCGCCTCGACCTCGGGCTTGGCTGAATGGGGCTTCTCATCCGCCATCTCATTCCCTACCTGTTTCTTCGCCGCATGGCCTTCATAGGAGGCAAGGATATCCGCAAACGATTTCGTAGGCTCGTATGGCTTGGAAGCGCGCCCAGGCTCCGGAGAAGGCGCAGGAGGATCATCATCCTTCGCGACCTGGCTCCTAATGAAGCGATCATTTCCGCCGAAGATGGACCAGGAAGCCTCCGGGGAACGCTTCTCATCCTCGCTCTCCTTCCTGAAGAGGGGCTCGTCATCTGCGATGTCCTCCACCTTCTCGACCGCCTCCTCCTTCTTCGGAGATGGAGCCTTCCCCTCATAGGAGGAGAGGATGTCGGCGAAGGAGCGCGTGGGGGTGTATACGCTCTTGGGAGCCTCCGAGGCCTTGGCCTTCCGCTTCTCCGGCGTGCGGCCCTCCCACTTGTCGAGGATGGCGCCGAAGTCGGTCTTCGATCCGGCTATCCTCCTCTTCTTCGAGGCCGATGGGAGCGTATATGGATTGCCCGTATGCTCATACGAATAGAGGATATCGGCAAACGACGACGAAGGATCATAGCCCTGCACGATCTCGGAGGGCTTCTTCGGTATAGCAGGCTTTGGAGCCTTCTTCTTCTCGGGCTCCTTCTTCTCCACCAGCCTTATCGAGGCGAACGGGGAGACGGGCTGATCATCTTCGGCAAGTCGGCGCTTGATATCCGCGGCTCTGGTCTTCTTCCTTCCCAACTCCTACACTTCCCTGACATCAAGGATATCGGAGACGTACGGCTTGATGACGGAGACAAGCTCATCGATCGTGCAGCCCTGCACCTTGATGGTGCAGATGGCGTTGGTGGGATCCGTGCCGGCGAATGTGCCGAACGATATGATATCCAGACCCTTATCCGCAAGCGCTGCGCTGATCTTCGCAATCGTGCCAGGCCTGTCCTCGACGAGGAACGAGAGCCTCACGCCATAGTGGCGCGCTCCGAAGAGCTCGAGAAGGATGCGGAACATATCGCTCTTGGTGACGATTCCGACGAGCTTGATTCCGTTGACGACCGGAAGGCATGAGAGATCCTGGTCGCTCATGAGCCTCGCCGCCTCCTCCACCGTCGTATCCTCAGTTATGGTGACAGGATCCTTCGTCATCAGCTTCTTCACCGTGAGGCGCGAAAGCAGATACGCCATCTCATGGATGGAAAGGCTCGAGGCCGGCGATGGGGATGCATGGAGTATATCCTTCTCCGTTATGACCCCGACGAGATTCTTGTCCTTGTCCAGGACCGGAAGACGATGGACCTTCTCCCTCTTCATCAGCTCGGAAGCCTCGCCAAGGGACATATCAGGCGTGGCGGTAACGGGGTTTCTGGTCATTCTTCTTGCGATGATCATTTCAGGGCCTCCTTATTAGGACTATTACAATAATAACCCGAGCGGACGCGATTTGAAAGAATCCTGAGGCAATATCATGGCTTTTTTCGGCAGAAGCGGCACAGGATGCCGTGGCATGCCCCGGCGACGGTGCGTCATTTTTCGCCTTGCTGCCCTTTTCATGGTATAATCTCCGGAAAAAGGAAGGCGGAATGTTCACCACAACACCCGAAGAATGGATTCTGAGAGCGCTTTCACCGATGAGGATGAGCGGCATCGAGCAGGACAGCCACTGGGCCTTCAGGGCACCGGGAAGCGTACACGATACGCTGTGCGAGAACGGGATCATCTCCGATCCCTACGATGGGGATGAGGCGGAGAGGACGATGTGGATAGCCCAGTCGTGCTGGGCTGCCGAATGCTCGTTCGAGGCCACGAAGGGCAGCATATGCCTCCTATCCATCCCCGACATCTCCCCTTCCGAGATCAGGGTCAACGGAACCGCCGTGGCCGAGATCGGTGCAAGAGGATCCGTCTATGCCGAGATATCGGACAGGATCGTCGACGGCAGCAACGAGCTTTCCATCATCTTCTCGCCATTGCAGGATCCCGAGATAGGCGACGACGGATTCTTCCCCGGCATATGGAGCCGGATCGAGATCCTCTCATCCGATGATGCCCTATTCCACTCCCCTAGGATAACCACGAGGGAGGAGGATGGAAGCTGGATGGTCGACATAAGGCTCAGCGTATGCGCCGCCGGCGATGAAAGGCTTCCCTTCAAGGCATCCGTCAATGGGATCGAGAGCTGCGGCACGCTCTCCGTCTCCAAGGACATCCCCAGCTGCCGCATCACGATCCACGCAGGCGACGCCGCCGCATGGTGGCCGGCAGGAGCCGGGCCACAGCCCCTGTATCCGCTCCAGCTCTCGATCGGGGACTGGAACCTCTCCAGGGACATCGCCTTCCGCAGCATCGAGGTGCTGAAGGAGGGGCTCTTCGTCAATGGGCGCAGATTCTACATGAAGGGCTCGATATTCAAGGGAACCGACCTGATCCCATCGCGCACAGGAGCTAGCGGGATCGAGAAGATAGCCAGGGGAGCCGCGGAGGCGAACATGAACACGCTGCTTCTCGCCGTTCCGCCAACCGAGGATCTGGAGGATGCCGCTCTGAGATACGGCCTCGTGCTCATCGAGGAGGCATCGTGGCTCTCACCGGGATCGTTCAGCGCCCCATCGTTCCCATCCAAGGCGATGATGGACCGCATCTGGAAGGACGGTGAGAAGAACATCTCGAGCAGGATGGCGGACCTCCATGGCGGAGCTTCCGCACGCATCCTCTCCCTTGTCGCGGATTCGTTCCTCTTCCCGGAGGGCATGGAGAAGCTTTCATACCTCTCGCAGGCGAAGGCCGCGATGGATGCCATCGGATGCGCGGCCAGGCAGCGCCTCAAGAGCTCCGTGGGAATGATACTCTCCAGGCTTGCCGACAGCTGGCCTGCCATCTCCGACTCAGCGATGGAGCATGGCGGCAAATGGAAGCTGCTGCATTATGCGACGCGGTCGTTCTTCTCGCCGCTTGCACCGGTCATCGTAGCGGATGAACATGCAGTCTCAATCTATTTCGTGAACGACACATCGGAGCCGCAGAAGGCGGAATTCTCGCTGAAGATCAGGGACTTCTCCGGAAGCAAGCGCGAGACGAGGGAGTATGCCGCCGTCGCCGAGCCGGGAAGCATGAAGAAGGTTGCGGAGTATCCTCTGTTCAGGGTGGACAGGAGAAGGATGTTCATCTACGTGAAGATGTCCACCAAGGACATCCTCCGAGAGCGCTCGGTGCTTCTTGATGAGCCGAAGAGCCTCTTTTTGGAGGATCCTGTGCTGAAGACCAGCGTCCAGCAGACGGGACCGAGGCAGTTCGCGGTCAAGCTCACGGCCGAGAAGCCCGCATTCCTCGTCGCTCTGGACAGCAGCGTTCCGGGCATCTTCTCCGACAACATCATATCGGTGCGCCCATCTGCGGAGAAGACGGTGTTCTTCCGCGCGGAGGAGGAATCCTCGCTGGATGCCTTCGCCTCCTCGCTCAAGGTGATGGACCTCTACAGCGCGATGCATTGAGCCGCCCGAAGGCGGCCCATATCAAGCTCCGAGGTATGCCTTCTGCACCCTCTCGTTCCGGAGGAGCGCCTCGCCGCTGTCCTGCAGCACGATCCTGCCGTTCTCCAGCACGTAGCCATAGCTCGAGGAGCGGAGCGCAAGCCTTGCATTCTGCTCGACGAGGAAGACAGTCACCTTGTTCTCCTCATTGATGATCCTGATCTTATGGAAGATATCCTGAACGATAAGAGGAGCCAGTCCAAGCCCCGGCTCATCGAGCAGCAGGAGCCTTGGACCAGACATCAGCGCACGCGCGATGGCCATCATCTGCTGCTCTCCGCCGGAGAGCGATCTCGTCTTCTGCTTCCTCCTGGCGCCGAGGATGGGGAAGAAATCGTACATCTCCTCCTTGCGTCTTGCGATGAGCTCCTGATCGCGGACCATGAACGCACCCATGTCGAGGTTCTCCTCGACGGTCATATCGGAAAAGACATGGCGTCCCTCGGGGACGAGGGCGATGCCCTTGCGCGCGATCATGTCCGTCGTAAGGCCATGGTGCTTCGTCTGGCAGATCGTCTCGCCGGAGAATGAGATCGATCCCTCCTTGAGGGGCACGAGGCCGACGATCGCATTAAGGAGCGTCGACTTTCCGGCACCGTTGGCTCCGATGAGGGAGACGATGGCACCCTCCTCCACGCTCATCGAGACGTCGGAGAGAGCCCTGATGCTTCCGTACGATACGGAGATCCCATCTATCTTCAGTATCTCGCCCATCTCAGTCCTCCTCTTCCTCTCTTCCGAGGTATGCCTCTATGACGCCCTTGTCATGCTTGATCTCATTGGGAGTCCCCTCCGCGATCTTCATTCCGAAGTTGAGCACCGTGATGCTGTCGCAGATGTTCATGACGAGCTTCATGTCATGCTCGATGAGCACGACGGTGACGCCAAGCTTCCTGATCTTGTCCACGACCGTCATCAGGTGCGCCGTCTCTGCGGGATTCATGCCAGCCGCTGGCTCATCGAGGAAGAGCAGCTTCGGATCGGCTGCGAGGGCGCGGGCGATCTCCAGCTCCCTCTGCTTGCCGTACGGAAGGCTTCCTGCGAAATCCTGGGCATGCTCATCGATCTCGAAGAACGAGAGCCAGTCCATCGCCTTGGCATAGACCTCCCTGTTCTCCCTGGAGGCGAATACATAGCTCCTGATCGCCTGGGAGAAGCGGTGGCGGAACGGATCGGAGCCGACCTTGAAGTGCAGGCCCATCATGACGTTCTCGACAACGGTAAGATCCTTGTAGAGCCTGATGTTCTGGAATGTCCTCGCAATGCCCATGCGGCTGATCTTCCATGCCGGAAGCCCGGTTATGTCGACGCCATCGAAGACGATCCTGCCGCTGGTGGGCCTGTCCATGCCCGTTATCTGGTTGAAGAGCGTGGTCTTTCCCGCCCCATTGGGGCCGATGAGGCCTGTAACGAGTCCCTTCTCGACATGGAAGTCCACATCGTTGACGGCGATGACGCCGCCGAATTCCCTGGTAAGATGCTCGGTTTCAAGGATTCTCATGCCTTGCCTCCCTTGCCTTGCCTGCGGGGCGGATGAAGAAATCATGGAGCTTCTCGCGCCTTGTCCTCGGGTCGCCATAGCGGAACCTGTCGCGTCCGAGTATACCCTGCGGGCGGCAGAGCATCATGACGACCAGGAGAAGGCCATAGATGATCTGCTTAGCCTGCGCCGGGATGACATTCGTCAGGCCCGTGAGCTGCGGCAGATACGATATGAGCTGGATGATGAATGCGCCGAGTATGACGGCCTTCGCATTGCCCATGCCTCCGAGGACGACGGTGCAGAGCACCATCACGGAGACCATGAAGGTGTACGATCCAGGCTGAACCGTAAGCGTATAGGCAGTCTGGAGGCAGCCTGCGATGCCTCCGACGGCAGCTCCGAGCACGAATGAGCTGATCTTGTACTTCGTCACGTTGATGCCGTTCGACTGGGCTGCGACCTCATCCTCGCGCACTGCGATCATAGCGCGTCCGAGCCTGCTGTGGGCAAGCTGCTGGAAGAGCACGTAGAAGATGAGCACGAAGGCCCAGATGAGGATGATGAACGCGACCTTGTTGCGGGAGGCGAACTGATAGCCGAAAAGGGAAGCGCGCGGGATGCTGTTGTATCCGACGGGATTGAGGTTCGTGGCTATGTTCCTGATGATCTCCCCGAGCCCGAGCGTCGCGATGCAGAGGTAATCCCCCTTGAGGCGCAGCGTCGGGATGCCGATCAGCAGCCCTATGAGACCAGTGGCGATCGCAGCGACGGGAAGCGAGAGCCAGAACGAAAGCCCGAATGTCTTGCACATGATCGCAGTGGCATAGCTGCCGATGCAGAAGAATCCCGCATGGCAGAGCGAGAGCATGCCGGTGTATCCGGTGATGCAGTTCTGGCCGATTGCCATGATGGCGTAGATTCCCGCATAGATGAGTATGAGCTGGAAGAAATTAAGCATATCAGACCTTCTCCCTCTCGTTCTTTCCGAGGATTCCGTCCGGCTTGACCAGAAGGACGATGATGAGAACGGCGAAGGCGACGGTGTCCTTCATTCCGTTCGGGATGTGCAGCAGCGGCGCGCCGACGGCCTCGAGGATTCCTAGAAGGATCCCCCCAAGCATGGCGCCCTGGATGTTTCCGATGCCTCCGATGACGGCTGCGACGAAGGCCTTGAGGCCCGTCATCGTGCCCATCGACGGATAGACGCGGAAATCGAACGAGGCAAGGATGCCTCCGACAGCCGCAAGCGCGCTTCCGAGGGCGAACGTGAGGGAGATGACCTTGTTCACGTTGATGCCCATGAGCATGCTCGTAGGCTGGTCGAGGGACGCCGCCCTCATGGCCTTGCCCATCCTCGTCCTGCTGACGAAGGATGCAAGGAGGATCATCATCAAGACGGAAACCGCCACGATCACGATCTGGTGCGGCGTTATCGTTATCGATCCGATATGGATCGGTTCATTCTCGAATGGATATGGGAAGCGGCGCGACTTCGTGCCGAAGATCCACGCGGCTCCGTTGGAAAGGATGAATGACACGCCGATGGCTGAAAGCAGCGGCGCAAGCCTGTTCGCATTCCTGAGCGGCTTGTATGCGATGCGCTCGATGAGCATGCCCAATAGCCCGCACGCGACCATGCTGACCAGCGTGGCGATGACGAATGCGATGATCGTCCATGCACCAGGCGCTGCGGCCTCGCCGCCGGTGAGCGCATTGTAGATGAGCAGCCCTATGAAGGCCCCCACCATGAGGATATCGCCATGGGCGAAGTTGATGAACTTGAGGATGCCGTACACCATCGTATAGCCGAGGGCGATCAGCGAATAGATCGCTCCGAGCGTCAGACCGTTCACGATGTACTGCATGTAGAGGGAAATTGTACTCACGTCCTTCTCCGATATAAACAGCAAACTGCCGGAAGGCGACAGGCCTCCCGACAGTACTGTCATGCATTCAGGCAGCTTCAGTCAACCTGCACGATATGGCCGTCCACGATCTGGAATGCTCCGACATAGACAGGAATGATTCCTTCGACGTCATAGACGCCCTGGCTGGCGACGAGATCTCCGTTGGCTGCGAAGTTCATCGTTCCGTTCGCGCCCTGGAAGTCCTTCGTTGCAGCGACTTCGTTGCGGATGGCCGTCGTATCAGCGGATCCAGCCCTCTCGATGGCACCTGCGATGATGTATGTGGCATCGTAGCTGTTCGTTGCGAACGAATCGGGGGCATCTCCGTTGTATGCTGCGGCGTATGCAGCCTGGAAGTCCGCGAGCTTCGTGGAAGCCTCTGCCTGAGCAGGTCCTACATAGACGACTCCGTCGGTGAAGTCGGGTGCGAGGTTGTAGAGCTCAGGATCGGAGAATCCATCGCTGGAGAGGAACTGCACGTTCAGTCCAAGCTGGGAAGCCTGCTCGAGGATGAGCGCGTCCTCGACGGTGTAGTTCGGGATGTAGACAGCCTCAGGACCGGCAGACCTGATCTGAGTCAGCTGAGCCCTGAAGTCCTTGTCTCCGACCATGCAGGTCTCCTCTGCAACCACCTCTCCGCCGAGGGACTCGAAGGTCTCCTTCATTCCAAGGGCGAGGCCCTGGCTGTAGTCGTTCATTGCATAGAGCGATGCGAGCTTCCTGTATCCGAGGACCTCATAGAAGTAGTGTCCAGCGACCTCGGACTGGAGGGCATCGGAAGGAACGGTCCTGAAGACATAGTTCAGTCCGTCGGGATTCGTAGCAGGCTGCGCAGTGACGTCCTTGTGCGTTGCGGACGGGGAGATCATCACGATTCCATCCTCCTGGCAGCGCTGTGCGACTGCAAGAGCCGGGGATGTGAATACAGGTCCGATGATCGCGCACACGTTATCCATATATGCGAGCTTCTCATAGGAAGCGAGAGCCTTGTCGACCGTTCCCTCGCTGTCCTCTGCGATGAGCTCGAGCGTCTTGCCGCCTATTCCGCCTGCAGCATTGATCTCATCGATCGCGAGGCGTGCAGCATTCGAGCACCTGATTCCGTAGTTTGCATTGTCGCCCGTGAGCGGTCCGATGAATCCGATCTTATAGGTATCGCCGCTGGAGCCGCCCTCTCCGGAGCCGCCTGCTGCGACACCTGCGAGGCAAACGAAAGCAACAAGCAGAAGAGCTATGGCCTTTCTCATAATTCCACCTCCTGAAGTGAACAAGGAAAAAGATTACAGATTTTATACAGCAAATTGCATAATCATACAATACAAAAGCGCCCGTCACGGGAAAGGAAAATCATAATCGATGCGTTTCTTGCTATCTCAGAAGGAAATGTCGGCAACGAAACATGCCTATGATGCCCCTTGGATACCATCTCCGCATCCCCCTCTGCCCCATCGATGGGAATCCTGCCATTCCCGTATCAGCACAGCTCTTGCAAATGATGCGAAAAAAAGGTAACTTGTCATTCAGCTTGAAAAGCTAAGGCGATCCTGTAGCTCAGCTGGATAGAGCGTCCGCCTCCTAAGCGGAAGGTCAGCAGTTCGAATCTGCTCAGGATCAGAAGGCCCCGTTCCGGCAGGAATCGGGGTCTTTTCATCTGCTTTTCCCTTGCCCTGCGGAAAAAGCATCGTAGAATCTTCATATGGTAGAGAAGAAGGAATACAGGATGGCTCAGCTGGAGACCATCCATGCAAAGCCTGAGGCCCTCATATCCGGGAGCATGGATGATGAGCTGGAGAGCCGCATGCTCCGCGTGATCGATTCGGAGGCTCCGATACTCGAGAGCCTGCTGTTCAAGCGCGTGATCAACTCGATGTCGCTGAAGAAGGCCGGATCGAGGATCCTCCCAGTGCTGGACAGGATCGCCTCATCGCTGCCGGTGAGGATCACGGATGAGGATGGCGAGAGGGTGTTCCACAAGGATGGCGAGGAGCCATGCTTCCGCCCCACCCCGGATTCGGCCGTACGCTATTCCTATCAGATACCGGTAGAGGAAGCGGTATGCTGCCTGCAGTTCATCCTCGAGCGCGAGAAGAGGATCATAACGAAATCCGAGCTTTCGAAGCTCTTCAAGGCAGAGCTTGGATACGACAGGATGGGATCGCAGGTGGATGCGCTCTTCAGGAAGGCTGCCAAGAGCAGCGCGCTCAAGAGGACAGGAAACGGTAGATTCACCATTTAGGCTAATCTGCGACTTGATTTTTGAGATAATCCGCAGTAATTCCTTTACATTCTTGTGAACCCCTATATACTCAGACACAGGAGGCAACATGCTTATCAAACTGAGGAAGAAGAACGCCATAATCGAGAAGAATGCAGCACGCTGCAGGGAGAAAGGCATCAAGCTCCCTACTTTCGCAGAGATGAAGAACCCGGACCTCATCCCGCAGGACATCAAGGACAGGCTGAAGGATGTGGGGCTCTGGGATGTGAACCCGCTCAATCTCTACAGGATAAACTGGCATAACGAGCCGAAGGAGTCCGGGGGCGGCTTCGGAGGCGTGAACTTCATAGAGATCCCGCGCTCGATCACCGGCACGAAGGCGAGGATACTGGCGCTTGCCGGCAAGTGGTTCCCGTGCGGCGTGCACAAGGTCGGCGCCACATACGCATGCCTTGCACCGGCCCTTGTGAC
>CALXXR010000152.1 GCA_944392735.1 uncultured Spirochaetaceae bacterium | reverse complement strand
GATGAGGGGCGAGGATCTTCTATCGGATCTGAAGGTCAAGGAAGCCTTCATCGACAGGAATACGAAGCGACCGGTGCAGATGCCGCAGAGGCTCCGCGCAGCGCTTCTGGAGGAGGAAGGATGAAGGAATTCCTCTATACGACAAGGGTCTACTTCTCCGACACCGATGCCGTCGGCATCGTCTACCATGCAAGCTATATCGATTGGGCAGAGCATGCCAGGACCGAGATGCTCAGGGAGATGATCTCGAAGCCTCAGTCCGAGCTTGCGGAAGGCGAGGATGGCATCCTCATCCTTGTGCGTTCGATAAGGATCGATTACCAGAGGCCCGGATACCTCGATGACCTGATCACCGTCCATACGTCGATAGAGGAGATGAAGCGCCTCTCCTGCACCGTCAGGCAGAAGATCATGAGGGGGGATGAGGTGCTTGCCGATCTCAAGGTTGGGCTTGCCTTCGTCTCTGCCGGTGCAAAGCGTCCCGCGATGATCCCGGATTTCATCAAGCAGGCATACGAGGAAAGCTGACGATTCAGGAAAACAGAGGAGCGCTCGCTGATTCGGATTCCGTCTCGGTCGATTGCCATCTCCTTTTGGGGACACTTGTCCCAATATGCTTCGAGGCCATCTTTTCCCGATGCATTCATGCTTTGATTCCTATAGACTGTCACAGGCACTGCCATATACGGCAGGCGGCTAGACCTCTTGATTTCTGTTAGCGGATGTCAGGAGGCGTTGCACTCCTGACCCTTCGGCAACGATGGAGAAGGAGGTGCTTATGACGGATTCTGGAATGCTGTCGCTGGTGATTTCACTCATTGGCTTGGCGATTCTGTTCCTGAAGAAGCAAGCCGCCCTTTTTGATGCAGCGATCAAGGACGGCTTCGTGTCTGATCGTTCGTGAGGTCAGCCGTCTATCGGCAGCGCCTCTTTCTGTATTCGGTATAGTACGGCTGCTTCGCCTAGGAAAGGAGAAGGATGGCTTCCCTTTCATTGTCCCGAGGGAGTTCCTGTGCTATACCTTCGGGTATGATCATACATGGCCTGCAGAAGATGACTTTGGTCGATTATCCTGGGAAGGTCGCTGCCATCCTCTTCACCGGAGCATGCAATTTCCGCTGCCCATTCTGCCAGAATGCGGCTCTTGTGCTCGATCCGGCATCGGAGCCTGTGATCCCTGATGAGGAGATCTTCGGCTATCTGGAGAAGAGAAGGGGGATGCTTGAGGGCGTCGTCGTCACCGGAGGGGAGCCGACCATCCATTCCGATCTCATCCCTTTCATGGCGCGCATCAAGGATCTGGGGTATTCGGTGAAGCTCGATACGAATGGATACCGTCCTGACATACTCCGCACCGCCGTCGAGGGCGGCTATGCCAACTATGTCGCCATGGATATCAAGAACTCCATCGGAAAGTATGCCCTCACCGCGGGCATCCCGCATCTCTACACGTCGCTTGTGGAGGAGAGCATCTCATACCTGATGGAGGGCCATGTTCCCTATGAATTCCGCACTACGGTGGTCCATGAGCTCCATGATGATAAGGATTTCGAGGAAATCGGCAGAATGTGCGCAGGCTGCAGAAGATATTATCTGCAAACCTTTTCCGACTCTGGAGATATCATTGGAAAAGGGCTGACCGCTCCATCTCCGGAGGACATGGAGAGATATATCGGGATACTAAGTAAAACTATAGGAAATGTATCGCTTAGAGATCGATGACTACGCTATATGTGGTGTAATTAAAGTTATATAACACTTTCTGTTGTGTCCCTGATTGCATCTCCATTGCTCCCGTGATATCATGTCATCCATACGTAAGGAGACATGATGTATCAGGTAGTCAAGAGAGACGGCAAGACCGTCGCGTTCGACATACAGAAGATATCGAACGCAATCAAGAAGGCCTTCGATTCGATCGAGAAGCCCTTCGATGACAATGTAATCGATTTCATTTCGCTCAAGGTGACCGCGGACTTCGCCTCCAAGATCAAGGATGGCAAGGTAAGCGTCGAGGATATCCAGGATTCCGTCGAGAAGGTTCTTGGAGAGGCCGGCTACGGCGATGTCGCAAAGAGCTACATCCTCTATCGCCGCCAGCGCGAGAAGATGAGGAACATGAAGTCGACTGTCCTTGACTACAAGAAGATCGTCGACAACTATCTCCATCTCAATGACTGGAGGGTCAAGGAGAACAGCACCGTCACGTATTCCGTAGGAGGGCTCATCCTCTCCAACAGCGGCGCGATCACAGCCAACTACTGGCTCTCGGAGATCTATGACGACGAGATCGCGAATGCGCACCGCAACTGCGATATCCACATCCATGACCTCTCTATGCTCACTGGATACTGCGCAGGCTGGTCCATCAAGCAGCTGATCCAGGAAGGGCTCGGCGGAATCCCCGGCAAGATCACATCCTCGCCGGCTTCGCACCTCGCGACGCTCTGCAACCAGATGGTCAACTTCCTGGGTATACTCCAGAACGAATGGGCAGGCGCGCAGGCATTCAGCTCGTTCGACACATACCTCGCTCCATTCGTGAAGAAGGACAACCTCTCGTACGATGAGGTGAAGAAGAGCATCGAGTCCTTCGTCTATGGCGTGAACACGCCGTCGCGCTGGGGCACGCAGGCTCCGTTCTCCAACATCACCCTCGACTGGGTATGCCCCGCTGACCTCAAGAACGTCCCCGCCATCGTCGGCGGCAAGGACCAGGACTTCACCTATGGCGACTGCCAGAAGGAGATGGACATGGTCAACAAGGCGTTCATCGAGATCATGATCGAGGGCGATGCAGAGGGCAGGGGATTCCAGTATCCGATCCCGACGTACTCGATCACCAGGGACTTCGACTGGTCCGATACCGAGAACAACAGGCTCCTTTTCGAGATGACGGCGAAGTACGGCACTCCCTACTTCTCCAACTACATCAACTCCGACATGTCGCCGAACGATGTCAGGTCCATGTGCTGCCGCCTCCGCCTCGACCTCAGGGAGCTGAGGAAGAAGTCCGGTGGATTCTTCGGATCCGGAGAGAGCACGGGCTCTGTCGGCGTCGTCACCGTGAACCTTCCGCGCATCGCCTATCAGGCGAAGGATAAGGATGACTTCTACAGGCGCCTGGATAGGATCATGGACATCTCCGCACGCTCGCTGAAGGTGAAGAGGACCGTGATCACAAGGCTCCTCAACGAAGGCCTCTATCCTTATACGAAGAGGTATCTGGGAACATTCGAGAACCACTTCTCCACCATCGGCCTGGTCGGCATGAACGAGGCCTGCCTCAATGCCTCCTGGCTGGGAGTCAACCTCGGAGACAAGAGGGCACAGGACTTCGCGGTCGAGGTTCTGGGCCATATGCGCGAGAGGCTCTCCGACTACCAGGAGCAGTACGGCGATCTCTACAACCTCGAGGCGACTCCGGCGGAATCCACCTCATACAGGCTTGCGAAGCACGATGTCGAGCAGTTCCCCGACATCATCACCGCCTCCGCCGATGACAATGCGCCTTACTACACCAATTCCTCGCACCTTCCCGTGGGCTATACCGATGATATCTTCTCGGCCCTCGACGTGCAGGACAGGCTCCAGACGCTCTATACTTCCGGAACGGTCTTCCATGCCTTCCTCGGCGAGAAGATGCCCGATTGGCAGAGCGCTATGAAGCTGGTGCGCACCATCGCGGAGAACTATGAGCTGCCGTACTACACGCTCAGCCCGACATACTCCGTCTGCTCCGACCATGGCTACATCGCCGGAGAGGTCTACAGGTGCCCGCACTGCGGCAAGCCGACCGAGGTCTATTCGAGGATCACGGGATACTACCGCCCCGTGCAGAACTGGAATGTAGGCAAGGCCGAGGAGTTCAGAGAGAGGAAGACATACGATGTGCCCAACTCGCACTTGACGCACAAGGGCCCGATCAATCCGCAGGCTGTCCATCATGAGGATTGCTACAGCATGGTCGGCAATGACGGCGATCTGCTTCTCTTTACGACGAAGACCTGCCCCAACTGCCGCATCGCCAAGGCCGCTCTGGACAAGGCCGGAATGAAGTACCAGGTCATCGACGCGGAGGAGAACCCGGAGCTCTGCAGGAAGTACAACATCCAGCAGGCACCGACGCTCGTCTCCTTCACCGATGGGGTCGCAACGGTCATCACCAATGCCTCCCAGATCAGGTCGTTCGCAGAGAGCGCTGTCTGATCGCAAAAGGATGCCGGGGATTTCCCCCGGCATTCATTCTGATATTCTATTTATATAATTCAAATACAATAATCAGATATAATCGATAGCTTTTAAGCTTATTTCGATGCTGCCAGATCCCTGACCTTGGCAAGCGCATTCCCGAATGCCTCGTCATCGGATGTGCCGACGCCCAGGAAGCGCAGCTCCGCCTTGATGTAGTCGGCCATCTCCCTGAACTGGTCGTGCAGGAGCGAGAATTCGCGGTCGTCATCCTCCGCTGCTCCATTCATCACCACCGTCAGCACCTTGCCGTTCCAATCGGCTTCCGAGAGCGGATAGAGCCTGTCGACGATGAGCTTCTCCTGCGCGGTCATCTGCCACCAGTAGATTGGCGAGAACAATGCGATGCGATCCGCTTTCCTCGCCTTCTCGAGGATCCGGGGCATGTCATCCTTCTGGACGCATACGCCGTTTCCCTTTCCCTTGCACCAGCCGCAGCCGTGGCAGGGGCCGACGCTGACGGAGCGTGCGTATACAATCTCCCCGCCCGTGATACCAGCATAGGCCTCAGCCAGCCTATCCGAATACATGCCCTTCCTCGGGCTTCCTGCAATGATGAGTTCCATATTCCGATTATACCACTCTCCGACGCCTAGAGCCCACGGCCGCTGCGATCATCCAGTAGAGTGGGATGAGATAGAGGTAGAAGGCAGCGGCAAGGGATGAAAGGGGCGCGCCTATGACTGCAAGCGGGACGCTGCCTGCTATCGACCAGGGTATAAGGGGTGCTATGACTATGACCGTGTTCTCCAGGGCAAGCGCCATGCTGCTGTCATCGTTCCACAGATCGGAGCAGAGCTGATTCGTCAGCATCGCCGCGAGCGTCTGGTTGCACGCGATCATGCAGGTGGCGATGGAGACTCCGCCGGTCACGAACGAGAGCGGCACGCGCTCTGCAGCAGATCCTATCATCCGCTTGATGCTGTCCAATAGGCCCGTCTCCTGGAATATGCCGGCATATGATGCGGAGATCGTGACTATGAGCCCCACCTCGATCATCGATGCGATGCCTCCTCCATCCATCACCGCGGCAAGCTCCGGCGACTGGGCCCTGTAGCCGAGGACGAGCATCGCTATGAGCCTTGATGGCTCCATGCCTTCATACAGCAGGCATACCAGAGCAGCCGAGGCGATGCTGGCGGCCATCGTCCTCTTCGTTCCGACGCGAAAGAGCGAGAGGATCAGCATGATGGCGGCGGGTATGAGCGGAATGACACCTATCGCAAAGCCTTCGGAGAAGAGATGCAGCAGGGATCCCTGATCGCCTTCGGCATGCGGCGAGATGGCGCCGATGGCAGCGTACAGCAGCAGCGAGAGGATGAAGGGCACGAGAGCGCTCCTCATCATCCTGGCGATGTTGTCGAAGAAGTCGGTCTTCGTGATGTCCGCGATCAGCAGTGCGCTGGTGGACACAGGAGAGCACCTGTCTCCGAAGAAGATCCCGGACATCACCGCACCTCCTGTAAGCACTGGGGAAAGCCCCAGCGCATTCCCAGCCGTCATCGAGATCACTCCGATGGTGGCAGCGCTCCCGAACGACGTGCCGGTGAGGAACGACACCAGCGAATTGATGATGAATGCAGCCGGCAGGAACCAGGAAGGCGAGATCGCATTGAAGGAGCAGTAGACGATCGATGGTATCGTCGCGGCTCCCCTCCATGAGGCGGTGAGCATGCCTATGAGCACGAATGTCGCGAGGATGTTGCGTATCTCCTTCACGCCGACGGAGGACATGCGGATGATCGATCGTACGCTGAATCCGCAGAGCCTGGCATAGATGAAGAAGATGGCATAGCCGGCGATTAGGGCTGCGATGATGGGTATTCCCGCTGCAATGGATGCGATCAACGTTATCGTGAATGCTGCCAGGGCTGCGGTTTCCATACAGGCAATGGTAGGAGAAGGGAGTGCGGCTGTCAAACGCCCCGGATGCAGGAACCTCACCTGAAACGAGTGAGGTTCTGGCTGCGATATGATATAGTCCTGATAGTCGGGATGAATGGACTCGAACCATCGATATCCTGCTCCCAAAGCAGGCGCCATAGCCGCTAGGCGACATCCCGTACGGTGTGGGATTATAAGGAAAATGGAAAGCACGGTCAACATAATCTGGGAAAAGCTGGAGGCGTCGTATCCGGATGGGATCGCCTTCATAGAGGAGGATGATCCATGGCGCTTCCTGATAACCGTCATGCTGAGCGCATCCACGACGGACAGGCAGGCTGTGAAGGCTGCCTCGGCGCTCTTTGCAGTGTATTCCGATCCGCAGTCCGTCGCCTCTGCGGATGAGAGCAGCATCGAGAGCCTGATACGTCCTGCGGGGCTTTCGAGGACGAAGGCGCCCAGGATAAGGGCGGTCTCCGCCTACATCGCGGAGCATGGGCTCCCTTCCGACAGCTCGGAGCTCGTGGATCTTCCCGGAATAGGAGAGAAGACATCAGAGTGCTATGCTGAGCATGTCCTTGGCCTTCCTGCCGTGATAGCCGATACGCACTTCGTGCGCGTCGCAAGGCGCCTGGGCTTCACCGACACCGATGACCGCGCCAAGGCCGCAAGGGAGATCAGGGAGTGCTTCCCGTCATCGCAATGGAGCAGGATGTCGATGGTGGTGAACATGCATGGGCGCACTGTA
>CALXXR010000151.1 GCA_944392735.1 uncultured Spirochaetaceae bacterium | reverse complement strand
ATCCCTTTTATTGGCCATTCGCCTTGCCTCCTTGTCTTCTGTGGGCTTGAACACTCCACATTATACAAAGGCAAGGCTTTTCCTTGGGTATAACCCTTTCCCCCACCACACCTGCAGAGCAGGTGGTATATTTATTCCCAAGTTTCCCTTGGGGATGACCTTAAAGGCACTAACGAAGACGGAGGCCGTGGAAACATGGCCTCCGCTCTTTTTGGTTATGGCTTTGCTCTTCTCAATCCTGCCAGTACTTGGCCATGCGGGATCTGAGAGAGGCTCTGTATCCATCCCAGTCTGAGATGGGCTTGTCGGCAACGCCATCATCGCAGGCTGCCTTGGCGACGGCGACAGCCTCGTATTCGATCACCCTGGGATCGAACGGCTTGGGAACGATATAGTTCCTTCCGAAGGAGAAGTCCTCGCCGCCATATGCCTTGCGGACCTCCTCCTGGACTGGTTCCTTCGCCAGCGCTGCAAGAGCCTTCGCTGCAGCCATCTTCATGTTCTCCGTGATCTTCCTTGCACGGACATCGAGGGCGCCGCGGAAGATGAAGGGGAAGCCGAGGACGTTGTTGATCTGGTTCGGATAATCCGAGCGTCCTGTCGCCATGATGACATCGGTTCTGGCAGCAAGCGCCTCCTCCGGCGTGATCTCCGGGTCTGGATTCGCCATTGCGAATACGATCGGGTCGGCATTCATGGTCCTGAGCATCTCCCCTGTCAGGCAGCCCTTGACCGAGAGGCCCATGAAGACATCGGCTCCTGCGATGGCCTCGGCAAGCGTCCTCTTATCGGTATCGATGGCGAACTCCGCCTTCTCTTCTGTGAGGCCATCACGACCTTTGTAGATGACTCCATGGCTGTCGAGCATGGTGATGTTCCCCGCCTTGACGCCAGCTGCCCTGAACATCCTCGCGCAGGAGATTCCGGCAGCACCGGCTCCGTTGACGACGACCTTCATCTCCTCGAGCTTTCTGCCCGTGATCTCAGCGGCGTTCATGAGGCCTGCGGTGGCTATGATGGCCGTTCCATGCTGGTCGTCATGGAACACAGGGATGGAGCAGCGCTTGATGAGCTCGCGCTCGATATAGAAGCACTCCGGGCCCTTTATATCCTCGAGGTTGATGCCACCGAACGTGGGGGAAATCGAGGCAATGATCTCCACCAGCTTCTCCGGATCCTTCTCATCGATCTCGATATCGAAGACATCGATGTCGGAGAATCTCTTGAAGAGGACGCCCTTCCCTTCCATGACGGGCTTGGAGGCAAGCGCGCCCCTGTTGCCAAGTCCAAGGATCGCCGTGCCGTTGGATATGACGGCAACGAGGTTGCCCTTCGAGGTATAGCGATAGGCATCCTCGGGATTCTCCGCGATCCTCAGCACGGGCTTTGCAACACCCGGTGTATATGCCAAGGCAAGATCGTCCGCGGTCCTGCATGGCTTCGTAGGCACGACGGAGACCTTTCCGGCCACTCCGTTCTCATGATAATCAAGCGCTCTCTTCTCAAGATCGTCCATTTTCCATTCCTCCAATCATTCCGCTTCCCTGCCGATCATGGCCTTGACGGCCATCATGGAAGCCTTATCGTTGAGGAGCACAGCTCCCCTGATCACTCCATCCTCGATGAAGAAGGTGCGCCTTCTATCGCCATCCTCCTCCACCTTCATCTCGCCTTCGGGAATACCGAACGAGATGACATCGATGCCTGCCACCTTTAGAAGCGCAGACGGCTCCGAGGGCCTGTAGTCCACGTCTTCCCCCGTCATCGCCTTTGCTGCCGCCGCTCCCATTTCGCGGGCATGCATCGCAAGGCCGAAGAGACGGCCATCGAGCTCTGCGGCATCTCCGGCTGCATAGACGTTCTCCATCGATGTGCGGAGGCTATGGTCCACCTTTATCGCCCTGCCGCACTCGATTCCGGACTCCTCTGCGATTCTCTTCGCAGCCTCAACGCCTACGGAGAGGCAGAGCACATCGGCATCGATCGTGCGTCCATCCTTGAGGGTCACCGATGAATCATCGGCTGAGGCGACAGTGCCGGAGACGATGACGTCCACGCCCTTCTCTGCAAGCTTCGACTGCAATATTGCAGCACTGGACTCATCAAGCTGCCGGGGAAGGATCCATGGTGCGCTCTCTATGACGCTTACAGGTATCCTGAAATCCTCCGCGACGGCTGAGGCCGCTTCAAGTCCCAGAAGGCCTCCGCCTATGACCGCAAAGCTCTTCGCCGATGACAGCGCATCGCGCAGCGCTATGGCATCCGAAGCGGTCCTTAGAGTGAAGATGCGCCTTCGTCCTCCGGGGATATCCAGGACACGGGCATTGCTTCCGGTTGCGATCAGAAGCCTGTCGTAAGGGATCGATCTGCCATCCTCCAGGATCACGGATGAATCGGCAATCCGCTTAGCCACGCCGCTTATGACGTGGATGCCCTTCTCTTCATACCACGATTGCGGATGCATCTCGAGGCCCTCCGGTTCCTTTCCGGAGAGGATCTCCTCTATGCGCATCCTGTAGTAAGGAAGATACGGCTCACCGACGATGAGCGTCACGTCCATCCCTGAGATTGCGGAAGCTGCCTGGGCACCCGCGATTCCGCCGCCGATGATGACGGCCTTCTTCATTTCCTGCATGATGCAATCTTAGCATCAACTCAGGGGCTTGGCGATGGAGAGGATGCTTTTCGCTCTGCGCGCAAAGGCTTCCGAATCGAGAGCCATGCCATCGACGATGAATGACGGCTTCATGAACCGCAGCACAGCATCGATCCTGTCCAGGGAAGAGCCATCCTCCAGCATGGAGAAGAGGGAGATGGCATCTATCAGATCGAGTGCATCATGCTCGGCAAGGTATTGCACTGCCCCAGCATCATCCACGGTCAAGCCTCGAAGCTCCTCGCGGCTCATTCCGATGCTCCTGAGATGCTCATCAAGCGCAGCCTCATCCAATGACAGGACGATCGCAGCCTCCTTTCCGGAAGCGCTTGCATCCCCCGAGATGGTGATATCGCCGGCATGCACGCTGATGATGGCAAGAGGCTCTACGAAGAAACGCACCTCGACTTCGATGCTTCCATCGATCGAGGCTTGCCCTTCTCCTGATGCGGATCTGAAATGGATCGCGGCTTCGTCATATTCGGCAGATACCTTCAGCATCCCATCCCCCTCCTCTTCGGCTTCCAGCGAGATGCTCCCTTCTGCAGACAGCGGGGAGAAGGCTGCAAGGCGCATTGCAGCGGTTGCCGCAGCCATTGCTGCCTTTCCGCTTGCCAGCACGCTTGAGGAGAGCATGTCCTCCAGTCGGAATCCAGACTCAAGGACAGCCGATGGCAGCGATATGAGAAGCTGGCTGCCCGGATCGAGGCCTGACAGCGCGAAATCACCTTCTCCTCTCTCCAGGACGATCGAGGCGGGAACTGCAGCGGAGAGGAGCACAGAGGGATCGGCTGCGTGGAGACCCAGGGCAAGGGAAAGGCAGATGAAGAGCAGAGGAAGCCTTTTCATATCAATCCCCAGCCTGCCAGTATTCGTATGTATCCATATCCATGAGCGTGAGCTTCCTCGAGTGGCCTGCACCCGTATCGACCGCAGTGAGATGATAGCGCTCGGAATGGAATGGTGAGTTCAGCGGCGTGTGGCCGATGAAGATATGCCTGTCGGTAGCAAGAGGCGACTGCAATACGGAAGGATCCGCGCCATTCTCGAATGCCATCGCGCTCTGCAGGTAGGAACGGTTGAAGAGCGGGGAGACGGCGGCATCCTCGAGAGCCGCGTAGCCTATCGTGCTGGGAGGAAGCGAAGAGACCTTCGCCAGCTCCGCCATCGTCCAGCCAGACGGGATGCCTCCATGCACGATGATATACCGCTCCTCGACGCGGGCATACGGCGCATGGGAAAGCCACTCGCCCATCGCCTCCTTCTCATCGTCATCGACGCCGGATCTGATGAAGTCCTTCACGGTCCTGAGGCCTCCATTGTCCGCCATCCATACCTGAGGGCAGAGCCCGGAGACAAGGTAGTCGCGGAGCCACAGATCATGGTTGCCAAGCACTGGACGATACGATGGAAGGGATGAGAGGAAGCGGATCAGGCGAACCGTCTCTGGCCCCCTGTCCGCGATGTCCCCTACCGAATACAGGGAATCGGACTCGGGAGAGAACCCCGCTGAAGAGAGGACATCCATGAGAAGACCATACTGGCTATGGATGTCCCCGACTATAAGATTCCTGCCCATCATTCACCCTCTCCGCCCGATGTTACCATCGGACGGGAAGCGAGGGAAGGCCATCAGAAGATGGAAAGGGCTACGAAGATCGCCGCGAAGAGCGATGAAACGAGCGAGACGACCGTGATCTGGGTGTTGATCGACGGGCCGGCCGTATCCTTGAACGGATCGCCGACCGTATCGCCTATGACGGCGGCCTTGTGGGCTTCGCTGCCCTTGCCGCCCTCGGCTCCAGCCTCGACGTACTTCTTCGAGTTGTCCCAGAGGCCTCCTGCGTTGGACATGAAGAGCGCAAGGAGAAGACCGCTGACGATGTTTCCGAGCAGGAAGCCTCCGATGGCCTCCGGGCCACCGATGAATCCGACGACGAGCGTCATGAGGATCGCCATCAATCCTGCCGGGACAAGCTCCCTGAGAGCACCTGTCGTGGCGATGTCGATGCACTTGCCGTAATCAGGGGAAGCGGTGCCTTCCCTGAGTCCCTTGATCTCATCGAACTGCCTGTGGATCTCCTTGACCATCCTCTCCGCGTTCCTGTCGACGCCGAGGATCAGCATGGCAGAGAATACCGCTGGGACGGCGGCTCCGATGAGGACGCCGAAGAAGACCGTCGGATCCATGATGTCGAATCCAGTGATGATGGCCTTGCCTGCTGCTGCGAGCGCCTCGTTGACCTCCGACATGAATGCTCCGAGGAGGGAGATGACCGTCAGTCCGGCAGCGCCGATGGAGAAGCCCTTCGTGACAGCCTTGACGGTGTTGCCGGCGCTGTCGAGCTCATCTGCGATCCTGATCGTCTCCTCCCCCAGTCCGCCCATCTCAGCCAGTCCCCTGGCATTGTCGACGATCGGGCCATAGGCGTCGTTGGAGATGATCATGCCGACGATGCTGAGCATGCCGACTGCTGCCATGGCGATGCCGAAGATCGCATAGCCCTCTCCGATGGGATCGCAGAGCGTGTATGCAACAAGGGCAGAGATCGCGATGCCTACCATGGCCGGAAGCGCAGAGATGAATCCATAGGAGACGCCTGAGAGCACGGTGAAGGCAGGACCGGATCCGGATGCCTTGGCGACCCTCTTGACGATCGGCTTGGTGTCGTCGGTGAAGTAATCGGTTGTGATTCCTATGATGACGCCGACAAGGAGGCCTACCGACGACGCTCCCCAGATCCTCCAGGAGAATCCCGGGAAGACGGCTGTGGCGATGGCCGTCAGCACGAGGAAGATGGCAGTCGTCACATACGTCGATGAATTAAGCGCATGCGTCGGGTTGCCGTTTTTTCCTACCTTCGCAGTGGCGATGCCGATGACGGAGGCAAGAAGGCCGAGGAACGAATAGCAGAAAACCATCGAGATGACGCTGTATCCGCCGCCCGTGAGCGTTCCCGCGATGACGAGGGCGGAAGCGGCAGCCGCTACGTTCGAATCGAAGAGATCCGCACCCATTCCGGCAACGTCGCCTACATTGTCGCCCACGTTGTCTGCGATGACCGCGGGATTGCGCGGATCATCCTCGGGGATGCCGAGCTCGACCTTGCCTGTGAGATCGGCAGCGACATCGGCGGTCTTGGTGAAGATTCCGCCCCCGGCCTTGGCAAAGAGCGCAAGGGAGCTGGCTCCGAACGAGAAGCCGAGGAGTATGGATGGATCGCCTGTGAGCATCATCACCGCCGTGACGCCGAAGAGCGAGCAGCCTACGACGAGAAGGCCCATGACGGCTCCGCCTCTGAATCCGACGAGGAATGCTGGCTTGATGCCCTTGGAGGCAGCCTCAGCGGTGCGTCCGTTCGAGAGCGTCGCGACGACGATTCCGATCTTGCCGGCGATGGCGGAGAGCACCGTGCCTGCGATGTATGCAACCGCCATGGACAGGTTGGTGAGGACGCTCCCCTTCCAGACTGGCTGGGGAAGGAGTATGAAGACGATGACAGCCACGACGAGCGCGAATGTCGCGAGTATCCTATACTCCCTTGTCATGAACGTATCGGCACCCTGCTTGATGAGCTTCGATATCTCATCGATGCGGGCGTTCTGGACACGCTCCTTCTTGACCCAGAGGTACAGATACAGAGCAAAAGCGAATGCGATTATGGCTGTCAGGAACGACAGCCCATAGAAGAGACCAAGACTCTCCATTCAAACCTCCAAATGACGCGCAGATGCGCATCAGCTCCAGTTTAGAATGGGCCTGTCGTACAAGTCAAACAGAGAATTCGCGATACATCCTCGCGATGATCTCCACGCCCTCCTCAGTAAGGTCATCCGGGCCTGAATAGTTCAGCCTCAGGCACTTGTCGTAGTGCTCATGGGGATATGCCTTCCCTTCCTCCTGCTCCTTGCTTCCGAAGAAGAAGTACTCGCCGGGAACGGTTATCACGCCGCTGTCCATCAGGCGCGAATAGAACTCGAGCGTGGGTATCCTCAGCGATGGAAGGTATATCCAGCAGAAGATCGATCCCTCGATCCTGTGCAGCTGGTAGTCGGTTCCAGCGAAATACCGTTCTATGAGGGCCTCCATGCGCTCCGCCTTCGCCTTGTAGAATGGCCTGACCACATCGGATGCGAGCTTCGTCAGCTCTCCCCGCCTGAGCAGATCCTCCGCAAGCACCGGCCCCATCGAGCCTGTGGCAAGGGCCGCGATGGCGTTTATGTTGCCAACAGCCTTGATGATCTCCTTCCTCGCGATGACGATGCCAGTCCTGATCGAGGGCAGCCCGATCTTCGAGAGGCTCATCGAGAGGATGATGTCCTCGTTCCAGACCGGAGCGGCATCATCGGTGAAGATGATGTCCGGGAATGGCAGTCCGTAGGCATTGTCCACGATCAAGGGGATCGAATGGCGGTGCGCAAGCTCGGAGAGCCTTGCCACCTCATCATCCGTAAGCACATTGCCGCTTGGATTCGTGGGTCTGGAGACAGCCATGGCACCGACCTCTGGGTGCTCATCCAGATAGCGCTCCACGGCATCGGCATCCAGCTTGTACTTGAAGCTGTGCTCGCCAAGCCTCTCGCACTTCGACGGCACGCTGACGAATGTCGAAGGCTCGATGCCCTGGTCGGCATAGCCTATGTACTCCGGCATCAACGGAAAGAGCAATGTCCTCCTCCTTCCGCCAGCGCTTCCCGCGAAGAGGTTGAAGAGGTAGAACATGGCGCTCTGGCTGCCGTTGGTGAGGGCGATGTTCTCCTCCGTTATGCCCCAGCCGTAGCGGGAGCTGAAGAACTCGGCAGCGGTCTTCAGGAAGCCAACCCTGCCCTGAGGGGAATCATAGTGGGCGATGACATCCTCGAAGCGGTCACCATCGGCAAGGAGCTTCTCCAGCTCATGCCTGTATGCCTTCTCCACCTCCGGCACGCGGGCGGGATTGCCGCCGCCGAGCGGGCGGGCCTTGATGCCTTCCGGAAGCGGTCGTCCGATATCATCCATGAGCTGCAGGATGCCAGAATGCGAAGAGAGCTTGATGCCGAAATCCGTGAATTCCATAGTCGCGATGATACTCCCCACGTCAATGCGTGAAAAGGCGGCGACCGGTCATGAACATGACGATTCCCGCCCTATCCGCGGCTTCGATCACGAGATCGTCCCTCATGCTTCCGCCCGGCTGCGCAATGTATGAGACGCCGGAACGCGAGGCACGGATGATGTTGTCGGCGAAGGGGAAGAAGGCATCGGATGCGAGCGAGACGCCATGGATCGAGGCGAGGATCGCCTTCTTCTCCTCCCTCTCCATCCTCTCAGGCATCCGAGTGAAGAAGCCCTTCCAATCCGAGACGACATCGATCTCAGGATCGTCCGAGAGATACTGCTCTATGATGTTGTCCTTCTCGTTTCGCGTGAGGCCGGGCCTGAACGGAAGGGAGAGAACGCGCTCTGAGCGCCTCATGTGCCAGAGATCGGCCTTGCCGCCTGCAAGCCTCGTGCAGTGAAGGCGCGACTGCTGCCCGGCACCCACCCCGATCGTCTGCCCGCGATAGGCATAGCAGACGGAGTTCGACTGCGTGAACCTGAGGGATGCCAGGGCGACCATCATATCCAGCGCAGCATCCTTGGGGATGTCCTTCAGCTTCGTGACGGGATTCCCCAGATCGGCCATCGATGGCGCATACCGCTCCGGATCCTGGGTGAACTCGATGCCGAACACGGTGCGTGAATCGCGCTCTCCTCCCCTGTACTCGGGATCGATGGAGAGGATCGTGTATGCCCCCTTCCGCTTGCGTTTGAGGATGGCAAGCGCCTCGGGCTCGTATCCGGGAGCGATGATCCCATCAGAGACCTCCTTGGCTATCACGGAGGCCGTGGAGACATCGCAGATGTCGGAAAGCGCGATGAAGTCGCCGAATGAGCTCATCCTGTCGGCGCCTCTTGCACGGATATAGGCGGTGGCAAGCGGAGAAGGATCACCGGATGCGAAGTACATCCGCCTCTCCGCCTCATCCAACGGCACGGCGACTGCCGCGCCTGCTGGGGAGACATGCTTGAACGATGCAGCCGCGCTGAGGCCGGTGCATCCCTTCAGCATCGAAGCAAGCTGCCAACCATTGAGTGCATCGAGGAGATTGATGTAGCCGGGACGGCCATTGAGCACTTCAAGCGGAAGGCCTCCCTCCCTGTATATCCCTGCATTCCCCTGATCGGGATTGCAGCCATACTTCAGTTCTATCCTATCCATCATTCCTCCCTTGCATTGATGATGCGCTCATCATCGCCGCACTTCATGTAGAGCGCGACGCGGAGATCGGAAGCAAGCGATTCCCACACGGCATCGGCCTCGGCGGCCTCCAGCCTGACCGGGTAGCCGCAGAACGATGGCAGCGGATCGCCGTTGGAGGCATAGGTGTGGACAAGATGGACGATGCCGCGCTCCGGAGGATAGCTGCAGATGATGCGCTCGGCCTCCCCCTCTGCTCTTCTGATGATCCCCATGCGGCAGCTTCCGTCATCGCCTGCGAGGGCGAAGATCCGCGGCGTATACGACGGGGCATCATGCTCGAATGTGCGAGATGCGATCGCCTCCTCCAGGCTCCTGCCTTCGCCTACGAACCGTGATATCGTCTCGCTGTGGTCGCCGTTTGCGATCACGAAGCCACCATCGACTCTCTCCATTGCAGAATAGATCAGGAGGGATCTGTCGCCTCCCTCCATGCCCGAAGGCTCCGTGAATAGCCGGCCATCCCTCATCCTGAGCACCCTGCTCCGGCTTGAGGCGCTTCTTGCCGTGATGGCATACAGGAGAAGGAGCCGCCCCTCTCCATCGAGCCCGGAAGCGATGATGCGCCCCGGATAGTCGATTCCCTTCAGATAGCTGTCGATCCTCATAGTCGGATGGTGGAGCGAAAGGCGCCTTTGTTCAAGGCCGCAGGCTGTAAAACTCCGACGGAAAGGGCTATAATCCGGTCATGCACCGCAGCAGGAATTACGATCTGGGAAAGGATGGGCTCTGGTTCCTGGTCCTCAGCCTTCCGTTGCCGACAGCGCTGGGACAGGCCGTCAACGTGCTCTATGCCATCGTAGACAGGATGTTCATAGGCCATATCGCAGGATATGGGGACATCGCACTTGCAGGCGTCGGAGTGGCCGCTCCGATAGCCACGTTCCTCTCCTCATTCGCCACGCTCATAGGAATGGGCGGCGCTCCGATCATGGCCATGAGGGAAGGCCATGGCGACCATGCCATCGCCGAGCGCGTGCTTACCACGAGCTTCTATCTGCTGCTTGCCGCATCCGCAATACTCACCCCGCTCTTCCTGATCTTCCGCAATCCGCTGCTTCTGGCATTCGGAGCATCCGATGTGACGCTTCCTTATGCCTCCGAGTACCTGGGATGGTATGTGATAGGAACCCCGTTCGCGCTCCTTGCTTCCGGCCTGAACAGCTTCGTCATCAACCAGGGCATGGCGAAGAAGGGCATGATCTCCGTGCTTGCGGGAGCCGTGCTGAACATCATGCTCGATCCGCTCTTCATCTTCACGTTCGACATGGGCGTCAAGGGCGCCGCCATAGCCACGGTCATATCGCAGATGGGCTCGATGCTCATCTCGGTCATGGCCCTCAGGCAGAGGTCGACATCGATCAAGCTGCGCTTCAGGGGCTTCATGCCCAGCCAGATCATGAGGATAATCCGCCTCGGGCTCTCGTCATTCATCATCATCTCCACCGACAGCCTGCTGCTGATCGTGCTCAACGCCATGCTGCAGAAGTACGGTGGACCGGAGCTCGGCGACATACTCATCACCTGCTCCACCATCGTGCAGAGCTACCACATCCTCGTGACCTATCCGATGGGAGGCATGACCTCCGGCTGCCAGGGCCTGATCAGCTACAACTACGGAGCTGGGCTGACGGAGAGGGTGAGAAAGGGCATCAACGACCTGCAGATCCTCATCACCGGATACACGGTCGTGATGTTCATCTTCACCATATTCGGCGCGCGCCTTTTTGCATCGCTCTTCACATCGGATCCCGAGATCCTCGCGCTCTCCTCTCGCTACATGCTCATCTATGAGTGCATGATCATCCCGCTCTCGCTGCAGTACGTGAACGTCGATATGATGACGGCCCTCGGGCAGGTGCAGATTTCGCTGCCGCTGTCTCTGACGAGGAAGTTCACGTCGTTCCTCTCGTCGATCATCCTGCCGATCTTCTTCGGGGCCGCGGCCGCCTTCTTCTCGGAGCCGATCTCGAACATCGTCTCCAGCATCCTCGGGACGATCATCATGCGTACGCACCTCAAGCCCATCCTCGAGAAGCGCCTGAGGAACGGGCTGAGCATCTGATCAGAGCCAGTGGGGGCTTTCCGGGATGTTCTCCCTTATGTAGATGTCCACGGGAACGGATAGCCTCTCCCGGGGCGAGGAGACATGCATGAGATGGTTATAGAGCGCCATCACGGCATCATGGCCCTGCATGCCGGGCCTTTGGCCTATGATCGCGTATATCAGGCCATCGGAAAGGCATCTCCTGTTCTCTTCCGATAGGTCGAAGCCGACGATCCTGAAATGCCCTGCAGCGCCGTTGGCATCAAGCTTCCTTGCGATCATCGATGCCTGGTCATCGACGACGAAGATCCCGACCAAGCCTGACTGCGAGGCCTTCATGAGCCTCTCCTCCATCTCCTCCCATCTGTCTGCATAGAAGTTCTCCACCTGCATGCATGGGCGCATGCGATCGGTGAACGCCGCGGCGCGCATCTCGCCATTGAAGGCGCCTTTGTGCATCTGGATCGTGAAGACGGACGAGAGGTCATCCCCCGGCAGCCTCATCAGGCGTGCCGCCGTATAGCCCGCAGCTATCGGATCCTGCGAGAAGTCGAAGATCGGGGATAGATCCGGCAGCGATGAATCTATGAACGCATACGGCACATCCGGATGCCTTGAAGCAAGCTCCCTCATGCCATCGGCGAGTATCGGAGCGGTTATGTATGCATCGATATCCGAGGAGAAGAGGACCTCGCCGGCCCTGACGAAGCTCTCAGGGTCCTTGCGGTCGAAGAAGCTGTATACGATCTCTGCATTGAGCGTCTCAAGCTCCCTCTTGGCCTCCTCCAACCCGTTCGCGATCTGCTGCCAATAGCCATATTCCGTGCCCAGCTCCGGCATCAGGGCTCCGAATCGCAGCAACCGGCTGCCTTGGAGGCGGCGTGCAAGCTGGTTCGGCACATAGCCGTTCTCCTCGGCGATGCGCCTGATCTTCTCGATGTTCTCCGGGGAAACCCTGCCGCGGTCATGGAGAACGCGGTCCACCGTTCCAGCGGAGACCCCAGCCTTCTCCGCGATCTCCTTGATCGTTATCATCCTAGCCCTGCCCGTAGTAGGCGCCGCTGCCGTGCTTGCGGCTATAGTGCTTGTCCATCAGATAGCCGGGAGCAGGCTCCAGTCCCGGGTTGATGAGCCTTGCAAGCAGCGCCATCTTGGCGCACTCCTCGAGGACCACGGCATTGTGGACAGCCTCATGGGCGCTCCTGCCCCATGTGAATGGACCATGGTTGCGGCAAAGCACGCCCGGAGTCGCCAGCGGATCGCGTCCCTGGAACGCCTCCTCTATCACGACGCCCGTATTGCGCTCATACGCGCCCTCGACCTCCTCACGGGTCAATGACCTTGCCGTGGGTATCTCTCCATAGAAGTAGTCGGCATGGGTCGTGCCGTAGCATGGAAGGGAGAGCCCCGACTGCGCCCAGGCAGTCGCCCACTCCGAGTGCGTGTGGACGATGCCCCTCACGCCGGTGAACTTCGAATAGAGATGGACGTGCGTGGGGGTGTCGCTGGAAGGCCTGAGGCGGCCCTCCACGACTTTTCCATCGAGATCTACGACCACCATGTCGTCAGCCGTCATGGAATCGTAGTCGACCCCGCTCGGCTTTATGACCACCAGCCCCGTCTCCTCATCGTAGGCGGAGACATTGCCCCATGTGAAGACGACGAGTCCATGCTTCGGGAGCTCGAGATTCGCCTCCAGGACCTCCTTCTTGAGAGCCTCCAACATCACAGCACCTCCGTCGCTATGCGTTCGATGGCAAGTCCCTTCGTGAACTTCTCCAGATACCTTCCATAGCCTTCCACATCATCGCTTCCGGGTTCCGAGACCTCGAGGGTGGCGTCCTTGAATATCATGGCGAGGTAGTCGGAGAACGGCATATCCGATCCGATGTACGAGGCAAGGAGCGCGGCGCCCCATGCTCCGCCTTCCCCTGCGGTGGACATCACCGCAGACTTCACGCCTGTCGCGGACGAGAGGATGTGCAGTCCGACATCGCTTGTCTTGAAGAAGCCTCCATGCCCGATCAGAAGCTCGGCCTTCACGCCCTCTTCCTTCGAGAGGATATCAAGCCCGATGCGCATCGAAGAAAGCGATGAGTAGAGGAGCGATCTCATGAAATCCGCTATCCTCAAAGGCTTCTCTGGATCGCGCAGGACCATGGGAACGCCCTTCTCCAGCCCCACGATATGCTCGCCGGAGATGAAGCTGTAGCTCAGCACTCCGCCGCAATCCTTCTCCCCATCGAAGACCGACCTGAGGAGCGTGTCGTAGAGCCTGCCCTTGCTGACAGGCATCCCCATCATCGACAGAACCTCCGAGAACATGCCGATCCAGGCGTCATAGTCGCCTGTGCAGTTGTTGCTGTGGGCCATCGCCCCGGGGTATCCATCTGGCGTCGATACGATATCGATCGCGCTGTATGCCTTCGAGAGGGGCTTGGAGAGGATGATGGTCGCGAATGCGCTCGTGCCTGCTGAGACATTGCCCGTAAGCGGCTTGACGGTATTCGTCGCAGCCATGCCCGTCTCGGCATCGCCCTCGGGCGGGCAGAACGGGATGCCAGGCCTGAGCCTTCCGCTTGCATCAAGGAGCCCTGCCCCTTCCGCCGTAAGCTCCCCGCATCTGGCGCCTGCGAGCCTGACACGCGGGAAAAGCGGCAGCACATCCATGCCATATGCCGCTCTGAACTGCTCGGCGGCCGTGGCAGAGAAATCCTTCCTTTCGAAGTCGATGGGGAACATGCCGGACGCATCGCCTATTCCTATCTCCTTCACTCCCGTGAGTATGAAATGCACGTAGGATGCGAGCGTGAAGACATGAGCGACAAGCGGCAGATACGGCTTATGCTCCTTGATGTCCTTCAGAACGTGGCTTATCGTCCAGCGCTGCGGTATGGGGTAATCGAAGAGCTTCGTGAGCTCCTCCGACTCATCCGCCGTGATCGTATTGCGCCATGTCCTGAACGGAGAAAGGAAGGAATAGTCCTCGTCGCACTCGATGCAGCCATGCATCATGGCGGAGATGCCGATTCCCTTCAGCGTCTCGATGGCTGTTCCATACTTCCGATCCACATCGCGGGAGAGGTCTGCGTAGACGCCCCTGAGGCCGGAGAGGATGTCATCCCTGGAATACGTCCAGATGCCATCCTCGAACCTGTTCTCCCAATCATAGGCGCCCTGCGCGATGGGTCTGGCAGATTCATCGATGAGGACAGCCTTGATCCTCGTCGATCCGAATTCGATTCCGAGGGAGGCCCTTCCCTCCCTGATGCATTCTGCTGACATGGCTCCTCCTCAGAACGGGCACTCGCCGCCGTAGGGCATCGGCTTAGGCTGATTGAAGGAGATGTCCTTCACGCCGAGATACGAAAGAACAGCATAGAGCGCCTTGCCGACATGGCCGAAGGCCACCGCGCCATGGTGCGGATAATGCTTGGCGATGAGCACATGGCGGTAGAACCTTCCCATCTCATGTATCGCGAAGACGCCGATGCCTCCGAACGATCTCGTCGCGACAGGGAGTATCTCCCCCTCCGCAACATACGCCTGGAGGGATGCATCGGCATTCCCCTGAAGGCGGAAGAACGTGATATCGCCAGGGGCTATGTCGCCCTCAAGCGTTCCCCTCGTGAAGTCGGGGGTGCCTCCGTTCTCGAGCGTCCTGTTCTGGATCAGCTGGTACTTGATGCCGCCTCCGGAGAGCCTGCAGAACGGTGTGTTGCCGCAGTGGAAGCCCATGAAGGTGTCGCTGAGGGCATAATCGAAGCGTCCCTTGATCTCCGATTCGTACATATCCTTGGGAACGGTGTTGTTTATATCCAGCAGCGTGACGGGAGCGCCTGTGATGCAGGTGCCGATGAACTCGGAGAGCGCGCCATAGATATCGACCTCGCACGCGACGGGTATGCCGCGGGATGCGAGGCGGCTGTTGACGTAGCATGGCTCGAATCCGAACTCCTTCGGGAATGCCGGCCAGCACTTGTCGGCGAAGGCGACGTACTTCCTAGCTCCCCGGTGGCCTTCGGCCCAGTCCAGGAGCGTCAGTTCGAACTGCGCCATGCGAGGCAGCAGATCCGGGTAGGCATTGCCGGCACCGAGCTCCTCCGCCATGTCGGCGACGACGCCATCGATCCTCGGGTCGCCTGCGTGGTCGCGATAGGATACGAGAAGATCCAGCTCGCTGTTCTCCTCTATCTCCACGCCGATGTCATAGAGCCCCTTGATCGGTGCATTGCAGGCGAAGAAGTCCTGCGGACGGGGTCCGAACGTGATGAGCTTGAGGTTCCTGAGGCCGATGAGCGCCCTTGCTGCGGGGACGAACTCGGCGATCATGCGCGCACAGTCGGCGGCATCGCCTACGGGATACTCCGGTATGTATGCCGCTATCTTCCTCAATCCGAGGTTGTAGGAGCAGTTGAGCATGCCGCAGTAGGCGTCTCCCCTGCCGTTGATGAGATTGTCCCCCCTCTCCTCCGCGGCGGCTATGTACATCACAGGTCCATCGAAGGCCTTGGCCACGATCGTCTCGGGCGTCTCCGGCCCGAAGTTGCCAAGGAAGACGACGAGTGCCGTGCAGCCTGCGGCATTCACCTCATCCAGCGCCTTCATCGCGTCGCATTCGTTCTCCGCTATCGTGGGAGCGAGGAACACATCGAGCCCCAGCGCGGAGCACTCCTCAACGACCTTCCTGCTGCGGCCGTCGGATACGGATATCGGAAAGCAGTCGCGGCTGACCGCAATCATGCCAAGCTTGGCTTCCGGGATATTGGAAAACATCTCTCCTCCTCTTGCGTGTACGTCCACACGAATTAAGTATGAACAACAATCCCGCCCTGTCAAGGAAAAATCGGAGAGGCGGCAATGGAAGGAGGATGGCGTTTCGGGATATAATCGCGTAGGAAATCGAGAATGCGCAAGACGAAGATAATATGCACGCTGGGACCAGCGGTCGATTCAGAGGACATGGTCAGGGCCCTGATAGAGGGTGGAATGGATGGAGCAAGGCTCAACTTCTCCCATGGCTCGCATGATGAGCACAGGACGAGGATCGAGAGGGTGAGGAAGGTTGCAGCCGAGATGGGAAGGAGCATCCCCGTAATCCTGGATACGAAGGGTCCGGAGATCCGCACAAGGGAATTCAAGGACGGCGCTGCGGTGCTGAAGGAAGGCACGGAGTTCACGCTCTCGGCTGACAGGGAGAGGATCGGGGATGAGACGGGTGTATCCATCACCTACCCCTACCTTGCGGAGGATGTGGAGGTCGGCACGGCGATCCTCATCGATGACGGACTCTGCTCGCTGACGGTGAAGGCGATCGATGGCGGAGACGTCATCTGCCGCGTGAACAACACATCCCGCATATCCAACCACAAGTCGATCAACATACCCGGAGTGGACATCGACCAGCCATTCATCTCCGAGTGCGACAGAGCGGACATCCTCTTCGGCATCGAGATGGATGTAGACTACATCTCCGCATCGTTCGTCAGGACCGCCGATGACGTGAGGAAGATGCGAAAGCTCCTGAACGTCAACGGCGGAGAGAAGATCAAGATCATCGCAAAGATCGAGTGCAGGAGCGGAATCGACAACCTCAAGGATATCATAAAGGTCGCGGATGGGATCATGGTCGCCCGCGGAGACATGGGCGTAGAGATCCCGTTCAAGGAGCTCCCGGTGATCCAGAAGATGATGATCTCCGAGTGCGCGAAGGCGGGAAAGATCGTCGTGACGGCGACGCAGATGCTCGAATCGATGACGGAGCACTCGCGTCCGACGCGTGCTGAGGTATCCGATGTGGCGAACGCCATCTTCGACGGCACCACATGCACGATGCTCAGCGGGGAGACGGCAGCCGGGAAGTATCCGATCGAAGCGGTCAAGACGATGGCGGAGATTGCGGAGTTCACTGAGAGCCAGATAGACTACCGCAGCCGCTACTTCGCCAACCAGGCCTCCAATGAATCGCTGGACATCCCCGGCACGATATCCAGCGCATCGGTCGAGGCATCATTTTCGCTTGGCGCCAAGGCCATCATCTGCATGACGGCAACGGGACGCACGGGATGGCTGACATCGGCATTCAAGCCGGAATGCCCCGTGATCGTCTGCGTCACCGATGCCAAGGCCGCGCGCCAGCTCAACCTCGCATACGGGATCACCCCGCTGCTTGCTCCGTTTACGGACAATGTCGTGAAGATGAGGGAGCAGTCGATAAAGCTCGCACTGGACTCGGACATCGTCTCGGACGGCGACCTCGTCGTCATCATCTCCGGTTCGATCCCCGGCTTCAGCTATGCAGACTCGATGCAGATATCAAGGCTTGGAGGCGATGAATGACGAAGGAATACGACACCCCCACCTTCCCTGGAAACGGAATCATCTACGATGGCGACTACTACACCAACATCCCCTATCACCGCTACATAGGCGATGAAGCGATCCCCGATGGGCCGGTCTATGACATCCGCAGCTTCGGGGCCGTTCCGGAAGCCGGCGTGCTATCGACATCAGCCATACAGGCAGCGCTGGATGAGGCGGGGAAGAAGGGAGGCACGGTGCTCGTGGATGGCGGTGCGTATACAGCTGGCACGCTCTCGATCCATTCCAACACGACGCTCTTCATCACCCCCGACTCCTCCTTGGAGGCCTCGAAGGACCTCTCTAGGTTCTCCGATGCGTTCATCAAGGCCGTCGACGCCGAGAACGTCGCCATCTGCGGAGGCGGAAGGATCGACGGCAACGGAGAGTACTTCGTCTACCTGCCGCATGAGAGGCCGCTATTGAAGCCGCTTGGATACACGAAGCTTCCGCCGGTCCTGAATGATCCGATGGGGCTTCCCGAGGACACCACGCGCTTTGCATACAGGGCGAGGATCAGGTATGCCGAGGACAAGTGGAACGAAGGAGCGGAGAAGATCAAGCGCCCCATGTACACGGTCTGGATCAGGGGATCGAGGAACGTCGACATCCACAACATCATCATCCGCGACGCGATGGACTGGAGCCTCTCGATAGATGCCTCTGAGCACGTGTTCGTCCGCAGCATCGTCATCGACAACAACAGGCATGTGGCGAACACCGATGGCATCGACATCATGTCATCCAGGCATGTCAGGGTCTCCCATGTCTTCGTCAGCACCGCCGATGACGGGCTCTGCGTGAAGGCCCCCATGGTGCAGGGCCACGACAGCATCAACGTCTGCGATTGCGATATGGCAATGGGGCCTGCCGAGGACATCGAGATAGACGACGCGACAGTCGTATCCGCGATGAACGCCTTCAAGATCGGCACCGAGACGTACTTCGGCATCCATGGCGTGAAGATATCGAACTGCACCTTCATGCTGCCCGATATCTTCCCGGGAGGCGTATCGGGGATCTCGATCGAATCCGCCGACGGCTCCGACATCTCTGATATCGAGCTGAGGAACATCAGGATGGTGGGCATCTGCGTCCCCATCTTCATCTTCCTTGGAAAGCGCTGCAAGTTCGGCTTCCGCTCCGAGGAGGAGAGGAAGGAGAAGGAGAACGGCGGAAGCGTCGGGTCGATCCTCATCGACGGCATCAAAGCGGAGGGGATGGAGTCGCCATGCATCATCACGGGATTCAGGGATGAGGATGGCTCCGAAGGCCGCGTGAGGAACATCACGATAAGGAACATGG
>CALXXR010000150.1 GCA_944392735.1 uncultured Spirochaetaceae bacterium | reverse complement strand
GAAGCTGTGAAGAAATCGAAATGGTCGAGATCCATCGTCCATACGCCTTCGAATGTGATGAATTCGCTGCTGTTTCGTCCGCCTGCCTGGGAAAGAGAGAAGAAGCCGTTCTCCTCCAGCGTATAGTAGAAGCGCGCAGCAACGGAACCCTTTGTGTCAGCGACCTTGTAGTAGCCCACAAGCGGATTGGGCGCCGTCACGAACATGTCGCAGGAGGAGAGGATGAAAAGCATCAATGCAGCGATGAGCTTCAGCGCCCTATTCATTCCTGATCGCCTCCACTTCCTCAAGCCCTCGCCCATTGTCCTGCGTCAGCTTATATTTACCGGAGAATGCGTATGACATGACACGAAGCGAGGAGAAATCCACAGTGGCTGGATAGATTCCCGTCACTGTTATCGTTCCGGAGCATGTTCCGTTGTTTCCGCTTGCATTGACCTTCGACATCTTGTAGGCGCCATTGCCGCAGATGCAGTCCAGCTCGCCGAAGTTCGTGTACTTGAAATCGACATCGCCAGCAAGTCCATTGGCATATGAATGGTAGTAGATCGTTCCATTGTGGAAGTCCGAGGTCTCGGTGACCTCACCAAGGCTTCCCAGTCCATGCTTATCGACAAGGCTGTGGATCTTGCTCTTGTTCCACTTCGTCTTCAGGTTCTGCGGGAATGTCGGGCTGTTGACGAACTCCCATGGCTTGAGGACGTATGCCTCGAAGAACTTGATGAACGCATTGCCTGTCAAAGCGCCATAGCCTTCAGCATAGCGCTCTGAGTCATCGGATCTGCTGGTGCTCCATTCGCTGTAGCGGCCGAAGACATCGACGCCCCTCACGCGATAATACCAGATCTCCCCAGGCGTGGATGGACTGAGGTTCGTCAGTATGGTCTCCGGCGTATTGTTCTTGAGGCCATCGAGCGTTCCCTTGGATATCCCTGCTGTATCAAGCGCCTCCACCTGATACTCCTCATAAAGCGTGGATGAACCAAGGGAGAATATGACGGGATACACGCCATTGCTGTTCGCCTTGAGGTCCCCGCTCCATCTGTTGCGGGACACGCTGATAAGCTCAGCGCTCGGAGCATCTGCACGCGGCGTGACAATCGGTTCATCCATCACCGATTCAACGCCTTCGCTTTCGATCTCTTCACCATCTACCCGGACCCTTACATCGAATTCATTGACGTTGTAGCCGATTCCAGCACGCGTCACGGCATTCGGATCATAGTCGACATGTATCTTCACAGGCGATGCCGTTACTGGCTTATTGCTCTCCTCCGTAATGAGGATCCACGGACCTGGAAGCTGCCCCGGAAGCGACTTCCTGCCGTAGATGTTGTAGACCCAGTGCTTGCTGCTGTTCCAGCCGCGCGGAGGCTCCTCTATCGTGAATTCGAAGTAGCCGTTTGTAGAACCATCTGGGAAGACTGTGACCATATCGCCGATGGCCGTCGGAGGACCGACAAGGAAGCCTGTGGCGCTATCGGAGGTGCCTGTGAGCTCATCCTCCTCATGAGGACGGACAAGGATCGCCCTGACGGTGTATGTGTAGTCCACTCCTGTATGCAGCACATTGTCGGAAGAGGATACATCCTGATAGATATAGCGCCCCCCTTCTTCCCTTACAGGAGAAATATCCGGAGCATTGGAATTGAACTGGAATATCAGCTCCGCATCGGTGTTGCCGGACATCCTGGATATCTCCCACCTGAAGTACGATTCATCCTCTACTGATCCTTCGTTATCAGGTATTGCCCAGCATATCTCGATATAGGAAGAGGAATCGGCTTGGCTTGCGTAAAGGTCCTCAGGCTTGTCTGGTGCGCCTTCGACATATGTATAGCCATTCCTCACTCCGCTTCTGTCGCTGTAGTTTCCGCCCCTTGAAATGGATTCAACATAGAAGAACACATCGACGCCCTTCTGGTTCTGAGTCGGGATGAAGTTATATGAGATGCGATCAACTCCATACGGTGCAGGAACAGGCGTCTTGTTGTACTTGGTCCAAGTCTCCACACCGCCTGCTGATGGAACGTAGTAGTAGATGTTGTATCCGGAGACCATGTCCACCTGCGTCCACTCGAGGGTTATCTTATCAACGGAAATGCCCTGCGAAGCAGTCAGCGTTGTCGGTGGGGATAGCGGCCATCCCGATACGACGGAAGAATACTTGGAAGTGATGCCACCGCTCACCTCCGCGTAGAGGCTCCTTCCCTTCACGCGGTAGAAATAGACGGTGTCGGGGCTGACGGCTTCGTAATCATGATAGATATACCTGGAGCTAGAATCAGCTGTGATCGAAGCAATGACGCGCCAGTCGTTCTCATCGTAGCTTTCAGCGCTGCTTGGCATGGACACTCTTTCGATGTCATATGAGTCGGCACCGCTGACACCATCGAACGATACGACCACCTGATCCCTATAGATGGCCTGCGTAGATGTGACGTTGCGAGGAGGATCCCCACGGAAGAGGATGACAGCCTCAGATGAACCTACAGGCTCCTTCTCCTCGAACTCGGATGAGAGCGCATTCCAGTTGCATGCTGGAAGCAGCATGATGATCATCAGAATAGCCAATGCAAGGATATGCTTCGCTCTCATATGCTCCACTCTATATTCGCATGGTACGGAATGATATCCCCTACCTCCGAGAAATCGATCGATTCTTCGGTTCCACCATCCGGCATCACCCAGTATGTTCCGGTTGCAGTGGTTTCGGATTTACGAACATTGATATTGAATACCCTTATTGTTGCTCCAGGAACCTTAAGATATTTTCCATCGACAAAAACGTCTTTGTCAGTTTTCAATGAAATTTCGATTTCGGAATCGCTTTCCTGCGGTGCGATAGTCTCCAAGTCATAAGGTGGCCATCCTGTTTCACTGGACGTGGATACGGCAGAATCACTCTCCAACGATATTGGATAAACCAATCCATGCCTTCCATTCATCATCAAATTTCCATATTGCCTACCACTTGTTCCCCAAACCATTGCTGTTGTAATCGAAAAGCCATCGTAATCCTTTTGCTGCCTACCACCTTCAGTAGACCATTGCCCTCCCAACTGTCCATCAGCATACGTTAGCGCTTCACTGACAACGCTATTGAACATGTTGATGTAATCGTAGGTATTCGGACTTCTGTTGGCGTTGTTCGTGGAAACAGAATTCGTATCTGTTTGATAATCCCCATTCTTGCTGTTTCCAACGATTGTCAGATTCTTTATCTCAAAATCCTCATCGAGGATGCCGGCATCCGTGTTTATCGTAATTATGCCGGTCTTCTCATCATATGCGATGTAGCCTGCTTCGTTTTCGGACTTATCATTCGTGTATATGGATCCCTTGGCCTGAAGATTGCTTACATCGTAGATCACTTCATTCTCGAACTTGCTTTCAGAACTCTTGATCGAATACGTTGCGCAAGTCTTGTTCGCAGGAAAGGCAACCTGTATATACGGTGCGACATAGCCGCTTTTGTTCGGATCCTCAAGCTCCTTTACTTCAATTGTTGTTCCCCTACTTGGATTGAATTTGTATCCGACATTCTCCTGCTCAAGGTCTGGAAGGATGTTCTTCACTGTCTTGAACTCATCCTCATAGGTGGAAACGGCATTCCCCTTCTTTGAACGGACAGTGTAGAAGTAGTCGGTGCCGATGCCTGCATCTTTATCTTCATATGTGTTTTCGGCTGTAACGAATGATACATAATCGCCAGTCATCGAAGCGGATGCGAAGCGAAGCACTTCATAGGATTCAACCATATCACCAAGATCTTCCCACTCGATGACGATCCTGTCGTTATAATCGCCTTTGCTGACGCTTGTAAGCTTTGGCTCAGGAAGGATGTAGCCTTCTGCTTCTTTTGATTCTATGCTTTCTCCTAGCCTGTCTTTTGCGACAAACTTGAAGGTGTATTTTTCACCCTTGTTGCTCAGGCCTTCGCTGATGGTTGCTGAGCCAGTGGATGGGTCTATCGGGTATTCATTGCTATCGGTTGTGATGCAATACTTAACTTCAGATACAGGTGTGAATCCATTCCAGGTGAGGGTTATGGACTCACCCGATGTGCCTTCGCTTGCCTTTAGGTCGATATCATCAAGATCCTTCAGAGCATTTCCTGTAACTGTTGATGGTGATTCATAAGCATCTGTACCACCAGATGTCGCCATGAGCTTTATCGTATGCTCCGTGCTATCAGATACTGATATATCCGCATAGGAGATGCTTCCTTCCTGCTGAACGCTTATATCCTTGTATTCTGCTTTATCGATTGCATATTGATACGAAATGGTCTTGTCTTTGTAGTCATCCATCACATTCCATTCGATGCGGATCTTTCTGACGAGGTTATTGCTTGCTGTGAGGTTGCGGAAGATCTGATGCTCGATCGGTTCGCCGAGAGATGGGGTCTCATTGAACTCGAATGACCCGAACCTGTAGATGACTTCATTGCTGCCTTTGATGATCACGGGAGCATATGAGTATGTATGTATTTGATTATCGCAGCCTTTATCGCATTCAGAGAGAATCTCTTTGATGGTTGCAGTGAACTGGATGGATGAAGATCTGCGCTTTCTTGAAGTGCTTTCCTGCGATGTTATCCCTTCGGTTATGTAATCTACTGCTGTCTGATCCTTTGCGCCATGCCAGACTGTCCGCTCTATCGCCCACGTCAGATCTTCTGGCAGCTCTGCGGATGCCGTGTTCCACTTGAGGGTTGCTGTGCCGGAATCTTTGGTTTCTGACGGATTCCATTCAGCTGAGAGGCTCTCTGCTATCGGGGAGAATGGGGAGCCTTCGACAGTTACGGGCTCTTCTTCGCAGATCCTCATCTGGCCTTCGGCATCGACATGGGCATTGTAGATGCGGTACTCGTAGCGCTTGCCGTCCTCCACATCCTCATCGCGGAAGGTGTATTTCTGCGCTGCTTCTTCTATTGCCTTGCTCTGCATCGCTGTCGTTATCTCATCGATGATAGTCTCCCACTCACCGTCGCTTTCCCTTCTATCTATCTGGAAATAGGTGTTCGAACGCGATACAGGGAGAGACCAGGATGGAACCGTCCACTCCAGCTCTATCGCCTTCGATACGGTGCCATCGGATGCTGATATCATCTCCTCCTCTATCGGGGAGACGATGAGCGAATCGGTCATCGTCACATCCACAGGCGATGATGTGACCATCGCAAGCGATGCGCCGGCTGCATCCAGCACCGATAGCTGGATGGTGAATTCATATTCATGGCCATGGGTGAAGTATTTGGACGCCCTTAGATCTGCATGGAGCCAGGGATCGGATCCGCCCACGTCCTTTCTCGTGATCTTCCTGCTCTCGCCTGTTGTGGTGTCTGTATATGAGATCGTGAAATCGGTCCTGTAGAGCGCCTTCGGCTCAAGTCCGGTGCTCAGGAGCGAGAATAGATTGGAGCAGTTCCAATACAGCCTTACGCTGTCGCTGGTGACGACGGCATGGAACTCGACGGTGGATGGCGCAAAGCACCCTTCCGCGAAGTCGCTGTTGTCGGAAAGGAGGTAATCGCCGGTGTCGTAGCTTACGTAGGAGCGCACGGCGAAGATGTAGATCTCATCCTTGTCGAAGTCGCGGGGGATCGTGATCGTGCCATCCGCATCGGTGTCGACGGGAGTGCCGGGAGCGACATACTGGAATGTCATGGTCGTGGCACTGGTATAAGCATATGGCTGCATCTCGGAGCCGAACTCGGAGCCCTCAACTCCATAGACTATATACAGCGATGCATTCTCGACGGGATCCCATGAGAGCGTGATCTGGTTGTCCATGCCGCATGTCGCCTTCACGTTCCTCGGAGCCTGCGGCTTCTGATAGGCCACGGATCCTTCATCCGTCTGGTTCGGCGCTGGGGCTGGGCATGAGGATAGGAAGAGCGCAATGATGGCAAGCATGGCCAATCCAAATGCCTTGAAGTATCTTCTCACCTATCTACCTTCCTATTCCGATTATGCCACGTTTTCGCTGGCACATATGCTCTCATATTTAGCAGACTATGGCAAGCTATCGAACAGAAACGGCATATGTTGCATAGAAAATCTCTATCAACTGCCATAATCTTGGGTATTTTGATACGTTCAGCAAGAAATCAGGACCTCTTGATCATATCGTAGGCACTTCCCTCCGCTTGCCTCAAATGATAGACCCTCTCCTCGAACAGCATCTGAAACTGGATCAGATTCAGAAGACTCAAGAGCCCCGGAGCAAATATTGACTTTATGAAATTCACTTTTTGCAATATTATGATTCTAACAGAGGCAAATTATGGAAGAATATGTAAAGCGCTATGTTGATCTTGATGGGATCCTTGACCGTAGATCCGTATTCCTGATCGGCCCTAGGATGTGCGGCAAGTCGATGTATGCGAAGAATGAAGTCAAGAAGCCTGTGCTCTACTGGAATCTGCTTTCAAATGCTCTATATTACCGCATTGTCCGAAACCCTGCGCTTCTAGAAGAAACCCTGAAGGCTGAGGGACTGACTGAAGGTCTTGTCGTTATTGATGAGATTCAGAGAGCTCCGCAGCTGCTGTACACCGTACACCAGTTCATCGAGGAGACGGATCTTGTATTCCTTATGACGGGATCAAGCGTCAGGAAACTGAAGGCCGGAGGAGTGAACCTCCTTGGCGGTCGTGCTCTTGAGAGGAAGCTTCACCCACTCTGCTATCCTGAGATCATAGACAGGGATGATTATACCCTTGAGAGGATATTCAAGACTGGGCTCCTACCTGAAATGTATCTGCATCCTGAGGATGCTGAAGAAGCCCTTGAAGCCTATGGGGGCTTATATCTTGAAGCAGAGATCCAGCTTGAGAATGAGGTCAACGACCTTCCTGGTTTCATCAACTTCCTTGAGAAGGCCGCGTTATCGAATGGGCAGCAGATCAATTTCTCCGCATTCGCATCCGATGTCGGTGTCAGCCGCCAGGCGATAAGGACCTGGTACAGGATCCTGCTTGATACCCTGATGGTCAAGGAGATAAAGCCGTATGGCAAGACGAAGAAGAGGAAGGAGACATCATTCTCCCGCTTCTATTTCTTCGATATAGGTGTTGTCAGAAGCATTGCACGTATGGCTGTTCCGACAGAGACGATGACAGAATACGGCATGCTCTTCGAGACTTATATCGCAATGGAGCTTATCGCCTATATCGACTATTCCGGACTGTACAGCACCGAAATAACCTACTACCGCACCAGCGATGGAAAGCGAGAGGTCGACTTCATAATCGGCGATGAAGCTGCAATCGAGGTCAAGAGCGCAAGGACAGTTACGGACAAGCATCTTGCAAACATCAGGGAGCTTAAGGAGGAAGGCATATTCTCCAGCTACATTGTGGTATCGAGGGAAGAGACTCCAAGGATGCTTGAGGATGGCATCCTCATCCTGCCGTGGAAGGATTTCCTTAAGCGCCTCTGGAATGGTGAAATAATCACGAAGCAATGATTTACTCGGCATACGCACATGGTTCTGCTTGCGATTCTCTTCTGATTCCACCTCGCGATGGAAGCCTTTTCTGTTCTACTGAAGGCAGGAAAAGCTACGTCCATAAAGGACTCTCACCTTCTAGCGATGACCTATAATGAAATAGGCTGCCGACTTCGATTGCCGACAGCCTATGATCAGGTCTTTGCCTTGATTTACTTCGAGGCGCCTGCTGCGATTGCAGCCTGTGCAGCCGCAAGCCTTGCGATAGGCACCCTGAACGGTGAGCAGGAGACGTAGTCGAGTCCGACCGACTGGCAGAATGCGATCGACTTCGGATCTCCGCCGTGCTCGCCGCAGATTCCCATCTTCATTCCCGGCCTTACGCCGCGTCCGAGTCCGACAGCTGTCTTGATGAGCTTTCCGACTCCATCGAAGTCGATGGTCTGGAACGGATCATACGGATAGAACTGCTTGTCCGGATCGTTGACGTAGTGCGAGAGGAACGAAGCTGCATCGTCGCGGGAGAAGCCGCATGTCATCTGCGTGAGGTCGTTGGTGCCGAATGAGAAGAACTCAGCGGACTTGGCGATCTCATCTGCGGTGATGGCTGCGCGCGGAACCTCGACCATCGTGCCGAGCTTGTACTCGACCTTGAGGCCCTGCTCCTCGAATACCTTGGCGATGACCGCCTCAGCATGCCTCTTGCAGAAATCGAACTCCTTGTAGATGCCTACGAGCGGGATCATGATCTCCGGGTGGACGTCGACGCCCTGCCTCTTGACGGTGATCGCAGCTTCGATGATCGCCCTCACCTGCATCTCGAGGATCTCGGGATATACGATTGCGAGGCGGCATCCGCGGAAGCCGAGCATCGGGTTGAACTCCTGAAGCGCGTTGATCTTCTTGGAGATGTTCTCGACGGTCGTTCCCAGCTGGAGAGCCATCTCGTGGCGCGAGGTGTGGTCGTTGGGAAGGAACTCATGGAGAGGCGGGTCCAGGAGCCTGATCGTTACAGGAAGGCCCTTGAGCTCGCGGAAGATTCCGATGAAGTCCTCCCTCTGCATGGGCAGGAGCTCGGAAAGCGCGATCTGGCGCTCGCCATAGGTGTCCGCAAGGATCATCTTCCTCATGGAGATGATCCTCTTGCCGCCGAAGAACATGTGCTCGGTGCGGCAGAGTCCTACGCCCTCGGCTCCAAGCTGGACTGCGTGGTGCGCGTCAGCTGGGGTATCCGCATTGGTGCGTACAGCCATCGTCTTGAGCTCACTGACGTATCCCATGAACTTGCTGTAGTTCTGGTAGAGCGTGGACTCGCTCTCCTGCATCGTG